>CADAKE010000042.1 GCA_902788445.1 uncultured Eubacteriales bacterium
GCCATCGACGCCAAGGTGCCCGTGACCATGGAAGAAATGACCGTGGCCGAAGCCAAGGCGCAGGGCGCCATGGGCCTGTTCGAGAGCAAGTACGGCGAGCGCGTGAAGGTGTACACCATGGGCCAGTATTCCAAGGAAATCTGCGGCGGCCCCCACGCCTCCAATACCGGCGACCTGGTTTCCTTCAAGATTCAGAAGGAAGAATCCTCCTCTGCCGGCGTGCGCCGCATCAAGGCGACCATCGGCAGACAGGCGTAAGGAGGTAAGGGATTAGGGATTAGGGAATAGGGAGTAGGGAGTAGGGAGTAGGGAGTAGTTAAAAGAGTGCAAGCCACATGGTTGTCATCCCGAGCGAAGGCGAGCGGGACGCGAGCCGCAGTCGAGGGACCTCATAGTTGGATTAAATGTTGCTTGGACGAATGCATTTCTCCCAGGTCCCTCCATTCCGCTCCACTCCCGTTCCGCTCCAGTCGGGATGACAGCCGGAGTAATCGCTATTCTCTAATCCCTACTCCCTATTCCCTAATCCCTTCACAAAAAACGCGCGGCGGCACCCCGCGCGTTTTTTGCGTCCCTTCGACAGAATTTACAGAAAAAATCCTTGCATGATTCCTTTTTCTGTGATATACTCAAAAGGTCAAAGAAAGACAATTTCTTTGGAGGGATCATTTATGCGATTAAGCGATACCATCGAAAGCTTCATCAAGGCCATGATTCAGGAGGACACGCCCGAGGTGGAGCTGAAACGAAACGAACTGGCGGAGTATTTCCACTGCGCTCCGTCCCAAATCAACTATGTATTGGCCACGCGCTTTACGCCCGACCACGGCTACGTCACCTCCTCCCAGCGGGGCGGCGGCGGGTTCATCCGCATCGTGCGCGTTTGCCAGAGCAGCGGCGACCATCTGAATTATCTGCTGCGCGAGCGCGTGGGCGACAGCCTGGACGCGCAGAGCGCCCAGGTGCTGTGCTCCCAATTGGCAGAGCGGAAGGTCGTCACGCCCCAGGAAGCCCAACTCATGTCCGCGGCGCTTTCGCCCCAGGCGCTTTCCGCGCCGATGCCGGAGGCGATGAAGGATAATCTGCGCGCTAAAATTTTCAAGTGTATGCTGCTGTCCATCATGCAGCAGCGGGCCACGCAGCGGGAAAACGGCTGATTTTGCCGATGTACCCGGCGCGTTCCCGGCGCATAATATGGGATGCGCCATAAGACATTTTGTCAGCCGACAAGTCTGTGAGGAGTTCTAAGTTCCAAGTTCTAAGGTTCATTTACTGTTCACGATTGATTTCGTTTCTATCAATATCAAGCTTAGAACTTAAAACTTGGAACTTGATCGTATACGAGGAGGTCTTTTATGCTCTGCGAAGAATGCGGAAAAAACCAGGCGGAGGTACTCGTGACCACCGTGGTCAACGGTTCGTCCGCCACCCGGCATCTGTGCCGGGCGTGCCTGAAAAAATATCAGTCCGGTGATTTGCAGGCCGTGCTGGCGGCGATTTTGTCCACCATGGCCGGAAAGCTCCAGGAGCCGGACGAGGAAACGCCGGACATCACCTGCCCCCAGTGTGGGGAAACCTACGCCGAATTCCAGAAAACCGGGATGCTCGGCTGCGCCGCCTGCTACCAGGCGTTCCGCAGGGAACTGGAGCCCGTCATCACCCGGGTGCAGGGCCGCACGCAGCACGCGGGCCGCAGGCCGCCGGTCAGCGAAGAGGAGCAGGCGCGGCAAACCCGCATGGAAGAACTGCGCACGCTGATGGAAGCGGCGGTAGCGCAGGAAAACTTTGAGGAAGCCGCCCGCCTGCGGGATGAACTGCGGGCCATGACGCCCGCGCGGGAGGCGAAAGCATGAGCGAAATCGTCGTCTCCTCCCGGGTGCGGCTGGCCCGGAACTATGAGGATTTGCCCTTTCGGAACAAGATGAGCCCCGCCCAGAGCGAGGAATGCGTGCAAAGAACGCTGGACGCCCTGCGCGCCCTCCCCCAGGCGTACACCTTCCTGCCCCTCAAGGACATGGAAGCCAATGAAAAACGCGCGCTCATGGAAGCGCACCTCATCAGCCCCGACCTCATGGAGCATGAGGAGACCGGCGCGGTGCTGATTCGCGGGGATGAAAAAATCGCCGTGATGATGAACGAGGAAGACCACCTGCGCATCCAGGGCTTCTCCGCCGGGGAAAACCTGGGCGACGCGGCGGACGGCGCTTTTTCCATCGACGATCTTTTGCAGGAGCAGCTTGCCTTCGCTTTCGACCGGCAGTGGGGGTATCTCACCGCCTGCCCCACCAACGCTGGCACGGGCCTGCGGGCCTCCATGATGCTGCATCTGCCCATGCTGACGGCGCTGAAACAGATGGGGAAGGTCAACCAACTGGCCGCCAAGCTGGGCCTGACCCTGCGCGGCATATACGGCGAGGGCAGCGAAGCCCAGGGCAACCTGTACCAGCTCAGCAACCAGGTGACGCTCGGCCGCACGGAGAAGGAAATCATCGAGGCCGTGACCGCCACCGCCCGGCAAATCGCGGAACTGGAAAACGTGTACCGGCAAAAGGCCCAGGACAAAGACCCGGTTGGGTTTGAGGATCAATTGTTCCGTGCCTACGGCCTGCTCACCAATGCCCGCCGGATGCCGGTGAAGGAATTTATGGTGCACTGGTCGAACCTGCGTCTCGGCGCGGCGCTGCAAAAGCTGCCGGTAACGCTGGAAACCTGCGACGCCCTGCTCACCGCCGCCCAGCCCGCTCACGTTCAAAAAGCGGCAGGCACCGCCCTGAACGATAAGGATCAGGACGCGTATCGGAGCGAACTGGTGAGGAAGGCGCTTTGTCCGTAAGAGTTCAGAGTACAGAGTGCAGAGTACAGATTATTTTGCTGTTTCAATTTCGACCTATTTTCATCAAGTATATTCATCTGTACTCTGAACTCTGCACTCTGTACTCTATCCTGCGCAACAACAACATCTGGAGGAAAACCATAGAATGCCAATTTTCGGAAGATTTAACGAACGGGCGCAGCGCGTGATCGCAGCCGCCCAGAAAACCGCCGTGGACATGAGCCACAGCTATGTGGGCAGCGAACACTTTTTGATCGGGCTGCTCAAAGAAGCCCGTTCCGACGCTCCCGCCCTGCCGGACAATGTGATCCCGGAGACGGTCGTCGAGGCCGTGAAGCAGATCACCACGCCCGGCGACCATACGCCCACCCAATTGGAGCTGACGCCCCGCGTGAAAAAGCTGCTGGAAACCAGCATCCGGGAAGCCCAGCGTTTGGGCCAGCCCTATGTGACGGCGGGCCACTTCTGGCTGGCGCTGCTCAGCGACGACGAGAGCGTGGCCATGCGCGTGCTCACCAGCATGGGCTGCGATATCGAAAAGCTGAAAAAGAGCGTGCGGGAAACGCTGGGGCAAAACAAAGCCGAGAGCGCTTCCCAGAAAAGCGACGGCGAATCCTTCCTGAAAAAGTACGGGCGGGATTTGACCGAAGCCGCCGAGAAGGGCGAGCTTGACCCGGTGATCGGGCGGCAGAACGAGATCGAGCGCATCGTGCAGATCCTGTCCCGCCGCACGAAAAACAATCCTGTTCTGATCGGCGAACCCGGCGTGGGCAAGTCCGCCGTGGCGGAAGGCTTAGCCCAGAAAATCATCCAGGGCGCTGTGCCCGAAACGCTGACGGACAAAAAGATCGTGTCGCTGGACATGGGGGCCATGGTGGCGGGCAGCAAGTACCGGGGCGAATTTGAGGAGCGCTTAAAGAACACCCTGGACGAGGTGAAAAAGCGCGGCGATGTGATCCTGTTCATCGACGAACTGCAAAACATCATCGGCGCGGGCCGGGCCGAAGGCTCCATGGACGCGGCGAACATCTTAAAGCCCGCCCTGGCCCGGGGCGAAATCCAGTGCGTCGGCGCGACCACGCTGGACGAGTACCGCAAGAACATTGAAAAGGACGCGGCCCTGGCCCGGCGCTTCCAGCCCGTGACCGTGAACGAGCCCAGCGAGGAAGAAACCATCGCTATCATGAAGGGCCTGCGGGACAAGTACGAAGCCCACCACAAGGTGCGCATCACCGACGAAGCGCTGGAGGCCGCGGTGAAGCTCTCCAACCGCTACATCGCCGACCGCTTCCAGCCCGACAAGGCCATCGACCTCATGGACGAAGCCGCCTCCCGCGTGCGCATCCAATCCTTCACCGCGCCGCCGGACATGAAGGCCCAGGAAAAGAAGCTGGAAGGCGTGCTGCGGGAAAAGCGGGAAGCCATCGACAAGCAGGACTATGAGAAGGCCGCCGCCCTCCGGGACGAGGAGCACACCCTCCGCGCCGAGATCGAGGAGAAGCGCGCCGCCTGGGAGCAGAAAAAGACGACCGCCAAGGACACCGTGGGCGAGGAAGAAATCGCCCAGGTCGTGGCGGGGTGGACGGGCATCCCGGTGAAGAAGATGACCGAGGAAGAATCCGAACGCCTGTTGCATTTGGAAGACCTGCTTCACAAACGTGTCATCGGCCAGGGCGAAGCCGTCGCCGCCGTGAGCCGGGCCATCCGCCGGGCGCGGGCGGGCCTCAAAGACCCCAAGCGCCCCATCGGCAGCTTCATTTTCCTGGGCCCCACCGGCGTGGGCAAGACGGAACTCTGCCGCGCTTTAGGCGAAGCCATGTTCGGGGACGAAAACGCGCTCATCCGCCTGGACATGTCCGAGTACATGGAGAAGCACACGGTCAGCCGCATGGTGGGTTCCCCGCCCGGCTACGTGGGCTACGACGAGGGCGGCCAGCTGACCGAGGCCGTGCGGCGCAAGCCCTATTCCGTGGTGCTGTTTGACGAAATCGAAAAGGCGCATCCCGATGTGTTCAACATCCTTTTGCAGATTTTAGAGGACGGCCGCCTGACCGACAACATGGGCCGGGTGGTCAGCTTCAAAAACTGCGTGATCGTCATGACCAGCAACGCGGGCGCCCAGTCCGCCCAGCGCACCAGCCTGGGCTTTGGCGCGGGCATGGCCGACGCCATGGACTACGAGCGGATGCGGGAACGGGTGCTGATGGATATCAAGTCCGTGTTCCGGCCGGAGTTCCTGAACCGCGTGGACGAAATCATCGTGTTCCATAAATTGGAGCAGAAGGATATCGAGGCCATCGCGTCCCTCATGCTGGGCCAGGTGGCCAAACGCTTGCAGGAGCGGGACATTGCGCTCACCTACGGCGACGACGTGGTGGCGCATCTGGCCCAGGCGGGCTTCGACCCGCAGTACGGCGCGCGGCCCCTGCGCCGGATCATTCAGCGCACCATCGAGGATTCCCTCAGCGAAAAGCTGATCGCCGGGGAAATCCATTTGGGCGGCACGGTGAACATGCGCATGGATGGGGAACAGATCGTGTTTGAGGAAGCATAATCCCAAAAGAAAAGCCGCTGCGGCAGCAAAGCAAACGCAGCGGCTTTATTCTTTTATCTGTTGAGTGGCACTTTGAAAGAGCACGATCAATCAGATAGGAGATAGGAGTTAGGAGATAGAAGATTGACAGCGTCCGATACAATATGGTCATTTTTTCATCTCCTCTCTCCTAACTCCTCTCTGGCATGAAGTTCTTCTGCGGTAAGCGACTGAACAATTACCTTTATTCCGTCACTTGCGGGGCCGTTTCCGCAGCGGGCGTATCCGTTGCGGGGGGCAGGGTGTAGAGCAGCGCCGGGGCGGGCGTGGCGTAAATCTGCCGCACGTCGCGGGCGATGGCCTCCACCACCTGCTTTTCCACCGTGTCGCTGATGGAGAAACCCTTGGCTTTCTGATAGCTCCACAGGGCCTGCATCGTGCCGTCCAGCATCTGGCCGGTCGGCGCTCCCTGATAATAGCCCAGTTCACGCAGCGACATTTGCAGCCAGTACACAGCCTCGCCGACGGATTTTTTCGTCATGCCGCCGTTCCTCGCCTGCTCGGGAATGACGTTGGCATCGTACCAGTATTCTTCCGGCGGCGGGGGCGTGATGTAGGGCATCATCGTCTTTTCGTTCAGCGCGCCGGGCTTCACGATGGCTTTCAGTTCGGGGTCGGCCTTCGCGTCGTCGTGAATCCAGACCTGCATCCCCGCCTTGGCGTTTTCATAAATCCATTTGGCGTCGGCCACCGTCAGGCGGATGCAGCCGTGGGAGCCGCGGTTGCCCAGGCCCTTAAAGGAGGAAACTTTCAGCGTCATGTCGTTGCCGCTGTCGCTGTAAAGCACACTGTGGAACGCGATCTCGTCGGTGATCTTCGTCCACCAGCGGGCTTCTCCGCCGCCCCAGGTGGGGAACTTGCAGTGCGCCGCACGGCGGCCGGAGAGGGTGAACGTGCCCAGCGGCGAGGGATATTTCTTCGTGCCCGTGGCGCAGATGAACGCGCGGTCGAGGTCGGAATAATTCTTGGTGCTGGTATTGTATTTCCACACCTTCACCGCCTGGTTCGCCACGTCCACCTCAAAGAAATAAGGCAGCGGCGTGGGCTCATAGACGGGCTTGGCCGGGCTGGACGAATTGGCGACGGTCACGTCGTTGAACAGCGCGTTCCAGGTGGCTTCGTCCACGACGCCGTTGGGGGCGAGGCTGTTGTGCTTCTGGAACGCTTCCACGGCGGCCTGGGTGTTTTTATAAAACCCGGTGGTGGTTTTCTTATAGGTGAAGAAGCCCAGCTCCAGCAGCCGCTCCTGCACCTTCTGCACGTCCGCGCCGGTGGAGCCGTATTTCAGGGTTTTTGTAAACGCCACGTAGGGACCGGGCGTCGGGGAAGGCGTAGGAACGGGCGATGGGGTGGGCACCGGGGTCGGCGTGGGCGTGGGGCGGATGGCGAGGGAATATAGCTTTTCCTGCGTTTTCACGTCGGCGGTGCCGGTGATGGGCAGGGAATTTTCGCCCTGCATGGTCATGATGGCGGCCGTGGTGCCGTCCTGGAAATTGCCGGTGATGTTGCCGTAATAATATCCCAGTTCCGTCAGGCGCTCCTGCATCTGGGTCACATCTGCGCCGGTGTCGCCTTTTTTCAGCGGACGGTAGCAGGTGCCATAAATAACGCTCAGCGTTTCGGAGTCGGCAATGCCGCTTTCCTCTAATCCGTATGCTGCCTGCACGGCCTTTACCGCCGCTTCGGTGGCCGCGCCATACTGGTCGTTCGCCCGGGTGGATGAGTAATTCAACTGGCGCAGCCGAGTGTTCAATTCCAGCACAGCGTCGCCGCTGTCGCCCGGCTTCAGCGTGACGGCGTCCTCCGCCGCGGCAAAAGAAACCGCCGCGCAGAGCAGCAGCGCCGCCACCAGAAGCACAGCGCTTTTTTTCATCGAAAGCACCTCTCTTGTTCATCAAATGTGTTTCCTGTTTATTGTACTGGTTGGGGGCTTCGGGGCGCAATAGGAGCTTTTCGGTTTAATTTCCTTCTTTTGCCAATTGCTGCCCCATGATCACGCCCATCACGGAGGCCATCATCAGGCCCCTCGTCCACCCGCTGGAATCGCCCAGGCAGTGCAGCCCTTCAATGTTGGTCTGCAATTCCCGGTTCATTTTAATGCGGTTGGAATAGAATTTGAGTTCCGGCGAATACAGCAGCGTTTCCGGCCCGGCGAAGCCCGGCACCACCTCGTCCATGGCCTGCATGAAGTGGATGATGTTGGTCATGGCGCGGTAGGGCATGGCGGCGGTAATGTCCCCCGCCACGGCGTCGGTCAGCGTCGGCCGCACATTGGCGCGGGCCAGTTCCTTCTGCCAGGTGCGTTTGCCGTCCAGAATGTCGCCGAATCGCTGGACGAGGATGTGCCCGCTGCCCAGCATGTTGGTCAGTTCGCCCACCTTCTGGGCGTAGGCGATGGGTTGGTTGAAGGGCTGGGTGAAGTTGTGGGAACAGAGGATGGACAGGTTCGTGTTGTCGGTTTTCAGCTCCTTGTAGGAGTGGCCGTTCACCACCGCCAGGTTGTTGTCATAGTTTTCCTGGCTCACGAAACCGCCGGGGTTCTGGCAGAACGTGCGCACCTTGTCCTTGAATGGCTTGGGATAGCCCACCAGCTTGCTTTCGTACAGCACGCGGTTGACCGTTTCCATCACCTCGTTGCGCACCTCCACGCGCACGCCGATATCCACCGTGCCGGGCTGATGGGCGATGCCGTGCTCCTCGCACAGCTTTTCCAGCCAGTCCGCGCCGCGTCGGCCGGTGGCGACCACGGTGTGCTCCGCGCGCATCTCCTGCTCCTGCCCGTTCTTTTCCACCGCCACGCCGACGCACTTCGCGCCGTCCAGCAGCAGGTTCACGCAGTTGTAACCAAACAGGATCTCCACGCCGTGGGCGATCAGGTAGTTTTCAATCTCGCCGTACAGGATCTGCGCCTTTTCCGTGCCCAGGTGGCGGATGGGGCAATCGACCAGCTTGAGCCCCGCCCGGATGGCCCGGAGGCGGATTTTCTTGATTTCCTCGTCCTGGTTCAGGCCCTCCACGTGGGTGTCCGCGCCAAAGTCCAGGTAAATCCTGTCGGTGTAGTCGATCATTTGCTGGGCGTAGGTTTCGCCGATCAGCTCGGGCAGCTGCCCGCCCACCTCGTAGGACAGGCTCAGCTTGCCGTCCGAAAACGCGCCCGCGCCCGAAAAGCCCGTGGTGATGTGGCAATAGGGTTTGCAGTTCATGCACCGCCCGGTTTTCACCTTGGGACAGTGGCGGTTCTCAATCGCCGCGCCCTTTTCCACGATCGTGATTTTCTTTTTGCTTCCCTGCCGCAGCAGCTCCAGCGCCGTAAAAATCCCCGCCGGCCCCGCGCCGACAATCAATACGTCTGTTTTCATCCTGCTCACCGCATTCCATAGAATAGGCATTTCTGCCCAGATTGATTATACCTGAGAGTTTACAAGATTGTCAACTATTTCTTAAGATTTTATTACGAACAATATGCATTTTGTTACAATTTATCAATATCGTCAAAAACGCGGGCAAACTCCAGGGTAATCGCTTGTTCAATTCTGTGACAAAATACGAAGTCGAGAAGCAATTGCGATCATTGTAGGGGCGGATATCATCCGCCCGAAAGAAGCAGATGGCGGCAATCTGCATTTTCATGGCTTGTATGGCATTGCTTAGCACGGGCGGATACTATCCGCCCCTACATATCCGGGAGTTCTTGTTGTATACAATCTGCAAGCAATTGCCCTGAGGCGGACTCCATCACCCCTTGTTCCGCTTCTTCCTGCAAAGCAACGTCCATTTCATCCCAGGGGGTGGTTTCCTCAGTCAGTCCTTTGATTTGAAACGCCAGCGCCAGCAGCGCCACGCCCGCCAGCAGGCAAAAAAAGTCTTTCAGCTTCATCTTGTGTTCCCGTCCTCCTTGTTTGGTGTCCTCCCAATAGACGAAGCGGGATGGTATTTTGTTCCGCGTTCAAAGAACTTTTTTCCAAGAATCAGCAAAATGCCCAGCCAACCGAGAACGGCGTAGGCGGCGTTCACGATCGTTTCAAATCCCAGCAATGAGGAGGCTCCGCAGAGCAGACCCGCCAGCAAACCAGGGGATTGTACCCGCTTTGGAATCAGCCGCCGCATGGCCCGCAGAATGGCAATCAGCGTGGAGAACACCGCCAGGTACAGCACGACCGCTGAAAGATAGAACCCCGGTTTCCCGTAGGCCCTGAGCAGCATCACCATAGGCAGCGCCGCGCTTTCCAATTCCTTTGCGTGCGGCAGCATCGCGCCGTTGCCAACGCACAGCATGACGCCAATGAAGCAGCAGGCTATCAGAATCAGCCGAGGATGATTGTCGGTTTTTTCTCCCGCTTCGCGGATCACCTCTGCGGAAAGCATCACGTTCAAGCCGCAGTATCCGATCAGCCGAACCACAGCGGCGCCTATCGGAAAGCCATGCGAAACAGTTAAAGAAGCGTCCTCCGCCGGAATCCTTGAACAAAAAAAGAACGCCGACAGCATGAGCGGAATGAGCAGCTTTCCGATGCTTCCCAAGGCGCGGAGGGAACGCATCGACAGAAAAACGCCCGCGCACAGCGTCAGCAGGCTTCCCAGCGCGCGGGCGTGGACGAGCGGCACGGTCAGCGCGGAAAGCTCCCCCGCCGCCGCGGTCATCGCTCCGCCTGCCGCTGTATACAATAAAAGCAGAATTCCCCTGCCCATGCTGCCAACAGGATTTGCGGGAAACATCTCCCCCACGCCTGCGCTGTTTTCCATGAGGCACCGCATGAGCCAGCCGGTGATCACCGCCGCCAGCAGAACCAGGCCCCAGGACACGGGCCCGTACCGGCTGAAAAACTGCATGATTTCCCGTCCCGAGGCGAACCCCGCCCCGACCATCGCGCTGACGATGCCAAATACCGCAGAAAAAAACATCTCCGTCCCTCCCGCATTTCTTTCAGGCTATGCGAGAGAAACGGAGAACATGCGCCGGTTATCGCAGGGTGATGCCGGGATTCTGTGCCTTGGGCAGCGCGTCGAAGGGAACCAGCACCGCGGGAACATTTTCATAATCCGCGGAAATGTCTCGGGCCAGAACGAAGGCTTTTCCGGTTTCCGGCGACACGTAGACGCTAATTACATAGCTGTCATGATAGTTGCATTCGCGCACGTCCATGGAAACCGTTTTCCAGTTTTCGTCCACTTCCAGGCGGTACACCCGGTAAATCTTCCGGGAATTGGCGACGGCGCTTCCGGTCAGGATCAAGTGGCCGCTTTCAGGATCAATGCGGGTGTGTGTCCCCAGCAACACCTGGCTGCCCGTTAACGTTTTCGTCCACAGCTTATTGTGATCTCCGTCGTACCGGGTGATGATCCTGGGCTTATAGGTCTCGCTCTCCCGTCCGCCATTCTTCACATGAAAGAAGCCGCCCTGCTCATCCATGCGAACGCTGTACACGTCCAGCCCATCTTTGCCCTGCCACACAATCTCTCCATTGCGGATGGTCATGGGCAGATAGGTTCCCTGCTCGCTGCTCAAATTCAGCGTCACAGCCCAGAACCCCGCGTGATCCCGTGCAGCCCGAACCACGGAATTGTATTTTCCTCCGATCAGCAGGTGGGCTTCCTGGTTCCCCTGTCCATCGTACAGGTCAAGATACAATTCTCCGTCGATTTTGCTCAGCAGGGTAAAGCCGTTCCTGGCCTGCCGCCAGTCCATAAAGCTTTCGGAAATCACCCGTTCGTTGGTCAGTCCATCCTCCGCCCAATCATACAGCAGCATTTTAGGATGCCCCTCCGGCTCTTTTTCAAGGTCTGTTATTTTGACAGGAATCACCCGCAGCACGCCGCAGGAGCCATCGGGCCGGGGAATGACGGCATAGTTTGCCATTCCTTCTTCCAGGCGGATTTCCCGATAGATTTCATAGTCCCGCCACCAGGTCAGGTATTCTTCATTGTCATTTTCATTCGCCGTACAGAACGCAATGAAATTGTGTTCATCCAGGCTGTCATACGAAGAAGAGATGGCTCGCCCCCGCAATTCATAAGGCGTAAAATCAAAGGACACTTCGGGAATCGGGTCGGGAACGAAATTCCCCCGAAGGACAAAAAAAGCGGTGCAGAGCAGCGCCAGCGCGCCAATGAGCAACATGATCTTCTTCACAGAAAAACACCCCCGTTTGAAATGGTAGACAGTTGTTTAACATCATGAGTATACAAACGTCTACATCATTTGTCAATCCGGAGGCGAGATAATTTACAATTTCCAGCTTCTTCTATCTGATCGCCTTCATGTGCTTCATCACGCTGACCGCGACCACCCCGGTGAGCGCGCCGCAGGCCATGCCAACGAAAATCAGCACCGCCATATAATACAGCAATTGCCGCGTGTGCAGCAGCAGCATGGCGACCGCCACCTGGCCGATATTGTGCATCACGCCGCCCACCATGCTGACCGTGACGGGATGAATGCCCTTCACCCGGCTGAGGATGGACATGAACAGCATACTCAGCGCGCCGCCCGCCATGGCGTACAGGATGGTGTTGAACCCGCCGAACAAAAGCCCGCTGAGCAGCACCTTTAAAACCATCAGCGTCCAGGCGGTCGGCAGGTTCAGCATGTACACCGCGAAGATCAGCACGCTGTTGGAAAGGCCCAGCTTGATGCCCGGCACCCCGGCCACCGCGGGCAGCAGGCTTTCCACATAGCCCAGCACCAGCATCGTGGCCAGCAGCAGCCCGGAATAAGCGACGCGCCGGGTTCGTTCGCGCGTGGAAGAAGATTTCATCAAAAAGGCTTCCTCCTTCATGATCTCTGTGTTCCCCTGCCATGATAGCGCGGAACGCGGCGTTCGTCAAGAAAAATTGCTTTTCTTTTGTATTCAGTGGCGTTTTGCCGCATTTTCTGTTATAATGCATGAATACGGATTTTCCCGTATGGAATTTGAACCGACCGATCAAGGAGGATGTGGTTGTGAATAAAATCCTGTTGAAAAAAAGCCTGAATCCCACCGTGACCCTGATGGAAGTGGACGCCCCGCTGGTCGCCCGCAAGGCGGAGCCGGGCCAGTTCATCATCCTGCGCGTGGACGCCGAAGGGGAACGAATCCCGCTGACCGTCGCGGATTATGACCGGGAGAAGGGCAGCGTGACCATCATTTTCCAGATCGTGGGCGCGACCACCGAAAAGCTGAACCACCTGAACGAAGGCGACTTCATCCACGATTTCGTGGGGCCGCTGGGCCGGGCGACGCATACCGAGGGGCTGAAAAAAGTCGCGGTGGTCGGCGGCGGCGTGGGCTGCGCGATTGCCTATCCCGTGACCAAGAAGCTGCATGACCAGGGTGCGGAGGTGCACGCCATCGCGGGCTTCCGGAACAAAGACCTGGTGATTTTGGAGGACGAGTTCGCCGCCGCCAGCACGAAATTCGTCCGCATGAGCGACGACGGCTCCTGGGGCGAAAAGGGCCTGGTGACCGACGCGCTGAAAAAGCTGATTGAGTCCGGCGAAAAGTACGACGAAGTGATTACCATCGGCCCCCTCATCATGATGAAATTCGTGTGCCAGCTGACGAAGCAGTACGGCGTCAAGACCATCGCCAGCATGAACCCCATCATGATCGACGGCACCGGCATGTGCGGCGGCTGCCGCCTGACGGTGGGCGGCAAGACGAAGTTCGCCTGCGTGGACGGGCCGGAGTTTGACGGCCACGAAATCGACTTTGACGAGGCCATGGCCCGGGGCCGCACCTACCAGGACTTCGAGCGCCACGCTTACGAACAAGCCTGCAATCTGTTCAAGGAGGCGAAGTAATATGCCCAATATGGCGATGCAGAAGAATCCCATGCCCTCCCAGGCGCCGGAGGTTCGCAACCAGAATTTCCAGGAGGTGGCCCTGGGCTACTCCGCCGAAACGGCGATTGACGAAGCCAAGCGCTGCCTGAACTGCAAAAACCATCCCTGCGTGGCCGGGTGTCCGGTGCGCATTCATATTCCTGAGTTTATCGCAAAAATGGCAGAGGGCGATTTTGAGGGAGCCTATCATGTAATCGCCCAGTCCTCTTCCCTGCCCGCCGTGTGCGGCCGCGTGTGCCCCCAGGAGAGCCAGTGCGAAAGCAAGTGCGTGCGCGGCATCAAGGGCGAGCCTGTCGGCATCGGCCGCCTGGAACGCTTCGCCGCCGACTGGCACAACGCCCACAATACGGAAAAGCCTGTGAAGCCCGCCTCCAACGGACATAAGGTGGCGGTTATCGGTTCCGGCCCCTCCGGCCTCACCTGCGCGGGCGATTTAGCCAAGAAGGGCTATGAAGTCACCGTGTTTGAAGCCCTGCAC
>CADAKE010000043.1:0-13931 GCA_902788445.1 uncultured Eubacteriales bacterium
GGACTTTCTTCGATTGCGATTTATTTGATGAAACGGAACAAGAAATCCAATAGTTCGTTCTTTTTCTGTAATCCTTTGAAAAAATCAATATTATATCCTAATATATTTACAGAGCGTGAATCAAAGATTACACGCTTTTTTACTATTAAGAAAAGGAGCAGGCCCTTATGGCAACAACCCACTTAATGGCATTGCGCGCTGGAAAAGGCACGTCAGTTGCAAAAGTATTTCAACGGATAATAGGCTATATAGAGAATCCTGAAAAAACAGAAAATGGTTCACTGGTGACCGCTTACAAATGCGACCCACGCACCGCTGCAGCGGAGTTTGCTTTGGACAAACGGAATTATTTCATGCGTACCGGGAAAAGAGGCACCAAAGCAGATGTGATCGCGTATCACCTGCGGCAGTCCTTTCTTCCTGGAGAAATAACATCAGAGGATGCCAATCGCCTTGGACAGGAATTGGCTATGCGATTTACAAAAGGAAAACATTCTTTCATTGTTGCTACACATACAGACAAGCATCATCTGCATAATCACATTATTTTTAATGCTATAGATCTGGAATGTGATAAGAAATTTCAAAACTTTTGGGGTTCTTCTAAAGCATTGCGCAGACTTAGCGATCTTATTTGCCTGGAAAACGGTTATTCTATTGTGGAGCATCCCCAGGGCCGCAGCAAGAAATATAACAAATGGCTGGGCGAAAACAAAAAGCGCACCCATCGGGATGAACTGCGGGAAGCCATCGATGTTGCACTGATGGAAAAACCTGCAAATATGGACGCCTTCCTGAAACTGCTATCTGACGCAGGCTGGGAAACCAAACGTGGAAAGCAGCTTTCCTTTCGCAGGCCGGGACAAAAACGGTTTATGCGGATGGATACTCTGGGTGAGGATTACAGTGAGGACGCGCTCATTGCCATTTTCAAGGGGTTGAAGTCGCATAAGCCAAAGCACAATTACCACGGGCTGCCCAGGCAGAACGAACGCCTGGTTCTGCTCACCAACATCCAGGCCAAAATGCAGGGACGCGGACCGGGCTACGAACGTTGGAGCAAAACCTATTACCTGAAACAGATGGCGAAGACTGTTCTGTATATGTCGGAGCATGATCTGGATTTTGAAACGCTGAAACAGAAAGCATCGGAAAGAACCCAGCTAAACAATGATCTGCTGGCCCGCATCAATACCATTGATCACCGGCTGAAAGAAATCAGCGACCTGAAAATTCAAATCATGAACTACGTCAAGACCAAGGATGTATATCAGGAGTACCATAAACACGGCAATTCAAAAAAGTTTTACGCGGAGCATGAGCAGGAGCTTGCCATGCATCAGGCGGCAAAACAGGCTTTCAACGCGCTGGGCTTGAAAAAGCTGCCCACGGTCAAAAGCCTGTCTGCGGAATATGAACAACTGTTAGCGGAAAAGAAAAAGCTGTACCCAGAGTATCGCAGGGTGCATGAAGAAATGCAGGAAATGCTTACTGTCCGCGCCAACATGGAACAGATGCTCCGGCAAGACGAGGCAATGAAGGAGCAAGAAAAGCATCGCATGACCATCCGCGGATAATCATTTTCTATGCTGGTTTTATAAGAATATCGGCAGTCATGTGGCTTTTTACTATTGGCCCAGCGCATTGATCCGGGAGTTCATTGCCATACACGCGGAAAAAGCACTCAGTGATATTCGCTGCCGGATGGCTTCTTTGCCTTGCCGCCATTTTTCATTGAGATCATATTGCAGCCAGAATGAATGAACAATTACTCCGCTGGCCGAATCCTGCCAGTGATCACATCTTCCGGGAAGAAATATCTGATTTCACCACTTTCATATTGCACAGCGATACGGTTGGACACGGGGAGATTCACGACAATTCCCTCTCCAAATACTGTCGTAACTTTCAAACCGCGAACGAATGTAGACATCTCATGCTCCTCCTTCAGCCCATCTTTTTTATGGATAATCAACTTTGCAGCGCCGCTCATTGTACGCTGCAAAGACGACAGAGGCAATGGAAAAAATAAATCCAGAAAAACGATTGACACCGGGAAACTCTGATCTTACCAGCGATTCCGGTCTTTCTTACAATTCCATGAAGTTTATTTCTGACAGCATAGTTGCCCGACCCTTTCCAAAATACTTGGTAAAAGGCACTCTATTTCGTCTTTCTCTGAAAAAAGTTTCTGCAAGAAACGTGCATTTACATAATTGATCATGTGATCACAGGGGCTTATGGATACTTCTCCAACATGCCTCATTCTGGATTATGAGCCCAGAATGCCCTTTTTCTTCGGTATTATCTGGCACAAAAAAATATATGGCCTATGAGACAAAGAATACTCCTCACTCGTCTTGATAAGTGAAGGAGGTGATCGGGCTGTGGAACACGCTGCGGTACCCAGCGCTGTTCGGGAACAGAGGCTGAACCACTGGATTGAATGGATTGAAACTTACGCGGATGACGTTATCAAGGTCTGCTATATTTCCCTGTCCGACCGAGCCCAGGCTGAGGACGCCATGCAGGAAACCTTTTTGAAAGCATGGAAGAGCATGGCTGCTTATGAGCGCAAAGGCGTCACGAACGACAAAGCCTGGCTGTTGAAGATTGCCGTAAACGTATGTCGGGATTATTTCAGAACAGGTTGGTTCAGGCATGTGGATACCCGGAAGAGCATTGAAGAATTGCCCATAAGAGACGAAGCGTCGGAAGGCAGCGACAGGGAACTGGCAATGGATATTCAGAATCTTCCATTCAAATATAAGCAGATCATTTTGCTCTATTACTATCAGGGACTAAACCTGCGGGAAGCGGCGGAAGCGCTGGGCATATCGCCCGCTACGGCGCAACGTCAATTGAAAAAGGCCGAATCGCTGCTAAAAGACGGCCTTTCGGGAGGTGATTGGGAATGACCGAGCAAATGAAAAAAGAACGGATACGGCAGGCGCTGGACACAGAGTTTGCCTTCCTGAACACCACGCCCTCCCAGCGCCGGCAGCTGCTTTCCGCGGCTATGGGAGAAAGGAAAATGAAAAAAAGAATGAAATTTTCCGTCGCGCTGGTTATGGCGCTGGCGCTGATGAGCCTGGCATTCACTGCTTACGCGATCACCACTGTGATTCAGCAATACTACGCTCACGTGGCGGAAATGGACGCGGACGGCGCGATGATTCGCTGGAAAATGCGGGATAAGATCGACTTTGTGAACCTGATGATAGGCGCTGAGTTTGAGGTCAATTCGGCGGATTTAGAAATCATGAACGACGAAACCCTCCCTGACGCGGATCGGGAAGCGGCAGCGGAGAGGATCATTGAAGAACGCTACGGTGAATTGATCCTGGAAAAAGTGGGACGATGGGATGATATGGGCATGGACGTTCGCCAAAATACGGTGGGCCTGCCCCCTGACGAAACGATCATCTTTAAGGAACGGTATCTTGCCGAGCATCCGGAAGGACTTCACACCTTGGAGGACTGGATGAATTTTACCGATGCGCTGGGTTATTACCTCCGGGACGAATATTATCCAGCTTATGAAGCGGCCAAGGGCGAAGAAAAGGATGCCATGCCTACCCGTCCACCGGTAGATGAGGCTTATGCTGTCCAATGCCTGCGCAGCTACATGACTGAAGTACTCTCATGGACGCCCGAAGCGGTGGAGGCTATGCAGCCCACGGTGGAGTGGGACGCGGATTACCAAATCTGGACGGTTTCCGGTGTGGTGCCGGAAAGCAGCATGCAGCCTGATCTGGAACCCGTGACAAAGGATAAAAAGGTCACGAAAACGGAAAGCGGCTACCGGCTCACCCTAATGGTGGACAGCTTTGGCTCCATCAATGTATCCGGCACGGACAAGGCAACCTTCTATCACGACAGTCAGCGCGACCATGCCGCGCCTGCAAAAATCACCAACCGGCAGGCGGAAGAGCTGGCCGCCAAAGCCGTGATGGAGAAGTACGGCCTCACGGAAGCGGAATTGAACCGGTATTTCTGCGACGGTGAGCAGATCGGCCTGGGCGAACAGGGCGGCGCGCTGTACGCAATGCGGTTCCATACGCATTTTTCTTACAACTGCAAAAATATGTACTGCGCTTATGTGAACATGACCACCGGTAAAGCTGAAACCGTGTTCAGCTACCGCCCGGAAGATCTTTCCGCCGAATGGGCCGTGCTGACTTACGCGGCGCAGTGCGAGCAGCATGGAAAATGGTTCAGCAGATGGAGCAGCGAGGAAAAGCAGCGCCTGCTTCAATTGATGGCGGACGCAGGCGTCATTACAAAGCAGGACGAAAAACGGAATCCGGATGAAGCCGCAGCCGAGGCGTTCGGTATACCCGGCTATGCTTCCATGCTGAATTTCACCGTCATGGCCCACCGGCTGCTGGGGCCGGAGGATGGCTGGGATGTGGCGACCCGCAGCGTGTATGAGGATTTACGGAATCAATACTTCATCCAGTCCCGGGATATGACGGAGCAGTTGAACCTCCAAACTACGGAGATCAACGGAGAGCAGGCGATTCAGATCATTCGGAAAGCGGTGTGCCTTGCCTGGGATTTGCAGCCGGAAGCCCTGAACAATTGGGAGGCCGTCGCCCAGCTTCGTCAGGACAGCACACAAAATCAATCGCAAATCCTGTATCAGGTATTCCTGAGCCGTCCCAAGGAAGAACGCGGACAGGACACCTTCTCCGGAAAGAACAGCTTGATGTACCGGGTGCGCATCGATGGCACTGTGATCGACGCGGACACGGTGCCCGGATGGTACAGCCCCGCCCAGGACAGGGCTGTGACCGAGGAAACGAAGCTGTACGACAGAGAAATCTGGCGGTACTTTGATACCTATGCCGAGGAACATGATCTAACGGACTGCAAGGACTTCTTCCACTGGCCCATCGAAGAAAAAGCCATCTGTGCGAATGAAATGCGGCTCATGATCGAAGAAAAGATCAGGCAGAACCCGGACTTTGCCGACCCGCGTCTGTTGGCTCTGACGCGGCATACATATGGCCTGCCGACGGAGAATGAGCTCAGCGAGGACAAAGCCAAGACACTATCCTGGGAACAGCTTGAAAGCGCGTTCGGTCTGACCGCCAACCAAACGGTATTCCTGCGGCCTGCGGGCTCTTTCTTCGACGTAACGGACCCGGACAAGCCCGTCTGGAAGATCGTATACTCCGCGGAAGAAAACAGCTATTCCGCTCAGGAGGCGGGCATGAATCCCAGCCTGTATTACGCCATCCGCCTGGACGCCAGAACCGGCGAATTCATCTCGGCGGACACGTATGGCCGCAAAGATGGAAAAACGGGCGTGAATGCCTGGGACAAATGGTTCTAAGTGGATTGGAAAAATGATTTACATGAGGTAAGGAGGCATACCCAATGAAAAGAATCACAATTTGCGTACTCGCTCTGCTTTTACTTTGCACCTCTGCTCTTGCTGAGGAGCAGCAGCGGATCAACCTGGGAAAAGCGGGCTGCTATGACGATTTGCGCTACGCCTTCACCCTGCCGGACGGGCGGCTGGTGTTCAGTGGTACACAGGCCAATCCCGGCAACTACCACAAAGCCCACGCCCGACTGCTGATCCTGAATCCAGATCTGACGGTGAACGCGGATTATCTTGATCCCACCATTGGCGAATGCCGATACGCCAAACCGGTGATGCTGCCTGACGGACGCATCGGCTCGGTGATGTCCAATAACCCCTATCAGAATTTTGGCGGCATAGAATTGCAATTTTTCACCCAGGAAGGCATGCCAACGGGCAAGCCTATTCCGCTTGATTATACGGAAGCGATGTTGGAAGCTGTAACCCCTTCCTGCGTGTTCATCTACGTGACTCCGGAGGACGGTTCTTCTCGCCGCGTTTTCCTGGACTGGAACGGAAAGGTGCTGTTCAGGCTCGCCTATGAAGATTACATGGGCAGCGTTCCCACGATGATCGAAACGGTGGATGGACTTGTGTTCCTTGGTTGCTCCCCGGATTATCCCGCCAACGCCAAAATTATGAAGGTGGATTTCTCCGGGAATCCGATATGGGAAAATACGCTGCCCGGCCTTCTGGACAATGGCAGCGCGGAAATCGACCTGCCTCGCGCAACTTCCGACGGCGGCTTCCTGGGCCTGATCAGGGATAGATCGCTGGACGCCTGGACGGGAAGCGGCACATGGGCTTACGCGCTGGTGAAGTTTGACAGTGAAGGCCAAGTGGAATGGATGAGCAGGGAAATCAGCGAGAAACTAACTGACATGTCAACTTCCGGCCTGTTTGAATACCAGGGGGAATATTTCCTGATGGCGAAGGACAGAAACAAGTTATCCAGTCCTCAGCGCATCCTGTTCCGGTTTGATTTGGAAGGTAAACTGCTCAGCCAAACGGAAATCATGTTTGACCAAGTGAACGAAAACTATGCTTGCTGGCCCGTGCCGACAAAAAGCGGATTATGGTTCCTGATTGACAGTGTGACGGACAATGACGATATTTATAAAGAAATGGATACAAGAGAAGCTTCACTTGAAGATGTGGGTAAAGTGCCAAGGACAAACTTATGATTTACACGGGTTTACATCGAGCAGATATAAGGCCAAGCGACTCTCCGGAGGGCTGCGAAAGCGGCTCTCTTTTTTCATCTTTTTTGGTTACAAACGGCATCCAAATAAAATATACGGAGGGAAAGAATATTTCTGAGATCAATAAGAATGAAGAAAAGCTGAACGAAGCAATGGATACAAAGGATCTGGAGAACGCCGCGGGCGGAGACTTCATCAACGATGTGAAGGATGTGCTTAAGAAGCTCAATCCATTTAAGAATGAACCGACCATTCCGAATCCCCCGCACCCCGAAATGCCGGCCCCGATCATTCCTGATCCCGTGATTGCCCATGGTAAAGGTGAATGCTGATTCACCCCGAATAGAATCCCCGGAGGGTTGCGAAAGCAGCCCTCCTTATTGTTTTAAATACCGTAAAATATTGGCGTAGCGAAAAAGGCTCCCACGAAGCCGCACCTTAAGGGAGCCTCTGTTCATAATAACTCATTCCCATGCCGGTGCGGCGACAGCGCAAATAGCCCATGAAAGCTCGCCGCAGAATTGAACTATCTATACCCTGGGAGCGATAAGGCCGCAGGTATGATCAAAACGACCATACCTGCGGCCTTCGTCATTGTTGGTTCCCAGCCCAAATAGTATTTTACTTAAAAACTCTGGTTTCGGGATCGCGTTCCGCCAGGACGTTTCCATCCTCATCCAGCATATATCCTGCCACGAAACGGGCGTAGTCTTCTCCTGTAACGTAATAGAACAAATCGACCTCCCATAGCGGAATGGGATAAGTGAGATATTCTCCTGCCTCTGGTTCTGAATCCCGCCAATCCTCTTTATAGCTGTAATGTGCGTTGGCGTACAGCATCTCCCGTGTCCATTCCCGTTCATCGCCCGCCTGTTCCTCCGCGATTTGAATGGCCCGCTCGATTGCCGCTGTGTGGTCCATTTTTTCCGGCAGCAGATGGTAGTACCGCACATACGAGTTCTCTTGGGTGGGATAGGTGAAGCGCCAGTCCAGCACTTCGCCTGTCGTCCCATGCACGGCGGCGAAGGCGTCCGGCATGGGCAGGACCCATATGTCTTCCTCCGTATCTACGCCCCACTGCCAACCGGGGCCGAACAGGTACTCCTTGGAAAATGGCCGAGCCTCGGGCAGGTGGGAATCCTGCAAAGCGGGGCACAGGGAAAGCAGGTATTCCTTGGCGATAGCCACCGCCTCCTCCGATTTCAACTGCCCACGCCCGGGAGAATGGAGGATATACCTGTCTGCATGAGCGGAACAGACCGATAGAAGCAAACATAGTACGAAGAAACAAGCCGCAATTGCATTTTTCGAAAAAAACCGGAAAATCAGAGAATAACTGGCCTTTTTTCATAGAACCAATCGTATAACAAATAAGCCTCCCGATCCGTCCCGTTTCCGGGAACAGTCAAGGAGGCAGTTTTTTGACGCCGTCTTTACTGTTTATCTATTTTTGTTACGCTTTCGGCAATGTGGACGGTTTCCTCGGTTTCGATTCCGTATGTAACCAAATCAAACCAGGTTTGGTTGTCTCCCGCTGGCCAGACAATGGTCACATTGTGGATATTGTTGTGCCACCCGTCAATGATCGTGGCTTCCTTTCCCTGGATCAGAATAGTATCGACAGTGGCCCCTTCCGTTCCCCGCATAGAGGTAACAGTTTCGTCCAATTCCGAAAACAGGATTCTCCGGTTATCCTCTGATACCAGTTCAATCGAGTGAAAGAAGTCAACGTAGTCCAAAACTTCAAATTCCTCCGGCACATAGGCCGGATAATAATTCCCGTTCCAGCAATCCGGCACGGCGATAGCTGTCTCTTCGTAAGACGAACGAGGTTCAGCGCCAAGGTTCTCTCCGGTGCTGATACGATAGGCGCTCTGAGCGACGCGCATCAATTCTTCTTCTGTTACGTTCCTGCCAAACAGCTCGATCCAGTTGTAATTGCCGTCGTCCCAATAGAGTGAATCTTATGCTGTCCAAATGCTGAATCAGCGACACACAGCTTTCGGATACAATGTCTTCCACTTCTGCAGGCTCGCTTGTATATCTCCAAGCGACTTTCAGCATAAGAGAACGATGATTCATATAAACATCAGTCATGTAGGCACGATCAGCGTCCGACTCGATTTCCATGATGACCATGGGGATCATAAACACGTTTCTTCACTCCGTCATCAAATCGTAAGGTGCGGTTAAATGCACAGCATCATTCATTAGAGTATATTGCTTTTCCAACGTACGGAAAGGCACGTCCAGATGGTGATTCACCACCTTTTCTTTCCCGATCCAGTTCAGCGTTGGCATTCTATTGCCCCTCCTGGTGTTTCGTTGCTGTTCCAATTATTGCCATAATGACAAATGAAAGTATTCTTTTCACTTGCCATACAGCCAATATTCCCATCATTTGTATTATAGCATGAATACCAAATTCAGGAAAGAGTGCTTTTCTGTTTTTCCATTTTCGTTTTTCCCAATGAAGTTTTTAAGTAAATTTCCAATTTTCTTTATTATATGGATGATAACCTGAAAACAGAGCAAAACAAGAACTAATATTTTCTTTGACTATTTTTGTGTTTTTTCTGATTTATGCAAGCGACCATTTTTTCATAGTAAGGATAGTATTCTTTAAAGATGTATCTGGAGGTTTGATAAGGAAACGCTTTTCAATTTGCGTCAATTGCATCACGAATATACTGGATACGGCCAGCTTCCGATTTCGTCATTTGAAATCACTCCCTCTTTGTTTCGTTGTAGCTCTTTCTATGCATTACGCTGTAAAACCAAACTGCATAGCGATCCCGTGCATAATGGCAAAGCGATCAAAATCGTTCTCAATATAACCGACAGGACGCATAAAATAGCTACGATCCAGTGACATCGGCTGCTCACAGAGGGCAATGCTGCTCTGGCGCAATCCCTGTCCTGTAATGAGTACATGAGTAGGAGAAATGCGTTTATTCGTATTGCTTGTCAGTGGTACAATGGTAATAACCGGGCTATTGGCATTTGTCCCTTCATTTGAAACAACAATCACAGAATGCAGGCCATACAGTACATGGCTATCAGGATGGTAAGGCAGATTTGCCAGCCAAATTTCAAATTGATGCACCTTCTTCGCTCCTCTCTTGACATATAGAATTTCAAAGAAGAAAATAAATATTTCAAACGCATTGCATTGTGCTACGTTTGGGGTTTAATGAAGGGGATTTAATCCCCTTTATGCTGTTTTACATAGTCCTCCAAGATCAATCGGATAAAGTCAGAAGTCTTTCTCCTGTCTTTTGCTGCCAGGCGTTCTAATTCGTCTTTCACTTCCTTTGCAATGCGTACATTGATCTGACTCGTCATTTTATCATTTCCGATTTGATTCATGACAGACATCACCCCTTTACGGGTGAATTGTAATGCTTTGCAATGCATTTGTCAATATTCATGCCGGTATCCACTGGCGATATTATTGTAACACAATGCAACGCATTTGTAAAGCCCTTTTTATCTTTTTTTCTAACTCGATAGATCATGATTTCTCGCATACTACTTTGTGAAAGTATGCAGATTGTGCTGCATACTTGTCGGGAAGGCAGATGGTATGCATGGAAGCTTTAGAAAAAATCACGGGCATTCAGATCGGCATTGTAGTTTTCCAGAATCCGCTAACAGGGGAATACGAAGAAACTTCTCATAAGCTGTATCTGGAAACAAGCGAAGAAGATGCAAAAGAATACAAATTTGAAATATCTGAAGATATTCGGTGTCTTTTGGCAAGAAAGAATAAAAAAATACTTGGATGCAGATAAGAAATTAGATTTTGAGAATGAACCATAAGCAAAACGGCCAGCCTTAAGACTGACCGTTTTCTTGATCCTTTTTTAGGATCACTCCGAACGTACCTTTCATGAAGATAAGGACTGGTTCGGATTTAAATGGGTTGAGTGGCTCCGAACGGATTCGAACCATTGACACTCCGGGTATGAACCGAATGCTCTAGCCAGCTGAGCTACGGAGCCAGATTGGTTGCGGGGGAGGGACTTGAACCCTCGACCTCCGGGTTATGAGCCCGACGAGCTACCGAACTGCTCTACCCCGCGTCATTCGCACTTTCAAGTGCAGAAGTGATTATACATCATATTAGGAAATCTGTCAAGCCCTTTTTTTCAGAAATTACTACTCGTTACCATTCGGCCATCACATGACGCAAGTTAACCAGAGCGAGGGCCTGTGCGGATGGTTACCAATCTGGCGCAGATCTGGGGGCGCCCCCCCAGTGTAACTCTTATTGCTTCAGCAATATGTGAATGGTAACGGTTTGAGCAGGGACTCTACAGCATCTCATTGCGCGGAAGGCTGCGGAAAGCAGTTTCGGCCATCAGCAAGCGGCCTATGCGGGAGATTGCGGATATTGCCCGGAAGTAGACCGCGTCTTGTTTTGACGCGGGAGCAGGATAAATAAAACGATCAAAGTACCGAGCGCGCCGCAGAGCATGGCGACAATCAGCATACCGTTCACCCCGATGGTGTCGATCATCCAGCCGCCAGTCAGCGAGCCGAGAATGGTTGCCACGGAAAGGGACATCGTCATGTACGCCTGGCCCTTGATGCGGTCCTGCTCCTGCATGATCCCGTTGACATAGTAAACGGAAGCCACCGTCATGAGGCCCCAGCCCAGCGGCTGAAAGAGCTGAACGAGGTACAGAACCGGGATGCTTGGCGCCAGATAGGTGCCCAGCACTTTTAAGGTAAAAAACACGCCCGAAATGCCGAACCAAAAGCCGCTGTCCTTCCAGCGGAGCAGCAGGGAAAAGAAAAACATCGTGAGCACTTCCAGGATTCCTGCCAGGGCCAGGGCGGTTCCCATGTGCTCACTCGTGCCGCCCTTGATCTCCACGATCTGAAAGGCAAAGTTGTTAATGACCACATGGCTGATATAAATCAGCACACAGCCGATCAGCGTGGCGGCAAAGGCAGGGTATCGGCGAAAAAAGGCCAGCATACTGCTTTTTGCGTGTTCCTTTTCCTCCGCCTGCTTCTTTTCCTTCTCAAATGGAAAAAGCAGGATGGCAATCAAAAAGCATACCGATGTGACGATCAGTATCCACGGCTCCGCGCCGGGACCTTTCCAGGCAAAGAGCCGTCCAACGGTCACAGACATGACGGCATATCCGATGGAGCCGAAAGCCCTGGCAAAGCTGAATTTCAGCGGCTTCCCCTGATTGATGGTTTCCGTGGCCAGGGCGTTGGTGAAGGGCAAGGCGAGCTGGATGAGCAGAATCGCCGCGCCGAGCAGCAGGCCGTTCAGGAGCGCCCCTTTGCCATATACGCCCGAAAGGAGCAAGCCAAAGAATACCATTCCGCCCGCGGCAATCAGCAAAAATGTTTTCACGGAAGGGCTTGTTCCCCGGTCGGCATACGAAGCGATGAGCGGCTGCAGCGCCACCGACAGCGCGCAGGCCGCCGCGCTGATTCCGCCGATGGCCGTATTGGAAAGGCCGCAGGCCAGCAGATAAGGGCTGGCGAACGCAAGCGCCGTGCCGTACACAAACCAGAAGAAGAACTGAATTGCGGCATAAGAAGTGGTCAGTCTGCCTTGTTCGTAAGATTTCATATCAACTATACTTCCTCCATCGCGCAGCGATGTCGTCGTGTGGTTTTCCTTCATTTTGCGCCGCCGGCAGCTTCCGGCGCGGCGCTTTGCTCCTGGCTTATTCGGGTGTAGATTCGGCTGCCTGCGCGAACGCCCCAGGCCCGGCCATCCCGGAAGAAAAACTCCAGGCGCGCGATCAGCGTTTCGGGGCTTGCCTGATCCATGGCCAGGAAGCGGGCCGCGCCGCAGTAGATGAGGTTCGTTTCATGGTCTGACACCCGGGCATGGCCCGCGCCGTCCACCCGGACGACGGCGGGCTCGCCTTCGTGGGCGATATAGCTGCCTTGCAGCATGGGCAAATCGGAAAACGCGCGGTTTGCCGGGCGGAACCAGCGGTGGGATTCCTCCAGCGGCAGGCCCGTCACAGCGTTATAAAGCGTCCACATGATGTCGTCCATGTCCGCGTCGCCCAGGCTGCACAGTACCGCGAAACCGTATCCTTCTCCCAGCAGCAATCCGCCCTTGGTGGACACGCCGTGCAGCCCGCCGGAATGCTCACAGATAACATGGCCGGATTTGACCCGCTTATACAGCCCCAGGCCGTACACCGCCTGGTCGGTGGCGGGGATCTCCGGGCCGATCATCCGCTCCACCGCCGCCCGGGGCAGCGCCTGACAGCCTTCATGAACGCCATAATTCGACAGGCACCGATAGTATACCGCCATGTCCCGCGCCGTGGACTTGACCATCGCGCAGCCGCGGAAGGGCGGAAGAACGCTCCAGTGGTCGTCGCACACAAGCGCGTCCTTTTCATATTCAAAAAGAGAAACGATATTCTCTCCCGCCATGGCGCGGGCGCTCACGCAGTCGTCGTCCATCAGGGTGCGCGTCATGCCCAGCGGCGCAAAAATCCGCTCCTGGCAGAATTGCTCCAGCGGCATCCCCGCCGCCTGATCCGCCACGTAAGAAAGGATGGCGTACCCCTCGTTGGAGTAGCTCATGTTTTCGCCGGGCGCGCCGACCGTGGGATACGGGCAATGGGCGATGTATTCGATGATCTGATCAATGGTGTCCATCTGATTCGGCGCGGAGGCGCGGAGGTTCCGCAGGCTTTCGCTGTCCCGTTCGGTGGAGTTCATGGCGATGGACCATTCCAGCGGTTCCATGGGCGGGATGCCTGCCGTGTGCTGCGCCAGCGTGCGCAGGGTGACCATATCCTTCGGCGCGCCGGGCACAGAAAAATTCGGAAAATACCGGGTGACGGGATCATCGTAGCTGAGCTTTCCCTCGCATTCCAAAATCGCCAGGGCCAGCGCGGTGATGGACTTGGACATGGACGCGATGCCGTAGACCGTATTCCCGTCAACGGCCTTTGTTAATTCTTTGTTCCGATATCCATAGCCTTTTTCAAACAGGATTCCCTCTGGCCCGCAGACGCAGACGGTGACGTTCGGCAGCCTGTCCCGCCGCATCAGTGTTTGAATCCGCTGATCCGCCGCCTGAAAATCAATCAAACGCATCCTCTTTCTCCTTTTGTAAATTCGCTTGCCGGTGGTACAGCGCTTTCGGCTTATGTTCTCCGATTGATCATGAGTTCGGGGCGGGCTTCGATACGCCCGCCCATTTTCTTATTATACATGATTTCCGCTTGCGTCACAATATGGAAAATGAGCCTCTTCAGGGCAATCGCTTACGAAACAATGTGAGACCTGGAATTAACAACCATGCAATTGTAGGGGCGGATATCATCCGCCCGCATCCTGTAAATCATTCATTT
>CADAKE010000043.1:13978-35808 GCA_902788445.1 uncultured Eubacteriales bacterium
CTAAATTGAAACAGATTTGTAACTTGATTGCAATAAACGATTGCCCTGGAGCCTCTTCACTGCGAACGCATGAATGAAAGATATGGCTTTTTCAGCTTGTTTATGATAGAATAAAGGAAATGGTACTCTTTGCCGACGACGGCCCATTGCGGGAACTCAGCGCCCGGCGGCGGAAGAATGGGAAAGCCGCCCTGAAAGCATAAGGAGGAAGCCATGAAGAAATATGATTTTAACACCGGCTGGACGGTTCGCGCTTTGAAGCCGGACGCGAAGCCCGTCGCCGTCACCCTGCCCCATGACGCCATGCGCACCGAAGCCCGGGTGAACACCAGCCTGGGCGAAGGAAACATCGGCTGGTTTGAAGGGGGCGATTACGAATACCGCAAGCGCTTTTCCCTGGACGAGGCATGGAAGGGCAAAAAGCTGCTGCTGGAATTTGAAAGCGTGTACCACAACGCGGAAGTGTACCTGAATGAGCAAAAGATCGCCGAGCGGCCCTACGGCTATACCAATTTCTACGCGGAACTGAACGCCGCGCTGACGGACGGGGAAAACGAGCTGCGGGTGATTGCCCATAACGCCGATCAGCCCAACTCCCGTTGGTATTCCGGCACAGGCATATTCCGCCCCGTGTGGCTGTGGGCAGGGGCGGAAAAGCATATCCCGGTGAACGGCGTGCGCATTGACACCCTGTCCATCGCCCCGGCGAAAATCCGCGTGCGGGTGGAAACCTCCGTGCCCGGCGCGGCGCAGGTGGACATTCTGGACGAGGGAAAAACCGTCGCCCAGGCCGTCGGCGAAAAGGAATTTGAACTGACGATTCCCAACGCCAGGCTCTGGAACGTGGACACGCCGCATTTATATACCTGCCGCGTTCGCTTCGGGGAGGACGTGGTGGAGGAGCGCTTCGGCATTCGCACCCTCACCTGGACGCCGGACAAGGGCATCGCCATCAACGGGCAGCGCACCGTGATTCGCGGGGCCTGCATCCACCACGATAACGGCGTGCTCGGAGCCTGCACCTATCCCGAGGCGGAGGAACGCCGCGTCCGTATTTTGAAGGAAGCGGGATATAACGCCGTTCGCTCCGCCCACAATCCCTGCGCCAAATACCTGCTGGACGCCTGCGATAAGCTGGGGATGCTGATGATGGATGAGTACGTGGACTGCTGGTACATGCATAAAACCCAGCACGATTACGCCGCCTATGTCGCCGACTGGTGGAAGCGGGATATGAAGGACATGGTGGAGAAGGACTATAACCATCCCTGCGTGATCATGTATTCCACCGGCAACGAGGTGGCCGAAACCGCCCAGGAAAAAGGCGTCGCTCTGCAAAGGGAATTTACGGAATACCTTCATACTTTGGACAGCACCCGTCCCGTGACCTGCGGCATCAATATTTTCTTTAACTTCCTGTCCTCCGCTGGCTTCGGCGTGTACAGCGACGAAAAGGCGGCACAGCAGGCGGAAGCCGCCAAAAAGGCCGCCCGGGACGCTTCAGCCCAAAAGCCCAAGAAAAAGCCTGTGGGCTCGGAGTTCTATAACGTGCTCGCCGCCCGCATCGGCTGTGATTTCATGAAGTTCGGCGCGTCCCTGCCGCCCTGCGACTGGAAAACCCGGGACGCCTTCGCCGCCATGGACGTTGCCGGATACAACTATGGCAACTGGCGATATAAGAAGGACGCGCGGAAATATCCCAACCGGCTGATTTTAGGCTCGGAGACCCTCATCGGCGACGCCTATGATTTCTGGGAAATCGCCAAGAACGTGCCCCAGGTGGTGGGCGATTTCGTGTGGGCCGGGTGGGACTACATCGGCGAGTGCGGCGACGGCGGCCCGGAGTTTGCCGATTACAAAACCGACGCGCCGGAGGACCGCATTCGCGGCGGCACCTGCCGCATCGACGTGACCGGGAAAAAGAGCCCGGAGGTGGACTACACCCGCGTGGCCTTTGAAATCGAGCAGGGGCCCAGGCTGGCGGTGTATCCGGTGTATGAAAAAGAAAAACCGAACATCACGGGCTGGCAGCTCACCCGCGCCATGCGCAGCTGGACCTATCCCGGCTGCGAAGGCCGGGAAGCGAGCGTGGAAGTGTACGCCCGGGCGGCGGCTGTGGAAATCTTCGTGAATGGAAAGAGCGCGGGCAAGAAGCGGGTGAAAAAGGCGCGGGCGAACTTCCGCGTTCCCTATCACGATGGGGAAATCACCGCCGTCGCTTATGACAGAGCGGGCAGGGAAACCGGACGGGACACCCTGCGCACCGCGGGGAAGGAAACCGAACTGCGCCTGGAACCGGAAAAGGCTGTCTGCAAGCCCGGCGAGATGGTCTATTTCCGCATCCGCTATACCGACGCGAAGGGCGAGGTCAAGCCCATGGAAAAGCATCGGGTGCGCTTTGCCGCCGAAAACGGTCAGGTGATTGGTACCGCCAACGGCAGCACCTATTTCCAGGGAAATTACGCTCAGAGCGAAGTGCCCACCTACTTTGGCGAAGCGCAGGCCGTGGCGCAGGCGGGGAAAGACGGCATCCTGCGCGTCACCGTTTCGGACGGAGAGCGCACAGCGGCCGCGGAAGTGGCCTGCAAAACATGAAATTCGGGAGGAAACAGATGAGCGAATCCTATTGGCTGTGGTATCCGGGAGATTTTGAGCTCTATCACGCGATGAAGCAAAACTTTTCCCGGGTGGAGCGGGGCTGCGCCTGGCCCGCGTTCTGGAAAAGCGCGGGCTTCCGCAACCGGGTGGCCTTTCGTCGCGCGTATGAGCTGGATGCGGAAACCGGCTTTACGGTGTATGGCGTGACCGGCGCCCAGGGCTACGTCCAGGTGGACGACGCCAAGCATCCCTTTGGGGAAAAGATTTCCGTGTGTCCCGGCAGTCACACGATCTCCGTGCATATCGCCTGCATCGGCTGCGTTCCTTCCATCTATGTGGAAGGGGATGTTATCTGCTCCGGCGCGGGGTGGATGGCCGACGATTTTGACGGCGACCCCGTCCCCGCCGCGTACAACCGCTATTTCACCGACCCGAAATGGGACCCGTCGGAATGGAAATACGCGGAAAAGGAATACCGGCCCATTGCTGTTGAAAGCGTGCGGGGCGGCGCGCTGTACACCTTTGAAACGGAACTGACCGCCGCTTTGAAAATCACCTGGGACAAGGCTAAAGTGGAAGCGCCGCGGGTATATCTGGGCGAGTCCCGCGCCGAAGCGCTGGACACAAAAAACTGCTATTACCATTGCCAGCCCGACCGGAACACGGGCCTCTGCCCCCGCCAGGCGCTGCGTTACGCTTTCCTGCCCGGCTGTGCGCCGGAGGAATGCGAAGTGACGGCGATTCACCAATACATTGACATTCCGGTGAAGGCCGCCTTTTCCTGCGATGATGAGGAACTGAATCGGATTTTTGCCGTATCCGCCCATACCTTCATGCTCTGCTCCGGCGCGTTTTTCCTGGACGGCATCAAGCGGGACAAATGGATTTGGGGCGGCGACGCCTATCAAAGCCTGCTGGTGAACCGCTATCTGACCGGCGACCGGGAGATCGAGAAGCGCACGCTCATCGCCCTGCGGGGCGGCGACCCCGTGACCACCCACGTCAACACCATTCTGGACTATTCCCTGCTGTGGATTCTGAGCGTGGACGCCTACTTTGAAAGCTACGGCGACCGGGAATTTGTGGATTTCCTCTGGCCGAAGATGGAAAGCCTGATGGCGCTGTGCTTCAGCCAGCGGGAGGAGCACGGCTTCGTCGTGGGGCGGAAGCGGGACTGGGTGTTTGTGGACTGGGCGGACTTTGACCGGGACGGCCCCCTGTGCGCGGAGCAGATGCTGCTGTGCGAAGCCTGCCGGGTGATGGAAAAGCTGGCCCCGCGGGAGCGGAAAGCCTTCTACGCCAAGGAGCGGGAAAGCCTGCTTTGCCAGATCGAGCGCTTCTTCTGGGATGAAGCGCAGGGCGCTTATGTGGATTCCTTCACCTCCGGGAAGCGGCATGTGACCCGGCACGCCAACATCTTTGCCATTCTCTTTGGCATTGCCGATGAAGCCCGCCAGCGGCTGCTGGCCCGGAGCGTTCTGTTCAACAGCGCCGTGCCCGCCATCACTACGCCCTATTTCCGCTTCTTCGAGCTGGAAGCCCTGTGCCGCCTGGGGTATCTGAAGGAAGTGCTGGCTGAAATCAAGGCGTATTGGTGCGGGATGCTGAAGCTGGGCGCGGTCACCTTCTGGGAGGAGTACGACCCGAAAAAGCCCCTAAAAGCGCAGTATGAAATGTACGGCGACCCCTTCGGCAAGTCCCTCTGCCACGCCTGGGCCGCCAGCCCCATTTATCTGCTGGCCCGTTATTTCGCGGGCGTGCGGGCATTGACGCCCGGCGGCGAAACGTATGAAGCGAAGCCCCAGACCGCGTTTTTTGAACATTTGGACTGCCGCTTCCCCATGGGAGAAAAACAGCTGCATATTCAGCTGAACCAGGGGATGCTGCGGGAGGAACTGACGGAGCAGGGGAAAGGGCTTACCCCATGAGTTTTTTTCTCTTGTGCATTTTTGATATTCACTGAATGTCACTTGAAGGGGTGCGCTATGTATAAGAACAGGGCGAAGGATGGGAGGAACAACATCACCGGTCGGGCCATTGCCCGATACCGATTGCAAATGCCGGATAATCCTTCGCAGAACGGCTTGGCCGCGCTCCTCCAGGTCAACGGGCTTGACCTCGACAAAAACGCCATTCAGCGCATTGAATGCGGAAAACGATTTGTGACCGATATTGAATTGAAGACGATTGCCAAAGTGCTCCAGGTGTCCTACAGCGATTTGCTGGACGATGAAACAGCGGAAGCAAACGAAAGCCGCGCCCGATGATCGGACGCGGCTTTGCGGTATTCCGTGGGATTATTCGGCGACTTCAAAGGTGGGAATGACACCGCCGGCGAACTGCTCGTTGTTCAGGATGAAATCCTTCACCTTCTGGGTGGCGAGGACTTTCTCCAGAGCCAGCACCCAGGGAGCCTGTTCGTTTTCGGGCTTCACCACCAGGTAGTTCACGTACACCTGGCCGGTCACGGTGCCAGCTTCGGTGAAGAGCGCGTCGTCACGGACGGTCATGCCGGCGTCCAGCACGTAGTTGCCGTTGATAACGGCGAAGGCCACGTCGTCCAGCACGGCGGGAATCTTTTCAGCGTCCAGTTCCACGATTTCAATGCCGTTGGCTTCCACGATGTCTTCCTTCTGGAGGCCGCTGTCGGGGTTGGTGCCTTCGGGCAGGGTGATGAGCCCGGCGTCAGCCAGCAGGATCAGGGCGCGGGTTTCGTTGGAGGGGTCGTTGGTCACGGCGATTTTGTCACCGGCGGCGATTTCGCTCAGGTCCTTCTTGGTGCCGGGATAGATGCCGTAGGGCTCGCAGTGCACGCCGAAGGCGGCGACCAGCTTGTCCTCGTCCTTTTCCACGCTGGCGTTGTAAGCGTTGAGGAAGGGGATGTGCTGGAAGTAGTTGCCGTCCACTTCGCCGGAAGCGGTGGCGGGGTTGGCGACGTAATAGTCGGTCACTTCGAGGATTTCCAGGTCATAGCCCAGGGCGGCCAGATCGTCCTTCACGAATTCCAGGATGATGGCGTGGGGGGTGGTGGAGGCGGCGATGGTAATTTTTTCATTTGCCAGCGCGGCGGGAACCACAGACAGGATCACCAGGGCGAGTACCAGAGCGAATACCTTTTTCATAATCATTTTCTCCTTTTTTCATTTTGTTCCGGATGTCAACGGATTCTATGATCCAAGCGGCGGGTGAGCCGCGTACCGGTGATAGCGATGACCTGCACCATCAGCACCAGCACGGCGCTGGCGACATACATGAAGTCGTAATATTTCTTGCCGCGCTGATAGCCTTTCGTGATGGCGTAGGCGCCGATGCCGCCGCCGCCCACGGCGGACACCATGGCGGTGTAGGCCAGGATGGTGGTGACGGCCATGGCCGCGCCCGTGACCAGGGAGGGCACGGATTCAGGAATGAGCACCTTCCAGATGATCTGCCAGGTGGAGGAGCCCATGGCCTTGGCGGCCTCGATCACGCCGCCGTCCACCTCCAGGAAGCTCTGCTCCACGACCCGGGCGATGTAGGGTGTGGCGCTGACCACCAGGGGGAACACGGAGGCGGTGGTGCCGATGGAGGTGCCCATCACGACGCGGGTGACGGGAATCAGCATGGCGATGAGCAGGATAAAGGGGATGGAGCGCAGGAAGTTGATAACCGCGCCCAGCACCGCGTTGAACGTCGGCGCGGGCCGGATGCCGTCCTTGCGGGTGATCACCAGCAGCACGCCCAGCGGCAGGCCGATGGCGTAGGAGATGATGGACGTCCAGAAGGTCATCATACAGGTTTCCAGGAAGCCCTGCCAAATCAGGCTCCAGTTCATCCGTTCACCACCTCCTTCACAGTCACGCCCTGGGCGGTCAGGTATTCGATCACCTGCTTGCACACCGCGTCGTCCTCGGGGCGTTCGATGAGCATTTGCCCGTAGGGCTTGCCGTTGATGGGCTTAATGTCGGCGGAGAGGATGTTCACGTCCACGCCGCAGTTCTTGACCAGCCCGGCGATAATGGGCATTCCTTCCTTGCCGCCGTCAAACACCACGCGCAGGGCGGGCACGTCGGACACGGTGTCGTCCTCGTCGGAGGACAGGATGCCGAACAGGCGCTTGCCCGCGGCGGAACGGGTGTGGATGAACACGTCGTCCACCGTGCCCTCCTCCGCGATGCGCCCGCCGTCCAGGATGGCGACCCGGTTGCAGATTTGGCGAATGACCGCCATTTCGTGGGTAATCAGCACCACCGTGATGCCCAGGCGCTGGTTAATGTCCTGGAGCAGGGCCAGGATGGACTGGGTGGTCATGGGGTCGAGGGCGCTCGTCGCTTCGTCGCACAGCAGTACCTCAGGGTCGGAGGCCAGGGCGCGGGCGATGGCCACGCGCTGGCGCTGTCCGCCGGACAGCTGGATGGGATAGGCGTCGGCCTTGCCGTCCAGTTCCACCAATTTCAGCAGTTCCTTCACCCGCTCGTTGGCCTTCGCCTTGGGCACTCCCGCGATCTCGAGGGGATACCGCACGTTCCGCGCGACGGTTTTCTGCATCAGCAGGTTAAAGCTCTGGAAGATCATGCTCACCTTGCGGCGCATCTGCATCAGCTGTTTATTGTTCATCGCCAGGATGTTCTGGCCGTCGATCAGGATCTGCCCGTCCGTCGGCGTGTCCAGCCGGTTCAGGCACCGGATCAGCGTGGATTTACCCGCGCCGCTCATGCCGATGATGCCGTAAATCTGCCCGCGGTTGATGGTCAGGTCAATGCCGTCCAGGGCCACCACCTCGCCGCCCGGCACCTGGTACACCTTGCGCAGGTTCCGCACTTCAATCAGCGGCGTTTCCGGAGCGGACGTTTCCAGAATGGGATTCGCTTCTGACAATGATACGTTCATCCTTTCAAGCAAAAACGCCGCTCCGCGCATATCTGCGAGGCGGCGCAACAAACGAAAGCGTTCTGTCAAGCGGCGCGGCGCAAACAGCGTAAGGGACAGCCCCCACGCCAGGACATTCGTTCATATTCCTTCCGCGTCATGGGCTCCCCTCCCTTCCCGGCGACTTCGCCTCTTGATGGAATGTATTATAAAAGATTGGGGATTTTGTGTCAAGGGTTCGGGGATTACGAGAAATGTATAACGGGTTATAAGGAAAATTTATAAGAGATTAGGGAATAGGGATTAGGGATTAGGAGTTTACCCCGCATTTGTCATCCCGAGCGAAGACGAGCAAGAGGCGAGCCGTAGTCGAGGGACCTGAAAGCCGGATACATCATTACTTGAATGAATATGCCGCTTTCAGGTCCCTCGACTACGCTCCACTCTCGTTCCGCTTCGCTCGGGATGACATAGTTGCTTGATTGTTCTAATGCCTACTGCCTATTGCCTCAATCTCACTCCTCCAGCTCCCTGCATTCCCGCAGGAACTTGATGATCGGCAGCTGCTGCGGGCAGGCGCTTTCGCACTGGCCGCACTGGATGCAGTCGCTGGCCTTGCCCTTGCCCTGGGTGACGATGGTGTATTCCCGCACGGTGCGGAAGTGCGGACTGCCCTTCTTGCGGTTTTCCACGTTGAAGATTTCGGGAATCGGGATGCCCATGGGGCAGCCCTTCGTGCAGTAATGGCAGGCGGTGCAGGGGATGGACTTGTCCGCGTCCAACGCCTGCTGGGCTTGATGAATGATTTCCATTTCCGCTTCGGAAAGGGGCTGGAAATCCTTCATGAAGCTGAGGTTGTCCTCCATCTGGGCCAGGCTGCTCATGCCGCTGAGGACGGTGATAAGGTTGTCCAGCCCGGCGGCGAAGCGCAGCGCCCAGCTGGCGCAGGAAGCGTCGGGATTGGCCGTTTTCAGAATCTCCTTCACCGTGGGGATGGGTTCGGCCAAAATGCCGCCCTTGACCGGCTCCATGATGATGACGGGCTTGCCGTGCTTCTTGCAGATTTCCCAGTTGCGCCGCGACGCCACGCCGGGGTTTTCCCAGTCGGCATAGTTGATTTGCAGCTGCACGAATTCCGCGTCGGGGTGGCCTGTCAGCAGTTCTTCCAGCAGGTCGGGGTCGGCGTGGAAGGAAAAGCCCCAGTGCTTGATGAGGCCCTTTTCCTTCTGCTCCTTCACAAAGTCCCAGATGCCGTAGTCGTCATAGAGATGGATGTTGGAGCGCTGAATCGCGTGGAGCAGATAATAGTCGAAATACCCCGCGCCGGTGCGTTCCAAACTGGTGAAAAACTCCTGCTTGGCGCTCTGCTCGTTCTTGTCCGGGGCCATGGGAGCGTTCAGCTTGGTGGCCAGGGTGTAGGCGCCGCGGGGATAGCGGTCCGCCACGGCGGCCTTGAATGCCGCCTCGCTCGCGCCGCCGTCGTAGACGAACGCCGTGTCAAAATAGGTGCCGCCCGCGGCGATAAATTTGTCCGCCATCTGCGCTGTCTGCGGCACGTCGATGCTGCCGTCCGGGTTCTTGGGCAGGCGCATCAGGCCAAAGCCCAGCTTTAATTTGTTCTTTCCGATTAAATCGCTCATGGTCTTTTCCTCCCGCGCGTATATTGGGTCTGGCTCCATGATAGAACAAAAGGGCAATATCTGTCAATCCCTGGGAACTGGCATTTTCCGTGCGGGAAACTGTGGGAATCCATTGTCAAAAGAAGGAGGTTTGTGGTATACTGGCAACGGTTTTGATAGGTTGATGTTTTTCCAAATCATTGAGTGGCAAAGACCAGAAGGAAATGAGGATTTATGCCGAAGAATTTGGACAGGTTCCGTGGGGTCAGCGGCAAGCGGCAGGTGCTCGTGGTGGACGATGAGCTCATCAACCGGGAACTGCTGCGGCTGATGCTGGAAAACGATTTTGAGGTGATTTTCGCGTCCAACGGCGTGGAGGCCATGGAGCAGATCAAAACCCACATTGAAACGCTTTCGCTGGTGCTGCTGGATTTGCTGATGCCCCGGATGAGCGGACAGGAAGTGCTGCGCGCCCTGCGGGAGGACACGGAGGCCCAGCGGCTGCCCGTGATCGTGCTGACCTCGGATCAGGAAGCGGAGATCGAATGCCTGGCCCTCGGCGCGATCGACTTCATTTCCAAGCCGTATCCCAAGCCCGGCGTGGTGCTGGCCCGCGTGATCCGCACGATCGAGCTGTTCGAGGATCGGGACATTATCCGCTCCACCGAGCGCGACCCGCTGACCGGGCTGTATAACCGGGAATTTTTCTATCATTTCGCCGAGCAGTTCGACCAGCGCCACCGGGGGATGGACATGGACGCCATTGTGGTGGACGTGAACCACTTCCACATGATCAACGAGCGCCATGGCAAAAGCTACGCCGACGGCGTGCTGCGCCGCATCGGCGAAAGCCTGCGGGAGATGGTGCGGTATTCCGGCGGCATCGTGTGCCGCTGGGAAGCCGACACCTTCATGGTCTATTGCCCCCACCGCGCGGACTGCCGGGACATTTTGGAGTACGCTTCCAGCAGCCTGTCCGACGACAGCGCGTCCAGCCGCGTGCGCCTGCGCATGGGCGTGTATTCCAAGGCGGACAAATCCATCGACATCGCGCGGCGCTTTGACCGGGCCAAGCTGGCGGCGGACACTGTGCGCAACAATTACGCCCAGTCGATCGGCCTGTACGACCAGAAGCTGCACGAATATGAACTGTACGCCGAGCAATTGGTGGAGGATTTCCCGGAGGCGCTGGAAAAGAAGCAATTCCTGGTGTATTACCAGCCTAAGTTCGACGTCCGCCCGGATCAGCCCCTGCTGACCAGCGCGGAGGCGCTCGTTCGCTGGAAGCACCCGACGCTGGGCATGATCAGCCCCGGCACGTTCATCCCGCTGTTTGAGGAAAACGGCATGATCCAGCAGCTGGATCATTACGTGTGGGAGGAAGCCGCCGCGCAGATTCACCAGTGGAAGGAGCACTTTGGCGTTTCCATCCCCGTGTCGGTGAACGTGTCCCGGGTGGACATGTTCGACAGCGAACTGACGAATCATTTTTTGACGCTGCTGAAAAAGCATCATCTGTCGCCGGATGAATTCCTGCTGGAAATCACGGAATCCGCCTACACCAACGACGCGGACTTCATCGTGGAGCGGGTGAAAGACCTGCGCCGCCACGGCTTCCAGATCGAGATGGACGATTTCGGCACGGGGTATTCGTCGCTGGGCATGATCTCCCATCTGCCCATCGACGCGCTGAAGCTGGACATGATGTTCGTGCGCAACGCTTTCAGCGAGCACCAGGATATCCGGATGCTGGAACTGATCCTGGACATTGCCAAGTACCTGGGCGTGCCCACCATCGCCGAGGGCGTGGAAACCGAAGAGCAGATGATCGCCCTCAAGACCATGGGCTGTGATATCGTGCAGGGCTACTTCTTCTCCCGTCCGCTGCCGCCTGGTCAGTTTGAGCGGTTCATCGAGGCCAGGATGGTTCAGATGGCGGAGGCTACCGGGATGCCCGCCGCGGCCGCGGCGAAGATCCGGCTGGACGCGGCGCAGGAGGGCCTGCAGAGCATCACCACCGCCATGAACAGCAATTTCGACAGCCTCTATTATATTGACACCGATAACGGGAACTACCTGAAATTCGGCACCAAGGACTGGCATGAGGATTTGAAATTGCAGCGCGGCGGCGCGGATTTCTTCTCCGACGCCAAGCGGGATATCCTGCTGGTGATTTATCCGGACGATCAGGAGCGGCTCGCGGAGGCGCTCAGCCGCGATTTCATCCTGGAACAGCTGCGCCTGCGGGATGTGTTCTCCATCACCTACCGGCTCGTGATCAACGGAGAGCCGCGGTATTATTCCATGAAAGCCACCCGCACCAAGGGCGACGGCCACCATATCATGATCGGCGTGCAGAGCATGGACGAGCGGGTGACCCAGGAAATCACCGAGGAACAGACGCGCATGGAAACCGCCGCGTACCGGCATATCGCCGAAGCGCTGGCGGACGGATACGAATACGTCTATTATGTGGACATTCAGACCGACGCTTACGCCACCCTCAACGCGAAGGAAGGGGAGGGAGCCGCCGTTGAAACCCGGGCCTTCAATTTCTTTGAGGACTGCCAGCGCGACCTGGTGCGCTCGATCTATCTGAGCGACCGGGTGAAGGTCAGCGCGGCGCTGGGCAAGCGCGCGGTGCTGCGCGCGCTGGAGCGCGACGGCGGGTTTGAACTGGATTACCGCATGGTGTTTGACGGCGAGCCGCTGTATTACCGCATGAAGGCTTACTATCCCGACACGTCCGACCCCCGCCATTTCATGCTCGCCGTGCGCAATGTGGATTCCGAAATCTCCCTGCGGCAGAAATTTGAGGACGCGCAGGAGAGCAGCGTCACCTTTGCCCGCATCTCTCAGGCGCTGTCCCAGGACTATTTCACCGTGTACTATGTGAACGTGGAAAACAACAAGTACATGGAATTCCGCATGGTGGAGCCCGACCACCAGCTGATGCTGGTGGAGAAGGGCGACCAGTTCTTCGACGACTGCCGCGCCCGCATCCCGGAGCGCGTGCTGCCTGCCGATCGGGAGCGCGTGCTGGCGGCGTTCAGCAAAAACGCGCTGCTGGGCGCGGTGGCGGACGGCAGCGCTTTCTCCATCACCTATGAGGTGATGGTGGACGGCAAGCCCACGCATGTGAACGTGAAGGCCATCCGGCTCAGCGACCTGCCCTCCCACATCGTGGTGGGCATGAGCGATATTGAATCCCAGGTGCAGTGGGAGAAGGAATTTGAAGCCGCGCAGCAGCGCAGCCTCACCCATTCCCGCATCGCCCAGGCATTGGCCGCCGACTATTTCAGCATCTATTATGTGAACGTCACCAACGACCGCTTCCTGGAGTTCAGTTCCCAAGGCAACTATGAGGAACTGGGCATCGAAAAGGAAGGGGAGGACTTCTTCAATTTAAGCCGCAAAAATGTGCTGCGGGTGATGTATCCCGAGGATACGCGCTTGTTCCTGGAAGCGTTCACCAAGGAAAACATGCTGCGGGAGCTCGACCAGAACGGCTCCTTTATCCTCACCTACCGCCTGATGCTGGGCGGCGTGCCGACCTATGTGAGCATGAAAGCCATGCGCATGGAGGACGGCGACCGGGAACACATCGTCATCGGCGTGAACAACATCCACAGCGAGATGCAGCGCCGAAAGGACACCGTCACCTACGCCAGCATCGCCGAGGCCCTGGCCGCCGACTATTTCAGCATCTACTATGTGGACACCGACACCGACCAGTTCGTGGAGTACAGTTCCCAGGCCGGCTACGAGGTGCTGGGCATCGAAAAGCACGGCGAGGATTTCTTCAACTTAAGCCGCCAGAACGTGCTGCGCGTGATGCACCCCGACGACCTGCCCCGCTTCCTGAGCGCCTTTACCAAGGAAAACCTGCTGCGGGAGCTTTCCGAGAAGGGCACCTTCACCATCACCTACCGGCTCATGTTCAACGGCGTGCCCACCTATGCCAACATGAAGGCCACCCGCATGGCGAACAAGGACGATCCCCACATCGTCATTGGCGTGAACAACGTGGACGCGCAGATGAAGCGCCAGGAGGCTTACAATAAAGCCCAGAGCGAGCGCGTCACCTTCGCCCGCATCGCCATGGCCCTGTCCAAGGACTATTTCAGCATTTACCTGGTCAACACCCAGACCGATGAATTTGTGGAATACAGCTCCACCGATAAATTCAAGGAACTGCGCGTGGAGCAGAGCGGATCGGATTTCTTTGAGGACTGTCGGCGCAACGTGATGCGCCTGGTGTACCCGGAGGATCTGAACAAGGCCCTGTCCGTGTGGGACAAAGAATGGCTGCTGGGCGGTCTTTCCAACGGCAGCAGCTTCTCCGCCACCTACCGTCTGATGATCGACGGGGAGCCCAGGTACATCAACGCGAAGGTCATTCGCATGGAGGAAAGCGACAACCAGATCATCATCGGCATCAGCGACGTGGATTCCCAGATCAGGCGGGAGCAGGCGTTCGAGCATCAGCTCCACGCCGCGCAGACCGTCGCCTCCCAGCAGGCGTTCGAGCATCAGCTCCACGCCGCGCAGACCGTCGCCTCCCAGGACGCGCTGACCGGCGTGAAAAACAAGTACGCTTTCACCGAGGCGGAAAACCAGATCAACCAGGAAATTTCCGAGGGCGCGTGCCGCCCGTTCGCCGTGGTGGTGTGCGATGTGAACGGCTTAAAGCGCGTGAACGACACCATGGGCCACAAGGCGGGCGACCTGTTCATCCGGGACGCCTGCGCCGTGATTTGCGATAACTTCAAGCACAGCCCGGTGTACCGCATCGGGGGAGACGAGTTTGTGGTGATTTTGAAAGGCCAGGACTACGACAACCGCGGCAAGCTCATGGACGCGCTGACCGGCCTGGTGCGCAAACACCGGCGGGAGGGCGGCGTGGTAATCGCCAGCGGCATGTCCGATTTCGCGGACGACGGCAGCTTCGAAGGCCTGGTGCGCAAACACCGGCGGGAGGGCGGCGTGGTAATCGCCAGCGGCATGTCCGATTTCGCGGACGACGGCAGCTTCGAAGCTGTGTTCGAGCGGGCGGACGCCGCGATGTATGAAAACAAGAAAGCGCTCAAGGACGAGCAGGAATAAAAGAACAGAGGGGGCCTGCGGCGATGGAAATGAAAAACACGTGCTCCGGGGAAACGATTCTGGGGGAGGATCAGATGCTTCCCGCGATCCGTTGGATGGCGGAACAGGTTCCGGGCGGCTTCTTTGTGTACCATGCGGACGAAAGCCAGCGGCTGATTTATGTGAACAAGGTGTGCCTGCGTTTGTTCGGCTGTGACACCGAAGCCCAGTTCAGGGAACTGACGGGGTTTACCTTCCGTGGGCTGGTGCATCCGGACGATTATGGGAAAATCCAATCCTCCATCGAAACGCAGATCAACAACCCGGACAACGGGAACCTGGACTATGTAGAATACCGCATCGTGCGCCGGGACGGCGGCATCCGCTGGGTGGACGATTACGGCCACTTTGCCCACCTGCCCGGCTACGGCGACGTGTTTTACGTGTTCATCAACGATATTACCGATAAGCACAACGCCCAGGAGGAAAGCCGCCGCCGCTCCAAGGTCTACGAGGGCATGATCTCCCAGTTCAACGCTATGGCGGACGACGCGCTGACCGTGTTCCGCACGAATATCACCACCGGCGTGATCGAGGAAGTGCGGGGCAAGGATTTGTATCCCGCCGATTATCCGGGCGGCTCCATCGCGGCAAGCGCGGCGATTCGCTCCAAAGCCTTCCTGGTGCCCGGCGACCGGGAAAAATATGACGACATTTTCCGGCTGGAAAAGCTGGTGGATCGGTATTACAAGGGCGAGGGCCCGGCGGTGTTCGTGGGCTACTGCCGCAGGCATTCCGGCAGGCAGTGCTTCGTCAAGTTCTCCGGCTCCGCCGCCATTGATCCCGTCACCGGCGACGTGATCGCTTTCGGCGTGGAAACGGAATACAACACCGAAAAGGTGACGGAGATCCTCAACCAGCGGGTGCTGGCCCAGCAGTACGACATGGTGTCCTATATCGTGGGCGACCACTACGGCGTGGTGATCGGCGACGCGGCGAATATCAAAAAAGGCAACATCTTCCCCAAGCAGCGCGACGGCGTGTATTCCGAATACATCCGCACCCAGGTCGTCCCCGCCGCCTCCGAAACGGCGCATGACCGGGCGGAGCTTCTCCGGGCGCTTTCCGCCGAAACCGTAGTGAAGAAGCTGGAGGAAAGCGACACGTACACCGTGGACGTGACCTGCGAGGAAGACGGGGAATTGTTCTTCAAGCGCTTCACCTATTACCTGGTGGACCGGGAGGCGCAGTTCTATTTGCTTTTGAAGTCCGACATGACCGACGTTCTGCGCGAGGAGCGCGAGCGCAGCATTGCCCTGGCCGACGCGCTGCGGGCCGCCGAGGAGGCCAACCGGGCCAAGACCGCCTTCCTGTCGAACATGAGCCACGAGATCAGAACGCCCATGAACGCCATCATCGGCCTGGACAGCCTGGCCCTGCGCAGGGAATATCTGGACGCGGATACCCGCGAATACCTGGAAAAGATCGGCGCCAGCGCCCGGCACCTGCTGGGCCTCATCAACGATATCCTGGACATGAGCCGCATTGAATCCGGCAGAATTGTTTTGCGCAAAGAGGAGTTTTCCTTCCGCGCCATGCTGGAGCAGATCAACACCATGGTCATTTCCCAGTGCGGAGAAAAGGGCCTGCGCTACGAATGCAGGGTGATCGGCGGCGTGAGCGATTACTATATCGGCGACGATATGAAGCTCAAGCAGGTGCTCATCAACATCCTGTCCAACGCCATCAAGTTCACCGACGCGCCGGGAAGCGTGACCCTGACCGTGGAGCGCACGGCGACGTATGAGGATCAGTCCACCATCCGCTTTGTCGTCCGGGACACCGGCATCGGCATGGACAAGGCGTTCATTCCCAAGATCTTTGATTCCTTCACCCAGGAGGACAGCAGCCGCAGCAGCAAGTACGGCAGCACCGGCCTGGGCATGGCGATCACGAAAAACATCGTGGAGCTCATGAACGGCACCATCGACGTGACTTCGGAAAAGGGCGTGGGGTCGGAATTTACGGTGGTCATTTCCCTCAAGAACAGCGACCACCAGGGCCCCGCCACCTACTTCATCAACCCCAAGGACATGCGCGTGCTGGTGGTGGACGACGAGGAAATCGCCGCCGAACACGCGCGGATCGTGCTGGACGAGGTGGGCATCAAGGCGGACACCTGCTTCAGCGGGCAGAAGGCGCTGGATATGCTGGAGGTCGCCCACACGAAGCACCAGCCCTACAACCTGGTGCTGCTGGATTGGAAAATGCCCGAGATGGACGGCCTGGACACCGCGAAGGAAATCCGCAAGATGTACGACAAGGAAACGACGGTGATTATCCTGACCTCCTTCAACTGGGACGAGATCATGGACGAGGCGCTGCACGCGGGCGTGGACAGCTTCCTGGCCAAGCCGCTGTTCGCCTCCAACGTGATCGACGAGTTTGAGCGCATCGCCCGCCGGAACAGCATGAGCCTGTACCGCGAAAAGAAACGCGCCGACCTCAGGGGCCGCCGCGTCCTGCTGGCGGAGGATATCCTGATCAACGCGGAAATCATCAGGCAGATTTTGGTCATGAAGGAAGCGGCCATCGACCACGCCGAGAACGGCGAAATCGCGCTGGAGATGTTTGAAAAGAGCGAAGCGGGGTACTATGACGCCATTCTGATGGACATTCGGATGCCGAAGATGGACGGCCTGGAGGCGACCACGGCCATCCGCGCGCTGGCGCGTCCCGACGCGAAAACCATTCCGATCATCGCCATGACCGCCAACGCCTTTGACGAGGATGTGCAGCGGTCGCTCCAGGTGGGCATGAACGCGCACCTGTCCAAGCCCGTGGAGCCGGAGCATTTGTACCAGACCCTGGAAGAACTGATTTGGGAAGCGGATCAGAAAAACAGGGGAGACTAAGCGTTAACAGGAGAGCGGCCTTATGCCCTCTCCTGTTTCATATGCTTTCGTTTGACAATGTAGTAGGACACTTCCAGCAAACAGCAGGTCATCCAGCCGATGGGATAGCCGAACCCCACCAGGAAGGGCGTGTTGGCGATGAAGCGCGTGACCACAAACAGATATACCTGGCGGATGGCGACGAAGGCCAGCAGCATAATGATCATGGGCCCGCGGGAATCGCCCTGTCCGCGCAGGGCCCCGGCCAGCACGTGGTTCACGCAGTTGAAGAGCAGGAACATCGTGTTCGCCCGCAGGAACAGCACGCCGTACTCGATCACGGAGGCGTCCTGGGTGAACAGCCGCACCGACGGCTCCGCGAAAATCACCAGCGCGATGCCGACGATGCCCGTCACGATCAGCGACATCATGATGGACGTGAACGTGCCCCGGCTGGCGCGCTGCTTTTTGCCCGCGCCGATGTTCTGGCTCACGAAGGTGGTCGCCGCCATGGCCATGCTGTTCATCGGCAGCATGATAAACTGGTCAAGCTTGTTGTAGCAGCCCCAGCCCGCCATGCAGGAGGAGCCGAAGAAATTGATGTAGGACTGCACGAACACATTGGAAAACGCCGTAATGACCGACTGGATGCCGGCGGGCAGGCCGACCTGGAAGATTTCCCGCAGCACGCCGCTGTCGATCTTCAAATCCTTCCAGGTGAGGCGGTAAATGTCCCGGGAGCGGGTGAGCAAAAGCAGCGTCAGGATGGCGGAAATGAACTGGGACAGGATGGTCGCCCAGGCCACGCCCGCGATACCCATGTGAAAGATAAGCACAAACAGCAAGTCCAGGATGATGTTCAGCACGCTCGTCAGCACTAGAAACAAAAGCGGCCGGTTCGTGTCGCCCACCGCGCGGAGCACGCCGCTGCCCATGTTGTAGATCAGCAGGCCCGCGATGCCCAGGAAGTAAATCGTCAGGTAGGTGGTGGCGTCGTCCATCACGTCCTCCGGCGTGGACATCACCCGCAGCATCGGCTTCACCGCCGCGATGCCGACGATCATGAAAATCAGGCAGAACACGAACGTCATCGCCATCGTGGTCTCCACCGCGTTGTGCAGCCGTTCGTGATCCCGCGCGCCAAAATGCCGCGCGATCAGCACCCCCGCGCCGACGGAAAACCCGTTAAAGAAAAACACCGCCATGTTGATGATCATCGTGGTGGAGTTCACCGCCGCCAGCGCTTCCTTGCCCACGTACTGGCCCACCACAATCGAGTCCACCGTGTTGTAAAGCATCTGGAAAATGTTGCCCACCATGAGCGGCAGCGCGAACAAAACCATCTGCTTGACGATGGAGCCCTCCGTCATGTCGCGCGTCACGCCGAATTTTTTCATAAGTCCCTCCCGCTGTGCATCTGCCGTTTCATCAAAAAAAGCCAAAAATTACGCAATTCCATTACAGTATACCATATTCAAAACCATTTTTGAATCATGAAGCGGAAGAAAATGTTGGGAATCGTATTGCGCAGAAAAGGGCTCTTTAACTCAGATAGAAGTTGGGAGAGAGGAGATAGGAGTTAAATAATGTTTTCAAAAATGTAAGCCGGACTTCGTCTTTTGATCCGGCTATATTTATCTCCTATCTCCTATCTTCTAACTCCTATCTTGCTGATTTAAAATGTCCTTAAAAACACAAACATAAAAACGCAAATGTAAAACCTCTCTGATTTCCAGAAACAAACACCGAAAGCATATTCCTTTTTTCACGCACCAGTGGTACAATACATACACCGGATGAAAGAGAAAAGGAGGCGGCGCATGTCCATCAGGCTTTTTTCCAGGCGTCAGGAAACGGAGCAGTTTGAGCACCTGGCAGCGGAAAACGAGCGGCAGGTGTACGCCGTTTGTTACCATATGATGGGAAACCGGGAAGACGCGCTGGACTGCGCGCAGGAAACGATGCTGCGCGCGTTCAAGGGGTTTGCCTCCTTTCGGCGGGACGCCGCGTTTTCCACCTGGATCACCCGCATCGCCCTCAACACCTGCACCGAAGCGCTGCGTAAACGCAGGCCAACGACGTCCCTGGACGCCATGCGCGAGGAAACGAACTTCGACGTTGCCGACGATGCGCCCACCGCTTACGCGCAATTGGAGCAGAAGGAGCGGATGCGTCTGCTGCGCGAAGGGCTGGATCTGCTGCCGGACGATATGCGGCAGATGATTGTCCTGCGGGACATGCGCGGCATGACGTATGACGAAATCGCGGAAACGCTCAGCGTGCCGCTCGGCACGGTGAAAAGCCGCGTGAACCGTGCGCGGGAAAAGCTCAGCAACATTCTTCAAAAATCTTCGGAACTTTTTTCATCCAAATCCGTCTAAGAAAGCGAGAGGAGGCGAAAACATGGATTGCAAAGAATTTTCAAATCTTCTCGACGCCTATGTGGACGGTTCGCTGACTGAAACGGAAGCGAACCGGATGCGGGAGCACGCGGCGGCCTGCCCGGACTGCGCCGCCAAGCTGACCCTGCTGAAGGACGCCCGGCGGATGGATGAAGAGATCGAGGTACCGGATGGCTTCTCCTCCTCCTGGCGGCAGATGATTCGGGAGGAACAAGCGATGGAAGAAAAGAAAACCAAGAAATACCCCTGGAAAAACTGGCTGGCCGCGGCCGCGGTGCTGGTCTTTGTGCTGGGTGGCACGGCGCTGACCCGGGGCAGTATGCCCCCCAGAATCACCACCGACACCACAGCCGCTCAAAGCAAAGTATTCTCTGCGGACGCTGGGTTTGGTAACGGCAGCGTGCGCAAAACCGCCGCGTCGGGCGCGTCCAACGCGCGGTACGAAGCCTTCATGACCGCCGAAACGCCCATGATGGCGGCGTATGACGATTACGAGTATGACGCTGTTGAAATGGAAGAAGCGGCGGAGGACGCCCCCGCGGCCGGTGAAGCACAGCAGGAGAAAATCATCCGCAGCGCCAGCTTCACCATCAAAACCACCAATTACGAAACCGACCTTGAAAGCCTGCAAAACCTGGCGAAGGAGATGGGCGGCCGCGTGGAATACCTGTCCGCCAGCGGCGACGCGGCCAGCGGGCAGACCCGCAGCGCGTCCCTCACCCTGCGCATTCCCTCCCAGCGGCTGGATGAATTCCTCTCCGGCGCGGAGGGCATCGGCAACGTGACCGCCATGACCCAGGAAATGCAGGACGTCAGCGCCAACTACTACGACACCCAAACCCGCCTGGAAACCCAGCAGGAAAAGCTGAAAAGACTGCAAAGCATGATCGCGGCGGCGGATAGTGTGTCCGACCTGATCGAGATTGAATCCGCCATTGCCGACGCGCAGTATTACATTGACCGCTACACCTCCCAGCTCAAAACCTATGACGGCAAGGTGGATTACTCTACCGTAAACGCCAGCGTCCGGGAAGTCCGGGTGACGGAACTCAAAGAGGTCACCTTGGGCGAGCGCATCGCCGAAGGCTTCCGGGATTCGCTTGAAGCGGGCGTGGAATTTCTGGAGGATATGGTGATTTTCCTTGTGTCGGCCTTGCCTTGGCTGATTGTTGTCGCGGCCGCCGCGCTGGCCGTTCGGCTGATCGTAAAACGCGTGCGGAAAAACAAGAAAGGAAAGAAGATTGAATCATGATGAAAAAATTGATGGCTGTTTGCCTTGCTGTTCTGTTGCTGTCCCTCTCTGCGCCCGCGTTGGCGGAAAATGAACCCCGGCTTATCCGCGTCAGTGGCAGCGCGGCGGTCTCTTTGGCGGCGGACACCGCCACTCTGCAAATCGGCGTGAACACCAAAAAGCCCACCGTCATGGAAGCACAGAAGGAAAACGCCGCCCTCATGAACGCCGTGCTGGACGCGCTGCACGAACTCGGCATTGAGGATCAGGACATCGTCACCAGCCAGTTCAACGTGAGCAGCCAGTACGACTATTCCGTTTCCTCCTTCGGTCAGGAAACACGGACGCTGTATTATGATGTGCAAAACAATGTATCCGTGACCGTTCATGACCTGACGCAGATCGGCCAGGTGCTGGACGCCGCCATGGAAGCCGGGGCCAACACCAGCTATGGCATTACTTTTTCCTCCACCAAGGAAAATGAAGCCTACCAGAAAGCCCTGACCCGCGCCGTGGAGGACGCGATGCAGAAGGCTTCCGTGCTGGCCGCCGCCGCCAAAGTGCAGCTTGGGGAACTCATGTCCATCAACGCTACCCAGAACCAGTACACGCTGGGCGGTTATGGCGTCAGCAATACATACGCTTACGAAGCCAAAGCGATGGATCGCGGCACCGTCATTACCAGCGGCGATATTACCGTCAGCGCCGACGTGGTGCTGGAGTATGCGTTCCAATAACGTCCTGGATTGGTTTGACTAAAGTCAGATAATTGATAAAAACCTTTCCTGTTTTTGATGGGTTGCTGAAAGTACAGCCTTTCACGGCCGATTGAAAGCAGGAAGGGTTTTTGCGTTTACTGATTCAGCCGGTTATCGTGATGCGCAGCGGAAAGAGTCGGATTCAAAAAATCCCATGAACAAAATCAACGGGAAATAAGAACATATGTTTCTTTTAAAAATGAATGATTATTCAAAAATCTAAGATAAATGTTCGGGATAAAGAAGCAAACAAAAAGATCAAAAAATAGAAATTGTTCGGAAACGGCGCAAAGGAGCGAAAAAAGGGAGAAAAAATTCAAAAAAGGAGTTGACATTCGAGTAGGTGATGTGGTATTCTATCCAAGCGCTCAGGGGAACGGACCTCGAGAGAGAGA
>CADAKE010000044.1 GCA_902788445.1 uncultured Eubacteriales bacterium
AAGTTTACCTGATTTTCAAGGAGGAAATTCACTTGAACACCTATATGGCAAATGCGCAGAACGTAGAGCGCAAGTGGTATGTCGTTGATGCAGACGGCATGGTGCTTGGTCGTCTCGCCAGCCAGGTGGCCAATATCCTGCGCGGCAAGAACAAGCCCATCTATACGCCCCATGTGGATACCGGCGATCACGTGATCATCGTGAACGCTTCCAAGATCGTGCTGACCGGCAAAAAGCTGGATCAGAAGATCTATTATCATCATTCCGGTTATGCCGGCGGCCTCAAGGAAACCAAGTACCGCAAGCTGATTGCTGAAAAGCCTGAATTCGCGGTGCGCCATGCCATCGTGGGTATGCTGCCCAAGGGCCCCCTGGGCCGTCAGATGGCGTCCAAACTGCGCATCTATGCCGGCCCCGAACATGAACAGGCCGCGCAGAAGCCCGAAAAGCTGGAACTCATCAAGTAAGCGAAGCGGAAGGAGTAAACGATCATGGCAAATGATTTTAACGCCGTTGGCCGTCGGAAGTCCGCGGTCGCCCGTGTGCGTCTCGTGCCCGGTGAAGGCAAAGTTCTGATTAACAAACGCGATATCGACGATTATTTCGGCCTCGAAACGCTGAAGATGACCGTTCGCCAGCCCATGAATCTGGTGAACGTCGGCGGCAGCTTCGACGTGCTGGTGAATGTCCGCGGCGGCGGCCTGACCGGTCAGGCGGGCGCCATCCGTCACGGCATCAGCCGCGCCCTGTGCAAAGTGAACCCCGAGCTTCGTGGCGCCCTGAAAAAGGCTGGCTTCCTGACCCGTGACCCTCGTATGAAGGAACGCAAGAAGTACGGCCTCAAGGCTGCCCGTCGCGCGCCTCAGTTCTCTAAACGTTAAAAATTTAGTGGAACCTGGGAAATCGCCTGTTCCTGAATATAAGGTGCGTTTGCCCTTAGAAAAACTGCGTAGTCGCAAGACTACGCAGTTTTTCCATTTGGCTTTATCTTGCCTGCCTCATTCCGATAGCTTTTCCATGCTTCGGGTGAGCCGTGAAACTGGCAGGGTCATTTCGCGTTTGCGTGGATTATTCCGCGGTTTCGTAGTCCAGCGATTCAAAGCTCTTTTTGCCGCAGATCATGATTACCAGGCCCACCAGGAACAAGGCGATCAGTGCCAGCACACCATAGGAACTGCGGCCTGTCCAGGAGCCGATGGTGGCATAGAGGAACGGCCCCATCACCGAGGCGAACTTGCCGAAAATATCGAAGAAACCGAAGAACTCGTTGCTCCGTTCCTTGGGAATCAGCTTGCCGAAATAGCTGCGGGACACGGCCTGAATGCCGCCCTGCACCGTGCCCACCATGAAAGCCATGGCCCAGAACAGGATGGTGGAGAAGGAAATAGCACTGCGGAAATTCTCCACCGTTTTCACGTTGTTGCCAAGGAAGGAAGCGAAGTTTCCCAGCACCCTGTCCACTTCGGGATTCGCCCGCTGCTCCTCCGTGTACTTGATGATCTCGTCCGCCCATTTCACTTCGGCGTCTTTGTCGGTGAAAAGCTTCCGCGCGGCGTCACGGAGCGCGATAGCAGTTTCATCTGTCACGTCGGCCAGCGGATCGGTAAATTCCGCTTTCAAAACGGTTTCATAGGCTTCCTGGTGCGGCTCCAGGGAATAGCCCATATAGAAGCCCACGCAGCAAATCAGGGTATAAATGATGATGGCCCCGATCAGCGCTTTGAGCGCGGTGATCTTCGCGGCGATGTTGGCAAACCAGATGGAGCAGGGCATGGCCACGATCTGCGTCACCAGCAGCGCCAGGATCATGCCCACCGTGCCCAGGCCCAGCACCGTGCCGTAGGCGGTGGAAATACTGATGATGGTGCCGACGCCATCAATATAGAAGAAGTAGGCGACCACGAACAGGAACAAACCCTTGCGCTGGAAAATATCCTTCGCGGTGTGGCCGATGTTGCGGAAAATCTGGCCGATGGAGGTTTCGCCCGTGCGCTCGATGTAGTGGGTCTGCTCCACGTTTTTGAGGAAGGGAATGGAGAACACCAGCCACCACACGCTGACAATGACGATGGAGAATTTCTGCGCAATCGGATTGCTGTATCCCAGCGCCAGCAGCACGGCGATGGAAATCACGAAGGGAATGGTGCTGCCGCCGATATAGCCCATGGCATAGCCCCAGGAGGATACCTTGTCCATCCGCTCGTCGGTGGTTACGTCGGTAAGGAAGGAATCATAGAACAGGCAGGAGGCGGAGAACCCGATGCGGCTGAGGATATAGCCGACCAGCATCAAGCGCCAGTTGTTCATCACCAGCGCGATGGTGAACGTGAACACCACGCCCACCAGCATGGAAGCGGTGAACAGCTTTTTCTTCATGCCCTTATAGTCCGCCACCGCGCCGAGCACCGGCGCAAGAATCGCCACGATAAAGGTAGCGATCGACGTACCGTAGCCCCACCAGATGTCGCCCGCGTCGCCGGCGATGGAAACAAAAATTGTGGGGAAGATGGCGGCCATAATGTTGGTGGCGTAAATGGAGTTGGCCCAGTCGTACATGATCCAGCTCCATTCCTTTACGGTAAATCGTTTCTTTTTGGGTGCTTTTGCGGTCTGCACACGAATCCCTCCTCTATTTTTCGTCCTTTTCCTTTCCTTTATTATACTGGATTCCGTTGATTCTTTCAAGAGGTTTTTGCCTGTTTCGGGAAAAACGGCACCAAATCATTCATAAAATAAGGATGTGGTAAAGTATGGAAACCGCATCGGTTCATCTGATTCCCGCAAGCCATATCGCGTCACAAATTGCAAATGATAATCGTTTTTTATAGTTGGCAAATTATAGAAAACAGTCTTTTTCGTTCCATATATTTCCAGGAAAAACCGGATGATTCGTTTCCTCTCATTCGTCCCTAAGGTGTACGGCCAAGGCTGGAACACCTGAACACCAAAGGAGGAAATCTACGCATGAGCAATCGGAAAACAAACCGGGTTCTGAGCATCGCGCTGGCCGGAGCGCTGTGCCTGACCGCGCCCGCAATGGCGTTGGCCAGTGAAACCGAATACGCCACCGTGAAGGGCGGCGGGCTGAACCTGCGCCAGACCGCGTCGCTGGACGCCAAAGTGTTGGCACAATACGGCACGGGCACCTGGATCGAAGTGGTGAAGAAGGGGGAGGTGTGGAGTCAGGTCAAGGTCAACGGCAAGGAAGGCTACATGATGACCAAGTACCTGGACTTCGGCCTCAAGAGCAAGACGCTTTACGTTCGCACCAACACCGGCATCGGCCTGAACCTGCGTGAAGCGCCCAACCTGTGCGCGAAGATCATCACGTCCTTCCCGGTGAATACCGCCGTGAACGTGATCCAGGCGGGGGACACCTGGCATAAGGTGAAGGTAGGCGAGGTGAGCGGATACATGAGCAGCGCTTACCTGTCCGCCACCAAGCAGGCTGTTACTCCCGCCGCGCCCCAGACGAAACCCACCTGCGCTGTGCTGAAAAATATCAACGGCGGCTGCGTCGTCAATTTCCGCAAAGCGCCCGGCATGAAAACCAAGATCATCAAGGCGTATCCCGTCGGAACCGCCGTGACCGTGCTGGAAAAAGGCGAACTGTGGAGCAAGGTGGAAATCAACGGTCAGCAGGGTTACGTGAGCACCTATATGCTGAAATTCTGAAATTTCCGGAAGCATTCAACCATCCATAAAAACGGGCCTTGGCCGCCCGATGGAAAAGCCGCTCCCTCCCGCGGGGGAGCGGTTTCGTCTTGCGGAAACACTTTTTCATAACATGCCGAGCGCCCGATTCCGTCTTTCTATCTGTCCGGTTCTGCGCAATTCTTTTAAAAATATTATTTGACTTTTTCATTCTAATATGATACAATATCTTTCGCTGGCTGGAAAGACAGCGTGCCGATATAGCTCAGTTGGTAGAGCGGCTGATTCGTAATCATCAGGTCAAGGGTTCGAGTCCCTTTATCGGCTCCTTTTTTTCGAGGTGTAGCGCAGTCTGGTAGCGCGTTTGGTTCGGGACCAAAAGGCCGTGGGTTCGAATCCCACCACTTCGATTTCATGAGAAAGCATCAATTCCGTTGGAATTGGTGTTTTTTCTTTGTGGTTTTTATCCTCCGGCGCAGAGGAAAATTCCATGAAAAAGCTTATGTCTAAATTGTTAATTATGGGCAGAAGCTGTCCTATTCAGAAAAAGCAATAGACATTCAGGAAGAAATCGTATATAATAAAACAAATCACTTCGTAACGCCCGCGTTACGAAAGGCAGCGTCTGCACAAATCATACAAATGGAGGGAACAACATGGTACAGTTCGTTACGAATCTGCTGGACCCGATCTTCAGCCCCATGGGCGTCACCAGGGCAGACCTGGAAGCGTATGTGACCACCTGCCAAGGATACATCTGGCTGCTGCTGGGCCTGATCGTGGCGGTGATTGTCATTATCATCGCTGCCAAGGCCATCAAGAAAAAGGGCGTCAAGCGCGCCGTGCGCTGGAGCAGTGTGATCGCGCTGCTGGCCGCCATCGTGGTCATCGTGAACGCGATTTGCTTTGGCCCGCTGTATAACAATGTTTCCAGCTTCATGAACGCTTCCAAGGCGGAACTGAGCGAAGAAACCATCGCGGCCAGCAAGGCCGTGATCCAGAAGGTGGGCGAAGAGGGCCTGGTGCTGGTGAAGAACAACGGCCTGCTGCCGCTGGGTTCGGACGTGAAAAACCTGAACGTGTTCGGCTGGGGCTCCACCAATCCCATCCTGGGCGGCACGGGCTCCGGCTCCTCCGACGGCTCCACCGCCGTGGGTTTCCTCCAGTCCTTCAAGGACGCTGGCTACACCACCAACGCGGACCTGACCAAGATCTACACCGATTACCGCGCTGACCGGCCCTCCGTGGCCATGGGCGCACAGGACTGGACGCTGCCTGAACCCACCGTGGACGTGTACACCGACGCGGTGATGAGCCAGGCCAAGGGCTTCTCTGACGTGGCCGTGATCGTGATCAGCCGTTCCGGCGGCGAGGGCGCTGACCTGCCTGTGGACATGAACGCCGTCATTCATGGCACCTACAACATCGCGGAAAAGGTGTCCGTGAATCCCGGCTCCTTCAACTACTACAACGGCACCTATACCAACAACGGCGATTACGACGATTTTGAGCCCGGCGAGCATTACCTGGAACTGTCCGTCACCGAAGAAAAGATGGTGGAAAAGGTCTGCTCCGAGTTTGACAAGGTCATCGTGATCATCAACGCCAACAACGCCATGGAACTGAGTTGGGTGGATGATTACGCCCAGATCGGCGCGGTCATTCTGGCCCCCGGCGCGGGCAACACCGGCCTGGCGGCCGTGGGCGAAATCGTCAGCGGCAAGGTGAATCCCTCCGGCCGCACGGCGGACACCTTCGTGAAAGACCTGACCAAGACCCCCACCTGGAACAACTTTGGCACTTTCTCCTTCACCAACGTGGAGGAATTCAAGCAGGCCATCGCCGCTAACGACAATCCCTATGAGGGCGGCATGGCGTTCGTGAACTATGTGGAAGGCATCTACGTCGGCTACAAGTATTATGAGACCGCTTCCGACGAAGGCTTCATCAACTTCGAGGACGAGGTGCAGTATCCCTTCGGCTACGGCCTTTCCTACACCAGCTTCACCCAGGCGATCGAAAACTTCAAGTTTGACGGCACGAACGTGGCCTTCGACGTGAAGGTGACAAACAACGGTTCTGTGGCGGGCAAGGACGTGGTGGAAGTGTACTTCACCCCGCCCTATACGAACGGCGGGATCGAAAAGGCTTCCGTGAACCTGGTCGACTTTGCCAAGACCAAGGAACTGAAAGCGGGGGAGAGCCAGACCATCAGTTTCACCATCCCCGCGGAAGTGCTGGCCGCCTATGACGCCGACGGCATCAAGGTGTCCGGCGGCGGCTACATCCTGGAAGCGGGCGAATACGTGATTTCCGTGCGTTCTGACAGCCACAACGTGCTGGCCAGCGAAACCTTCACCGTGGATGCGGATGTGAATTATACTGCCCGTTCCATGGACAAGGCCGCTGTTACCAACCAGTTCCAGGATTATTCCCGCGGCAATTTCGTGCAGTTGAGCCGCGCGGACAAATTCGCCAATTATGCCGAAGCCACCGCCGCGCCCGCTGACGCCGCCTACATCATGGACGATGACACCCTGGCCGCTCTCAAGCTGCTGGCCGTTGGCATGTACGATCCCAGCCTGTACGACAATGCCGACGATGTGATGCCCACGCTGGAAGCCAAGAACGGCCTCAAGCTGGCTGATCTCACCGGCAAGAGCTACGACGATCCCCAGTGGGAAAAGCTGCTGGATCAGCTGTCCTTTGACGACATGGCCCAGATGATCAACCTGGGCGGCTGGCGCACGGCGGAAATCGCCTCCGTTGGCAAGGTCGGCACCTCCGACTGCGACGGCCCCGCGGGCCTGAGCAACTTCATGACCGGCGCATACGGCACCGCCTATCCCGCCGAAGTGCTCATGGCCCAGACCTGGAACACCGAACTGATCGAAGAAATGGGCGCCACCATGGGTCAGGAATACGCCGACGCCAATAACTACGGCTGGTACGGCCCCGCCATGAACACCCACCGTAACGCCTTCGCGGGCCGCAACTTCGAGTATTATTCCGAGGACGGCGTGCTGGCCGGAAAGCTGGCCTCCGCTGAAATCAACGGCGCGTCCACCAAGGGCCTGTATCCCTACATCAAGCACTTCGCCCTGAACGACCAGGAGGGCAGCCGCTGCTCCTACCTGCTCACCTACGCTTCCGAGCAGGCCATCCGCGAGATCTACCTCAAGCCCTTTGAATACTGCGTGAAGAATTATCCCGCGGGCAAGCCCCTGGCCGTCATGAGTTCCTTTAACTTCATCGGCGCCTATCCCTCCTGCGAGAACCCCTACCTGCTGAATAACGTACTCCGCGGCGAGTGGGGCTTCGTGGGCATGGTGGAAACCGACTATAACGGCTCCTACGGCTACATGATTTCTGACCACTGCGTGCGCAGCGGCAACGACCTGATGCTGGGCTTCGCCATGCACGCCTCGAACCAGTTCACCGACCGCAGCGCTACCGCCGCCCTGGCTATGCGCCAGAGCTGCAAGAACATCCTCTACACCATCGGCAACAGCGGCTACTATGCCGGCGCGGCGCAGAGCAGCGGCATGGATAACATGACCAAGACCTTCCTCATCGCCGATGTCGCGGCTGGCGTTGTGCTGCTGGGCTTGGAGGCGCTGGTGCTGGCGCTGTGCCTGAAAAAGAAGAAGGGCGCGAATAAGGCATAATCTCATCAAACGAACACTGGGCCTCCCGGAAAAACCGGGAGGCCCTCTTCGCTAAAAAATACGGCAGGCCGAAAAACAAGGAGGTTTATCATCCTCCGCATCGTCAATTCTTCTCATCCTCGCTTCCACCCGAGCGAGGATGATTCATTAATGACATGCCGCAATGAGAAAAGCAAATGACTGGACGAATGGGGGAAAAGAGGGTATAATAACACTCGATTGAATTGAAAGCCGCTTCCCGGCGGCTGTAATGGAGGGTCGAGGATGATCAAAATCGCGTTTTATGACACGAAGGAATATGACAAACCTTCTTTTGAACGCTATGGCGCGCCGCGTGATATGCAGTTTCGCTTCCTTGAAACAAAGCTGAATGAGGATACGGCGGAATTGGCGAAGGGCTGTGAAGCTGTTTGCGTGTTCGTGAACGATACGGTGAATGCCGCAGTAATCGAGAAGCTATATGCTTTCGGGGTGAAGCTGATTGCCCTCCGTTCCGCGGGCTATAACAACGTGGACGTGCGGGCGGCCTTCGGCAAAATCCACGTGGTTCACGTTCCGGCTTATTCGCCCTACGCCGTGGCGGAGCACGCCATCGCCCTGCTGCTGACCTCCGTGCGGCGCATCCACAAGGCATACAACCGCACGCGGGAATTCAATTTTTCCCTGAATGGCCTGACCGGGTTTGATTTCCACGGAAAAACCGTCGGCGTGATCGGCACCGGAAAAATCGGGCGGATCTTTATCGACATTTGCCGGGGCTTCGGCATGAGGGTCATTGCCTATGACGCTTTCCCGGCCAAGGACAGCGGCATCGAATATGTGACGCTGGAGCAGCTTTTCGCGCAGAGCGATATCATCTCCCTGCACTGCCCCCTGACCGATGAAACCCGGCACATGATCGGCGCGGAGGCCATCGCAAAAATGAAGAAGGGCGTCGTGATCGTGAATACTTCCCGCGGCGGCCTGATCGACGCGGAAGCGCTGCTGGAGGGGATCAAGGCCCGGAAGGTCGGCGCGGCCTGCCTGGACGTGTACGAGGAAGAAGCGGACATTTTCTTTGAGGATCGCTCCGGCCACATCCTGAACGACGATCTTTTGTCCCGGCTCATTTCCATGCCGAACGTCATCGTCACCTCCCATCAGGCATTCCTGACAGAAGAAGCGCTGAACAACATCGCCGAAACGACGGTGAACAATATCCTGTCCTATTTCACAAACGACGGCATTTGTGATAACGAGCTTTGCTACCGCTGCGGCAACATCGAACGGTGCAAAAAAGAACGCAAGGAAAGGTGCTTCTGATTCTTCCATGAAACGAATAAAGCCTCCAAACACCGCGCTGCATCGCGCTTGTCTGGAGGCTTTATTCGCTGAGAAGCTTTACTTCACTGAATGGAGCGCCGCGTCGTCGATTTTGCCCCAGGCACCATTGCCCGTTCCCTGACACTTCACATAAACGCCCACGGTCACTTCCGTATCCGCCGGATGGAAAAATTCCGGAATCACGCCTGTGTCCCAGTTGTTCCAGGAAGTGATTTTCATCGGCGCGGCGGCGATGGTTTCGCCGTTGATTTTCACATATGCATAGATTTCCTGGCTCCCCGCGTCGCCGCCCATGATGGACACCTGGAAGCTGAATTTGCCTTCGGGGAGGTTTTCCACTCGCTGTTCCACGGTAAATTCCACAGAATCCTTTTGCGAACTCCAGAAATGCAGATGCTTGCTGCCGGTGAGGGAATCGTTCTTTTTGTCCTCCACATACAATTGATCGGCATGGCGGCGGTCGGAGATTTTCCAACCCTGGCCGCCCTCCTCAAAGCTGGGGTCGGTGATGTAATTGTATTCCACCATGGAAACGGAACAGACGGCTTCCATGCCGCCCGCCATACCGGTGATCGTGTATTGGCCCGCGCCATTCTGACGCATGGCTTCAGCCTGTTCTTCGGTCAGGGTCCATACAACAGGCAGGGCTTTCTTGCTGTTGTCCGACATGACGGCGTTCACCGTTTCGGGCAGAAGCAGCGGCGCGTTCAGGTCGCAGACCAACGCGGTTTCCTCCACTGCGTCCGGGACAAGCGGAACATCATTTCCTTCCCGCATGAGGCTGAACAATTTCAGCGATTCCAGGGCATGGCCATAACGATCGAAGAACGCCTGATTGTCCACAGCGCTGCCGCCGTAGTATTTGCCCGCGTCGTCGGGGTCATAAGCGGCGGCGTAGCTGCTGGCCCAGCCGGAGCCGTATTCTTCCCACTTCCGGCTGTTTTCCTCCCAGCTTTCATTGCCCACCGTGATCCAGGCCCCTTCCCAGTATACCACGCCGATCCCGGCCGGGGTGCCGTTCACCACCGCGTCCGTAATATCCCGAACGCTGTTGGCCTGCCCCTGAACGGTATAAGGGTAATCCACCGCACTGCCATCCCCGATGGTGTTGCCGGAAAAATCCGTGTCCTCGCCGGTATAGGCGTAGGAGGTTTCCGCCGCCATCACCTTTTTGCCGTAGGTCTCGGCGATTTCCGTCAGCACATTTGACAGGTTTTTCAGCGTGCCGTGCCAGTAGGGATAATAGGAGGTGGCGAACACGTCGTAATCCACGCCGTATTCATCCAGGATTTTTGCGTAGGCCGCGTAGCTGCCCACGATTTCCGGATTGGCGAAATGAACCGCCACCAGCGCGTCCGGGCAGATTTCCCGCACTGCCTTCGCTCCGGCCTGCATCAAAGCCTGAATGTTCCGCCAGTCCGTTTCCCCGCACAATTTGCCGTTGGTTTCGTTGCCGACCTGCACCATGCTGACAGTCACGCCCGCGTCCCGCAGCTTTTGCAGGCATTCTTTGGTGTACTGGTACAGCGCGTCGGCCTTTTCCTCGATCTCCATTCCCCGCCATGCCAGCGGCGCCATCTGCTTGCCGGGGTCCGCCCAGAAATCAGAATAATGGAAATCGACCAGCAGCTTCATGCCGCGGGCCGCCGCCCGCTTTCCGATTTGAACCGCGTTTTCCAAATCGCAGTTGCCGCCGCCGTAGCCCCGGCCCTGGCTGTCGTAGGGATGATTCCATACGCGCACGCGGATGGTATTGATCCCATTGTCCGCCAAGATTTTGAATACATCCTGCTCCTGACCGTCAAAGCCGTAGTATGTCACGCCGCTGTTTTCTTCCGCGATCACGCTGGAAACGTCCATGCCGAGGATAAAATCTTCCGGCAGGTTCTCCACCTTCTTCACATATAAACCGCTCGCGGCTTGTTCAGCCATGCCGGGAGCGAAGCAGAAAAGCGCCATAAACAGGACCGCCCAGGGAATCCATTTCTTTGCGTTCATACGGCTTCTCCTTTACCGTGAAAACAAAAAAGCCAGGAGCGTCTTGATTGTTCCTGGCAGTTGATAATATTACATTTCTTTGGCGTGAATGCGCGTAATGGCGCGTTTCAGGCGGGCTTCGGCCAGGATGAAATCCCGATCCGCGCGGTTCAAAGCCTGCAAGCGTTCTTCGGCTTCGGCTTCCGCGCGTTTGGCGCGCTCCAGGTCGATTTCATCCGCCCATTCAAAGGTGACGGCAACGACGCGGACTTCGTTGTTGTTCACGCTCAGCATTCCGCCGTTGCAGGCGGCCTGGCGGGTATTGCCTTCCGCGTCGGTCACGCTGGCCTGGCCGATCTGCAGGGGGATGGCGAAGTCAATATGGTGGGGAAGAATGCAGACGTCGCCGTTTACCGTGCGCAGGATGATCTTCTGCGCCTCGCCGTCATAGACCATGCGGTCAGGAGTCACGATCTGCAAATGAAAGGTGGACATTGTTTTTTCCCACCTCCTGATGGTATTCGTTGCAAGTTCTAAGTTCCAAGTTCAAAGTTCAAAGTTCTAAGTTCTAAGCTAAAGTTTGCTTTATCATTGGCCATCTTTCAGCTTAGAACTTGGAACTTGAAACTTAGAACTTCATCCAATTATTCGCTCTTTTTCGCTTTCGCCACTGCTTCATCAATCGTGCCCACGAACAGGAACGCGCTCTCGGGCAGGTCGTCGTGCTTGCCCTCGATGATTTCCTTGAAGCCGCGAATGGTTTCCTTGAGGGGCACGTACTTGCCTTCCATGCCGGTGAACTGCTCGGCCACGGAGAAGGGCTGGCTGAGGAAGCGCTGCACCTTGCGGGCGCGGGCCACGATCAGCTTGTCTTCGTCGCTCAGCTCGTCCATGCCCATGATGGCGATGATGTCCTGCAATTCCTTGTAGCGCTGCAAAATGCTCTGCACGCTGCGGGCGACCTCGTAATGCTCCCGGCCCACGATTTCGGGGCTCAGGATGCGGCTCGTGGAATCCAGGGGATCGACCGCCGGGTAAATACCCAGGGAAGAAATGGCACGGCTGAGCACCGTCGTCGCGTCCAGATGGGCGAAGGTGGTGGCGGGGGCGGGGTCGGTCAGGTCGTCGGCCGGCACGTACACGGCCTGCACGGAGGTGATGGAGCCCTTCTTGGTGGAGGTGATGCGCTCCTGCAAAGCGCCCATTTCGGTGGCCAGGGTCGGCTGGTAGCCCACGGCGCTGGGCATACGGCCCAGCAGCGCGGACACCTCAGAGCCCGCCTGGGTGAAACGGAAAATGTTGTCGATGAACAGCAGCACGTCCTGGTTTTCCTTGTCGCGGAAATATTCGGCCATGGTCAGGCCGCTCAGCCCCACGCGCATACGGGCTCCCGGCGGCTCGTTCATCTGGCCGTACACCAGCGCGGTTTTGTTGATAACGCCGCTCTCCTTCATTTCGTTGTACAGGTCGTTGCCCTCGCGGGTGCGTTCGCCGACGCCCGCGAATACGCTGAGGCCGCCGTGCTGCTTCGCCACGTTGTTGATCAGTTCCATGATCAGCACCGTCTTGCCCACGCCCGCGCCGCCGAACAGGCCGATCTTGCCGCCCTTGGCGTAGGGGGCGATCAGGTCCACCACCTTGATGCCCGTTTCCAGGATCTCGGAGGAGGATTCCTGCTCCTCATAGGAGGGGGCGGGCCGATGGATGGGCCAGCGTTCCTCGGTCACGGGGTCGGGCTGGTCGTCGATCGCCTGGCCCAGCAGGTTAAAGATGCGGCCCAGGCATTCGTTGCCCACCGGCACGGTGATGGGGCTGCCGGTATCCACCGCGTCCATGCCGCGCACCATGCCGTCCGTGGCGTTCATGGAAATGCAGCGCGCCACGTTATCGCCGATGTGCTGCGCCACTTCCGCGGTGACCGTTTTGTCCCCATTCTGAATTTCAATGGCGTTCAGCAGTTCAGGCAGATGACCGTCCTCGAACCGGATGTCCAGCACGGGGCCGATGACCTGAACCACCTTGCCCATATTTTTTTCGCTCACGATCGGGTTGCTCCTTTCGGGGTTTAGGCATTAGGGATTAGGCAATAGGCAATCGTTTTATTGCCTGTGTCCCAATATCTGTTTCCTAATACCTATTGTCAATTACCTAATACTAATCCCTATTGCCTAATGCCTATTGCCTAAATTACTGTTCCGCTCCCGCCACGATCTCCGTGATCTCCTGGGTGATGGCGCCCTGGCGCGCGCGGTTGTATTTGAGCCGCAGGTCGCTGATCATTTCCCCGGCGTTCTTGGTAGCGGAATCCATGGCGTTTCGGCGGGCCGACACTTCGCTGGCGAAGGAATCGCACGCGGCGCTGTACAGGCGGCCCGCCAGGAAATCCGGCACGGCCTTTTCCAGCATTTCTTCCGGGCTCGGTTCGTAAATCGTGACCACGGCCCGGGGCGGCTGCTCCACGCCGCGCTCGATGGGAAGCAATTGCTCCACGCGCACCTCCTGGCTCATCATGGACTGGAAGGAGGTGTACACCAGGAACACTTCGTCAAAGTCTCCGTTCCGGTAGCCCTGAATCACCTGCTGGGTCAGCCGGTAACACCGGCTCACGCTCAGGCCCTCCACATGGCTGACGGTGTCGTTCAAAAGCGGCACGCCAAGATGCTGGAATTTGTCAATGGCCTTGCGGCCCAGGGGCAGCACGCAGTAGGGGAGACCTTCCGTGTGAGCGGCCACGGCTTTAAAGATGTTGGCGTTGTAGCCGCCCGCCAGTCCACGCTCCCCGGCAATGACCACATAGCAGCGGTTCTTCACTTCCCGGGGCGTAACAAATGGAATCTGCGGATCGTTGCACTGGCTCACCGCCGCCATGATGGCTTCCCGGGAAATGGCGGCGTAGGGCTTGCTGTTTTCCATGCGCTCCTTGGCGCGGCGAAGCTTGGAGGTTGCCACCAGCTGAGCTGCATGGCCTTGGTGATCTGCATGGTGCTTTCCACGCTTTTGATGCGCAGTTTGATGGCTTTCATGGACGCTCCTGCCATGCTGCTGCCTCCTTACTTCTTGTTCTTGAGAAAATCGGCGGTGAAGCTGTCCAGCGCGGCTTTCAGCCCGGCTTCCGTTTCAGGGGACAGCAGGCCGGTTTCCTTGATCGCGGCCAGCACGTTTCCATGCTGGGCGCCCATCCGCTCATAGAGCGCTTCTTCGTATTCCGCCACGTCCTTCACTTCCACGTCTTTCAGATAATCGTGGGTGACGGCGTAGAAAATGCACACCTGGTTTTCCACGGCCACAGGGTGGTTACGGTTCTGTTTTAAAACCTCCACGATGCGCGCGCCCTGGGCCAGGCGGGCTTTGGTGTCCGCGTCCAGGTCGCTGCCGAACTGGGCGAAGGACTGCAATTCCCTGTACTGGGAATACAGCAGCTTCAGGCTGCCAGCCACCTTCTTCATGGCCTTGATCTGCGCGTCGCCGCCCACGCGGCTGACGGAGATGCCGGGGTCGATAGCGGGCATGATGCCGCTGTGGAACAGTTCGGTTTCCAGGAAGATCTGGCCGTCGGTAATGGAAATGACATTCGTTGGGATGTAGGCCGACACGTCGCCCGCCTGGGTTTCGATGATGGGCAGGGCCGTGATGGAGCCGCCGCCGTACTTAGCGTCCACGCGGGCGGAGCGCTCCAGCAGGCGGGAATGCAGATAGAACACGTCGCCCGGGAAAGCCTCGCGCCCCGGCGGGCGGCGGATCAGCAGCGACATGGCGCGGTACGCCACCGCGTGCTTGCTCAGATCGTCGTACACGATCAGCACGTCCTTGCCCTGATCCATGAAATATTCCGCCATGGCGCAGCCGGAATAGGGGGCGATGTACTGGAGGGGGGCCAGTTCGCTGGCGGAGGCGCTGACCACGATGGTGTAGTCCATCGCGCCCGCCGCGTCCAGGGTTTCCACCAACTGGGCCACGGTGGACATTTTCTGGCCGATGGCCACGTAAATGCAGATGACCCCGGTGCCCTTCTGGTTCAGGATGGTGTCGGTGGCGATGACCGTTTTGCCGGTCTGGCGGTCGCCGATGATCAGTTCACGCTGGCCCCGGCCAATGGGGATCATGGAGTCGATGGCCTTGATGCCGGTTTGCAGGGGCACAGACACCTTTTTGCGCTGGATGATGCCGGGGGCGTTGCGCTCGATGGGGCGCATTTCCTTGCTTTCAATCGCGCCCTTGCCGTCGATAGGCTGGCCCAGGGCGTTCACCACGCGGCCGATCAGCGCTTCGCCCACGGGCACGGATACCACCTGCCCGGTGCGCTCCACCGTGTCACCCTCGCGGATGCCCTCGTCGGTACCCAGCATGACGATAGCCACGGAGTTTTCCTCCAGGTTCAGCGCCATGCCGTATTCGCCGTTGGAAAACTTCACCAGCTCGTTGGCCATGCACTGATCCAGGCCGGTGGCCCGGGCGATGCCGTCGCCGATCATGATGATGGTGCCGGTGTCGCTCTGGGAGATTTTATTGCTGTAATGCTTGATTTGCTCTTTGATCAGTTTTGAAATTTCTTCGGGCTTCAATTGCATCTTATCACCGCTTTCCATTCATGCGTCCGGCGCGTTATTCACCGGCCATCGCCTGCTTGATGGCTTTCAGGCGGTGGAGCACCGTGTTGTCGTAGCGCTTGCCGTCCATTTGCAGCAGCACGCCGCCCAGGACGGCGGGATCAATCTTTTCCCTGACGGTCACTTCCCGGCCCGTCATGCTTTCCAGCCGGGCGATCAGCTTCTTCCGCTGATCCTCATTCAGGGGCTGGGCCGTGGTGACTTCCGCTTCCACGACGCCGTGCTCGCGGTTGTAGGCGGCTTCATAGGCGTCCGCGCATTCGGCGAACGCATGGGCGGCCCCGCGCTCCACGAGGAGCTTTAAGAAGTTCAGCACATATTCATGGACGTGTCCCTTGAACGTCTCGTCCACAATATGCACGCGCTCCTGCTTGCTCAGCGTCATGTTGCCAAGCAACCGGATGAAATCGGGGTTTTCATGAAGCGCCGATTTAAGCGTCCGCACTTCTTGCAGAACGCTTTGTTCGATCTTCTCCTCAGCGCACAGGGCGTACAGCCCTTCGCCGTATTCTCTGCCGAACTCCGTCACGGCTTCTCACCAACATTCTGAATGAATTGTTCAACGAAACCGTCGTAATCCTTCTGATTGATTTCGCGCTCGACCACCTTGGACGCAATATCGACCGCCAGTTCAGAAATTTCACTCCGGATCTCCTGCAGCATCTGCTTCTTTTGCTGGGCGATTTCTTCTTCCGCCTTCTGCTTCACGTGGCTGGCTTGGGTGTTGGCCTCGGCCACGATCTGGTCACTCTTCCGCTGGGCCGTCTGGGAGGCGGTTTTGATCAGGGTGTCCGCTTCCTGGCGGGCGGAGGCCAGCCGGGTTTCATACTCCTGCTTCATCTGGTTGGCAGAAGTCCGGCTTTCATCCGCGTCGGAATAAATCTTGTCCACCTGCTGCCTGCGCTCGTTCATCACTTTCTGAACGCGGGCGAACAGGAATTTTTTCATGATCCAGTAAATCAGGAGCAGGTTGAGCAGAGAAATCAAAGTATTCCATATATTGATGGAAATAATATCCAATGATTGCATACTCGTCTCTCACCGCCTTTCTTGATAAGTCTTGTGTTCCAAGTTCCAAGCCCGGAAGCTGTTGCTTCTCTTCACCGTGCTGGCCTCAGGCTTTGAACCTTGAACCTTTCAGCTTATCGCCTTATTGCAGCGGAATGCCGTTGCTGACGGCCCATTGGACGGCGCTTTTCAGGATATTCACGAAGGAGCCGGGGGCCACGAAGATCAGCAGGATGCCGATGATCAGGCCATACAGACCGGTGGTTTCAGCCAGGGCGCAGCCCAGAATGAGGGTGGACGTGACGGCGGACTTGCTTTCGGGCTGACGGCCAACGGCCTCGCAGGCCTTGGCGGCCGCCTGGCCTTCGCCGATACCGGGGCCAACGCCGGCGATCAGGGCGATACCGGCGCCGATAGCGCAGCAACCCAGGATAATACCAATTGCGATTTCAAGCATGATGTGAGCCTCCTTATGATTTATGGTTGGATATTTGAATTGAGTTCAAGTTCTTAGTTCCAAGTTCTAAGTTCCAAGCTCTTGTCCCGATCGCTTCATAGCTATATTGCTTAGAACTTTGAACTTAGAACTTTAAGTCTACTCCTCCTCCGGCTCCGCAGTCGAAACGAACATCATCGTCAGCATGGCGAAGATGAACGCCTGCATACAGCCACTGAAAATGTCAAAATACAAACTCAGCACCGCGGGCAGACCGATTTGCAGGAAGGGGATGGTGCCCAGCGCCCCGGGAAGCCAACCCAGCAGCATTTTGCTCAGGCTGCGCAGGGCGTAGGCGATCAGGGTGGAAATGACCATGCCGCTCATCACATTGCCGTAATGACGGAAGGACATGGAAATGGGCGTGGCGAATTCGCCGATGATGTTGAGCGGCGCGAACAGGGGGATGGGGCTGAAAAAGCCTTTGATGTATTCCCACAGGCCGCCCTTGAGCTTGTAGTGCGTGATCAGGATAAACACCAGGATGGCCCAGCCCAGCACGATGTTCAGATCGGACGTGGGGGCGAACAGGCCCAGCAGACTGCTCAGACTGCTCAGCGCCGACAGGCCCAGGATGCCCGCCACGAAGGGCGCGAAGTCAATGAACTTTTCGCCCATGTTGCTGGTGACCAGATGGCTGACCGTGTCCACAATCCATTCTGCCGCCAACTGCCGTTTGGAATCCGGCACCACCTTGATCCCATGGGTCAGGTACAGGCACAGGCCCAGGATGGACAGGATCACCGCCCAGGAATTGATCTGGGCTTCCGTGATGGGCCAGGCTTGCAGGGGCATGGGGATGGTGAAATAAACCAGCGCGCCGGAAATGGACACCCCGTCCTCCAGCGGCGCGTCGGGCGTAAAGAGCACCTTGAGCACGATGGCCAGCGCCAGGGGCGCGATGGTCAGCAGGAGCAGAAGGGCATCCACCATCCTGGAATGCTGCTTGCTTTCTTCCACAGGAATTTTATGCCTCCTTCTGTTTGGAATCCATAAGGCCCCGCAGGGCGATCACGATGCGGGGAAAGAGCATGGGCACCAGCGACGCCACGGAATGGAACACGGGAAGCGAAATCGCCAGGGCCGCGACGCCCGCCATCAGCAGCATCCGCAGCGTGTAGGACAACTGCATCTTTTTGCCCATCTGCCTGGCTTCGTCGCTGAGGGGCGGTTCCTTTTCTTCGCCCTCTTCCCCGCCCGGTTCAGTTTCTTCTCTGGGCGGCAGCACGGGCATATCGTTCGTCACCTTCTGCACCGTCAGCGCCATGAGGAAGAAGTTGCCGATGGCGGAGGCGCTGCCCAGCAGCGCGCCCGTGAGCACCGTCCAGTCGAATTGGCCGATAACCAGGAACACGGCCACCATCAGCAGCGACAGCGCGCCCACGCCCAGCGCCATTTTTTTCGTTTCCGCCCTGACGGCGGGTTCGATTTTCATGATGACAGAATCCTCGGTTGTCTGTTTTGCAATAGTTCTAAGTTCTAAGTTATAAGTTCTAAGCGGAATCAAGTTTTTTAACTTAGAACTTTGAACTTAGAACTGAAAACTTATTTTGTTCCGAACAGCCGGTCGCCCGCGTCGCCCAGGCCGGGCACGATGTAGCCGTGGTCGTTCAGCTTTTCGTCGCAGGCGGCCACATAGATATCCACGTCGGGATGATCCTTCTGCACGCGGGCGATGCCCTCGGGCGCGGCGATCAGGTTGACCAGGCGGATGTTATTGCAGCCGCGCTGCTTGATAAAGGTAATGGCCGCGGAGGCGCTGCCGCCGGTGGCCAGCATGGGGTCAAGCACGATCAGCTGGCGGTGCTCGGCGTCGTCGGGCAGCTTGCAGTAATATTCCACGGGCTCCAGGGTGGCGGGGTCGCGGTACAGGCCGATGTGGCCCACCTTCGCGTTGGGGATCAGGTTCAGGATGCCGTTCACCATGCCCAGGCCCGCGCGCAGGATGGGGATGATGCCGATGGGCTTGCCTGCCAGCGTCTTGGTTTTCATGGAGCAGATGGGGGTTTCGATTTCGGTGTCCTCGGTGGGCAGGTCGCGGGTCACTTCGTACACCATCAGCATGGAAATTTCATCCAGCAGTTCGCGGAATTCCTTGCAGCCGGTGTCCTTCTGGCGCATGATGCTCAGCTTGTGCTGAATGAGCGGATGATCGAAAATATGTACTTTGCTCATGGGGGTTCCTTCCTTTCGTGAAATTGGCGGCACCTTGCCAAAGCGTTTTTCCAATAACCTATTATATACGATCTTTTCTGGATTGACAAGCACATTTTCTGATCAAAAATAGGGGAATGCATCGAAAACACAGCGGTTTATGTTCCTTGCGTTCAAAGCGAAATCCTGATATAATACGGCTGAAAAGGCGTATGGAGAAAACGTCAATTTTGCTGAAAGAAAGGAAACAGCCATGAAAAAACTGCTGGCGCTTCTTTCGATGGGGCTGCTGCTGATGCCCACAGCCATGGGGGAGGAGGACCCTGTTTTGCTGCAAATGGAAAAAATGTCTCTGCGGGAAAAGGTCGGGCAATTGTTCATGATCCGCCCGGACGCCCTGGAAAGCCGCTTCGGTCCGGCGGAGCTGGAGGACAACAGCATCACCGGCACCACGCGGATGTCCGATGAAATGCGTCAGGCCTACGCGAATTACCCCTGCGGCGGGTTCGCGCTGTTCCGCAAAAATATCCTGTCGCCCAGCCAATTGAACATGTTCACCCAGAACCTGCACGCCCTGAATGACCTGTCGCCCATGCTGGGCATCGACGAAGAGGGCGGTCGCATTGCCCGCATCGCCAACCATCCGGCCAATTTCGGCGTGAGGAAATTTTCCTCCATGGGCAGTATCGCCGCGTCCGGGGATGAAAGCAAGGCGCTGGAAGTGGGCCGGACCATCGGACAATACCTGAAAGCCTACGGCTTCAACATTGACTTTGCCCCCGTGGCCGACGTGAACACCAATCCACGGAACCCAGTGATCGGCGACCGGGCGTTTGGGAATGATCCTAATGCGGCGGCGGTCATGGTGCGGCGCGTCATTGAGGGCCTGCACAGCAGCGGCGTCGCCTCCTGCATCAAGCATTTCCCCGGCCACGGCGACACCGCTACCGACACCCACACCGGCTATGCCGAAACGAAAAAGACCTGGGAGGAAATCGCGTCCTGCGAAATGATTCCCTTCCGCGCGGGCATCGCCGCGGGGACGGATTTTGTGATGACCGCCCACATCGCCGCGCCGAACGTGACGGGCACCGACGAGCCCTCCACCATGTCCTACACCGTGCTGACCGAAAAGCTCCGGGGCGAACTGGGCTTTGAGGGCCTGATCATCACCGACGCCCTGTCGATGGGCGCGATCACGGAAAAGTATTCCTCCTCCGAAGCCTGCATCCGCTGCATCCAGGCGGGCGTGGATGTCCTGCTCATGCCTTACGATTACTTTGAAGCCTTTGACGGCGTGGCCGCTGCCGTTGAGCGGGGTGAAATTTCCGAAGCCCGGCTGAATGAAAGCGTTTACCGCGTGCTGAAATTCAAGCGGCAGGTGGGCTTATGAAAGAAGAAATGAAATCCCGGCTTTTGCATGAGATTCAGGATATCACAAAGCGTTACCAGGCGGCGGGATATTTTCCCTCCGCCTGCGTGCGGGTGTTCGACAGCAAAGAAACCCTGGCCGCTGTCAGTGTCGGCGACGCAAAAGAGGATTCCCTGTTCGACGTGGCCAGCCTGACCAAAATCGCCACGACCGCGCAAATCCTTCTCCTTATCCAGTCAGGGAAGCTGACGCTGGATACACCGGTAAAAGAGGTTCTTCCGGCATTAAAAGAAGATGAATACCTGAACAGGCGATTCGATGGCATCCAAATCTTCCATCTGCTGACCCACACTTCCACTCTCGCTGCCTGGTATCCTTTCTATTCCCGCCGCCAGGAAGGATTCTATGACGCGCTGAAATACGCCCTGCGGCATACCGAGCCGACAAAGGGCGTGGTGTATTCCGACCTGAACTTCATGCTGCTGGGCAAGGTGATCGAGCGGATTCAGGAAAAGCCGCTGAACAGGTGCCTGCAAGAAGATTTGGCGCGGCCGCTCGGCCTGGGCAATATGGCCTACCTTCCGGACAAACATCTGCCCGTTGTTCCTTCCTGCTACGGAAATCCCATTGAGGAAGGCATGTGCCGGGAGCGGGAGATCACGTTTGACGGCTTCCGCCCGCATGGCCAGCCTGTAGTCGGCGAAGTAAACGATGGCAACAGCCATTATTATTTCCATGGCGTATCCGGCCACGCGGGGATTTTTGCCGACGCGCTGGCTTATGAACGCCTGTGCCAATTCTTCATGAACGCGGAGGAACCGCTTCTGGTTCGGGCCCAGCGGGAACAGCCCGAATCTCCCGGGCGCGGCCTGGGCTTCCAGACGGGCGTCAGCTATCCCCATGGCTGCGGGCATACCGGCTTTACCGGTACGGGCATTTATTTTTCCCGGGAATACGACGTCGGCGTCGTTTCCTTCACCAACCGCCTTTTCTATCCGGCGGAGAATCCCAACGCCACCTGGGAATTCCGCCGCGCCCTCCACGAAGCTGTGTTCGCCCTGGGTTACCATTAAACTATCACATGATGTTTGTTAACCAGAGCGAGGGCCTGTGCGGCCCTCGTGCACCTGCACCAAAGGCCTTCGGCCTCTGGACTCCAGCAGCGGAATTAACGTGCGCGTATGATTCAAGTTGGTTCCCGCTGAGGATTGGAGGAACGCGGATGTTCCGCTTGGCCGCGTTGTGTTTCTGGCCCGGCGTCCTTCGGACGCCAGCCCGGATGCGAAGCATCCGGGGAAAGCCAGGGAATAATCCGCAGGGAAAG
>CADAKE010000045.1:0-3292 GCA_902788445.1 uncultured Eubacteriales bacterium
CATCAGGCCCTTGTGGTTCATGCCGGGTTCTCCGCCCTGGTTGCGGGCGTCGGCGGCAAAGTCGAACATGTTCCACACGTGGGTGGCCCACATGTAGGGATTGCGTTCAAAGCACTTGAGCAGATATTCGTGGTAAATGGCCTGGTATTCCTCGGTGTGGTCGCCCCGGCGGGGATGGCTGGAATGCAGGTTGGGCATGCCCTCGCAGCCATACTCGGAATAGCCCAGGCAGCGGTCGGGATACACCATATGGAAGAAGCGCATCCAAACGTCGTTCAGCCACAGGCCCGGCACGTACCAGCCCAGGTACAGGTTCCAGGATACCACGTCGGTGATGTGGGCCACCTTGTTGAAGGGGCCGCACATGGCGTAGCAGGCCAGGGTGGTGAAGCGGGTCTTGTCCATGTCGTGCACCAGGTCGTTGAGGACATGGTGGTTATCCAGCATGTCCTTCTTGTCCTTGGTGGAAATGGTGATTTCGTTGCTGACGCCCCAGCACACGATGGAAGGATGGTTGTAGTTCTGGATGATCAGCTCCTTCATCTGGCTGATGGTGTTTTCCCGGCCGTTGGGCATATGCTCGGAGATGTAGGGGATTTCCGCCCACACCACCATGCCGCGCTCGTCGCACAGGTCGTAGAAATACTGGTCGTGCTGGTAGTGGGCCAGGCGGATGGTGTTGGCGCCGATCTCGCAGATGAGATCCATGTCCTCCTTGTGCATTTCCTTCGTGAGCGCGTTGCCCACGCCCTTGCGGTCCTGATGGCGGGACACGCCGCGCAGGGGATAGCTTTTGCCGTTCAGGTAGAACCCGGTCTTGGGATGATAGTGGAAATCCCGCACACCGAAACGGCTGGTGATTTCGTCCGCCGCCTTGCCATCCACGGTCAGCGTGGCGACGGCGGTGTACAGATAGGGGCTTTCCAGGCCGTTCCACAGATGCACGTCGGGAATGTCCAGATGCAGCTCTGTGCCCTTTCCTGCCGCGACTTGCTTTCCCTCCGCGTCCAGGATGCGGACGTCAACCTGGCCTGCTTCGCAGTTCGTCCAGGTCTTGATTTCCACGTCGCCCCGCTTGTAGCCCTCGGCAGGCTTGGCGGTGATCTGGATGCCGGGGCCGGAGAAGTGATCCATATCGAAGTGGTTTTTGTTCACCACGACCAGGTACACGTCCCGGTAAATGCCGCCGTAGAAGGTGAAGTCCGCCTTCTGGGGATACACCCGGTCATTCACGCTGTTGTCGGCGATGACCACCAGAGTGTTGTCCTTACCTTTGAGCAGGCCGGTCACGTCCTTGCGGAAGGTGGAGTAGCCGCCGTCGTGATGGATGCATTTTTCGCCGTTCAGCGTCACGTCGGCCGTGGCGTTCACGCCGCGGAATTCCAGATACACGCATTCGGTTTCCGGATCATAGGCGGGGGCGTCAAAGGTTTTGGTATAGACGCAGCTGCCGCGCCAGTAGTCGTTGCCGCCGTCCTGGCCGTCGATGGCGTTCCAGGTGTGGGGCACGTCCACCGTGATTTCTTTTTTGTCGGGGCCGATAAAGAGCCAGCCCCGGTTCAGGGTTTCACTCCTTCTCATGGTGCTTTCCCCCTGTTATTCTTCCACGATATGCTGGGTGAGGCCGTTGATGTAAATGGGCGTCAGCTCGGCCTGGATGAGGGGCCGCGCGTAGGCCAGGAACTCGGGCAGCATGTCAGTGCGGTCCTGGTTGATCCATTCCAGGGGCACTTTCTTTTCCAGGTTCGCCACGGCGTTGATATCCACCAGTTCCGTGGTGCACTGGTACGGGTCGTTGGAGAGGCGCTTGAGCGCCACCATCTTGGCGGTTTCGCCCTCGAAGGCGGCCTTCGCCGCCGCGCCGCCCACCTGGAAAGCTTCGGTAATGTCCGTGCGGCTGGTCATGTGGCCCGCGCAGCGCTGGAGGATGGAAAGCTCCACCGAGCGCGTTTTCGTGGGCAGGTTCCGCGCCACCAGGTTGCTTAGGTACCGGGCGGTGCCGGTTAGATTGATGTGGCCGAAGGCGTCCTTGCTGCGGGCGTCGTCGGATAATTCGCACACAAAGCGCCCGTCAGGCAGGGTCACGCCCTCGGAAACGGCGATAACCACGCTCTCCCGCTCCTTCTGCATCCGCTCCACCTTTTCCAGGAAGCGGTCGGTGTGGAAGGGAATTTCGGGCAGGCAGATCAGGTCGACGCCCTCGCAGTCGTCGCCCCGGGCCAGCGCGGCGGCGGCGGTGAGCCAGCCCGCGTTGCGGCCCATGACCTCAACGATGGTCACGTAGTTGGTGCCGTACACCGTGGCGTCCCGGATGATTTCCTTCATCACCACGCCGATGTACTTGGCGGCGGAGCCGTAGCCCGGCGTATGGTCGGTGAGCATGAGGTCGTTGTCGATGGTCTTGGGCACGCCCATAAAGCGGATGCCGCTGCCGACCTGCTTTCCGTAGCGGGCCAGCTTGTTGATGGTGTCCATGCTGTCGTTGCCGCCGATGTAGAAGAACCACTGGATATCCAGCTTCTTGAGGATGGCGAACAGCTTTTCATACACCGCTTCGTCGTCCTCCGGGGCGGGCAGCTTGTAGCGGCAGGAGCCCAGGTAGGAAGAGGGCGTGCGCTTGAGCAGTTCAATGTCGATATTGGTGGCCAGCTTGGCGGTCAGGTCGCAGACCTTTTCATTCAGCAAGCCCTGGATGCCGTGCAGCATCCCGTACACGTGCCGCGCGCCGCGCATCTGGCAGGCCTGAAACACACCCGCCAGGCTGGCGTTGATCACGGAGGTCGGGCCGCCGCTCTGGCCGACGATTGCGTTTGCCATAGGAGGTCATCTTCCTTTCGATGAAAATAGGGATTATTTCGCGGCTTTGCGATCCTTGTCGATGGCTTCCCAGAGGCCGTTGATGTAAGCGGCGCCGAGGGCACGGTCATACAGGCCGTAGCCGGGGCGGCCCTGCTCGTCCCAGATCATGCGGCCATGGTCGGGGCGGATGTAGGTGTCGGGGCAAGTGTCGTAAATCGCTTTCACGATTTCATACAGGTCGAGGTCGCCGGTGCAGGAAAGATGCGCGGCTTCACGGAAGTGATGGTAGCCCAGGTACTTGACGTTGCGCACGTGCATCGCGCCGATGCGGTTCATTTCGCCGAAGTGGCGGATGATTTCGGGGATGTTGTTTTCCGGGTTGCTGCCCAAGGAGCCGGTGCACAGGCACAGGGTGTTGGCGGGGCTGTCGTGCAGCTTCACCATCTTGTCGAAGTCCTCCTGGCTGTGGGTGATGCGGGGCAGGCCGAAGATG
>CADAKE010000045.1:3298-23354 GCA_902788445.1 uncultured Eubacteriales bacterium
GTCGAAGTCCTCCTGGCTGTGGGTGATGCGGGGCAGGCCGAAGATGGGCCAGGCGGGATCGTCGGGATGGCAGGCCATGCGCACGCCCACTTCCTCGCAGACGGGAATGACCGCATCCAGGAAATACTTGAAGTTCTTGCGCAGGTCGTCGGGGGTCATGCCCTCGTACTGCTTGAGGGTGGTTTCCAGCAGGGCCAGGCGTTCGGGCTCCCAGCCGGGCAGGGTGAAGCCGTGGCTGTCCTCAGCGGTCTTGCGCACGATTTCCAGGGGGCCCATTTCGCCCAGGTCTTTTTCGTCGAAGTACAGGCTGTTGCTGCCGTCCTCGGGAATGACGCGGGCCAGGTCGGTGCGCAACCAGTCGAACACGGGCATGAAGTTGTACACGATCACTTTCACGCCGTGCTTCGCCAGCATCCGGATGGTGGAGATGTAGTTGGCGATGTACTCGTCCCGGGTAGGCAGGCCGGTCTTGATATCCTCGTGGACGTTCACGGACTCGATGACTTCGATCTCCAGCCCCGCGTCGTTCACTTCTTTTTTCAGCGCCACGAATTCATCCTCGGGCCAGTCCACGCCCGCGGGCTTGTCCAGTAATCCCATCAGGCCCGTCATGCCGGGAATCTGCTTCACGTACTTCAGGGGAATGGGGTCGATGGCGCTGCCATACCAACGGAAGGTCATTTTCATGGGATATTCCTCCTTTTTGTATTTCATTCAAACGTACCGTTTTTGAGAGTACAGAGTTCAGAGTGCAGAGTACAGAGAAGATAGAAACACTTTTCAGACTGCAAAATTGGACGCAATAGTATCTGCACTCTGAACTCTGTACTCTGTTTCCTGCTCAAACAGGAGCATGATTATGCTTTCTTGGTCTTTCTCACATAGATCGCCACTTCGCCGATGACGAACGCCGCGGCGATGAGGGCAACGAAGGTGATGAAGCGGGGGTCGAAGCCGTGCTTTTCGTCGATGCCGATGAACACGTCCACCACGTACCAGTAGCACTTATGCACGAACAGGCAGATGGCCACGCCCGGCGCGATGGCCGTCACAGCGGAGGCCAGGCCGTACTTTTTGATGAGCAGCAGGCACACCGCCACCGCCGCGCCGCCGATGAGCAGGCCGGTGATGAGGGGATCGTAGCAGTCGCCGTTGTGGGTGCTGTCGAGGCCGAAGGTGCCATGGATGACCACGAAATAGACGCCGGCGGCCAGGGCCAGCACGGCGGCCAGCAAAACTACAAAAAACCCGAAGGCTTTCTTCGAGGAAGTATTACTCATTGATTGTTCTCCTTTCCCGATCCAAGTTCACGGAAAAACGAATATGGGGTTGATTGGCATATCAAAAAGACATGCGCGGTGGGGCGTTTTTCCCACACCATTTGGGGCCTGAAGCATCCGTCCGGAGCGCGGACCGCATTCCGCGCGGGGAAACGAACCTGGGTGCCCTCCCATGTTGGTTCTATTATGACACAAAATGTACAGGCCCGCAATGCTTTTTTTCGCGCGCGGACGCATCTTCAATGTACCGTTCAGCCGTTCACGGCAAAAAACAGGCCGTTTGCGACAAGGCCGGCCGCCCGCGCCGGAATTGAAGGCGCAGGAAAACAAAATGATGAATTACGCGCGGCCAGGCGGTTTGCGCGACAGTTCGTTTTTCTTTACTTTCTCCGCGTTTTACAGTAAAATATGTTCAGATAACTGCCTTATCGGACAAAGGGAGCGGCCTGGAAGCATCAGCCGCCCTTCCGCGCGAAGGCAATGCCGCCCGGCCCCGCATGGCCCCGGCGCCCAAAGAAGTATCCGTTGAAAGAAAGGAGAATTTCCTCCATGAAACCTTCAACCAAAAGAACGCTGAAAAAGGTGTTCCTGAATGTAATGTCGGCGCTGTTTGCCGTGGTGTTCACGGGCAACATCATCGCCGGGGAAAACGCGGGCCAGATCAACCAGTTCCTGGGCACGAAAACGAGCATGACCGTTTCCACCCTGCCCGCCGGACAGGAAGAGGGGTACGCCCGGTATTTTGACAGCAAGTTCACTTCCATCGAGGAACTGAAAGCCGCCGGCAACGCCAAGGTGCGCGAGGTGGAAGGCGAGGGCATCGTGCTCCTCAAGAATGAAAATAACGCGCTGCCCCTGGCCGCGGGCAGCAAGGTGAGCCTGGTGGGCGTCACCGTGATGGACCCCGTCTACGGCGGCACCGGCTCCGGCGCTGTGGACGCGGACGGCGCGCCGAACTATTACGACGTGCTGACCGGCGCGGGCTACGATGTGGTCAATAAGCCCCTGCTGGACTATTACGTGGAAAACGAAGCCAAGCGCAACACCTATGAAATCGGCGAAGTGCGCTGGAAGAAGGTCAGCAAGAACCACGACGACACCATGGGCCAGGGCGAGGACGTGATCTACGTCGTGGGCCGCGTGGGCGGCGAGGGCGACGACGTGACCGCCGAAAAAGAGGACGCCCTGGAATTGGACAGCGGCATCAAGGATTACCTGACCCTGAATGAGGACGAGCGTTCCATCCTGGAAGGGCTGAAAGAAATGAAGGATGATGGGGATATCCGCTCCATCACCGTCATCATCAACAGCGCCAACCCCATCTCCACCGCCTTCCTGTATGAGGAAGACTACGGCGTGGACGCCGCGCTGTGGGTGGGCTCCGTGGGCCAGACCGGCCTGTACGCCGTGGGCGACGTGCTCTCCGGCGCGGTCAATCCCTCCGGCTCCCTGCCGGACACCTGGTGGATGGACAACCAGCTGGACCCCGTGATGAACAACTTCGGCTCCTACACCTACGCGGACGCGGACAAGTACAACTTCAAGGCCCTGTCCGCCTACGGCAAATACGTGGTGTACCAGGAAGGCATTTACGTGGGCTACAAGTACGCCGAAACCCGGTATGAGGACGTGGTGATGGGCACCGAGCACGCTGGCAATTTCAATTACAGCAGCGTCGTGTCCTATCCCTTCGGCTTCGGCCTGAGCTATACCTCCTTCGCTTTCTCCGATATGAAGGTGGAAAAGAGCGGCGTCGGCCAGGATACCGTGTACACCCTGACCGTGAACGTGACCAACACCGGCAACGCGGCGGGCAAGAAGGCCGTGCAGGTTTACGCCCAGAAGCCCTACACCGACTACGACAAGCAGAATCAGATCGAAAAGGCCGCTGTGGAACTGGTTGGCTATGGCAAGACCCAATTGCTGGCCCCAGGCGCGAGCGAAACCGTTACGGTTTCCGTACCGGAATACTACCTGACCTCCTATGACGCCTTCGGCACCGGCGTGTTTATCCTGGACGAGGGCGCTTACTACCTGACCGCCGCCGAGAACGCCCACCAGGCCGCCAACAACATCCTGGCCGCGAAGGGCTTTTCCGACGGCATGACCGAGGCGGGCGACACCGCGCTGGTCTACTCCTTCGACCAGGCGTTCGACAAGGACACCTACGCCAAAGCCTACGGCACCGGCGCGGACGTGAAGCCGCTGTTCGCCGACGCGGATATGAACCGCTACGACGGCAAGGGCAGCAATGAAATCGTGTACTATTCCCGCGCGAACTGGGAAGGCACCGTCACCCCCGGCAATGTGAAGCTGACCATGACCGACGAAATGGCCGCGGGTGTTGTGCTGGACGACGCCGACCTGCCCGACGCCACCGGCGTGGAATTCCCGACCATGGGCAAGAACGCCAATTTGCAGCTGGTCAACATGATGGACTACGCCTATGACGATCCCAAGTGGGACGAGTTCATGGATCAGCTGACCTATGACGACATGGCCGCCGTCACCCTGACCGGCCTGCGCGAAACCGCGGGCGTGACCTCCGTCGGTAAGCCCGCCACCATCGACCATAACGGCCCCTCCGGCGTGACCCAGAAGTACTCCATCGGCGGCAACGGCTACGCCACCGTGAACGACGACCCGAACAAGGAACTGAAAGGCACCTGCTATCCCTGCAACGGCATCATTGCCGCCACCTTCAACGACAAGCTGGCCGAGGAAGTGGGCGAACTGATCGGCGAGGACGCCATGTGGGCGGGCTACGCGGGCCTGTACGGCACCGGCCTGAACATCCACCGCTCTCCCTACGCGGGCCGCGTGTTCGAGTATTATTCCGAGGACGGGATGCTGACCGGCCTGATCGACACCGCCGAAACCAAGGGCATCCAGAGCAAGGGCGTCTACGTCTATAACAAACACTTCGTCATGAACGACCAGGAGAACAACCGCGCGGGCATCGGCACCTGGGTGACCGAGCAGGCGCTGCGCGAAATCTACCTGCGCGCGTTTGAACTGCCCATCGTGAACGCCGACGCGGAATGCGTCATGACCGGCTACAACCGGCTGGGCGTGAACTGGTGCGGCGCGTATTCCGAACTGCTCATCGACTGGCTCCGCGGCGAAGCGGGCATGAAGGGTTTCGCGGTCAGCGATATGTACGATTCCTCCTACATGGTGCCCGTGCATGAGATCGTGGCGGGCAACGACATTCCCGATGGCGAACTCGACGCGGCCAGCCTGGCTCCCTACGCCCCCAAGGGCAGCAATCCCAACGCCGCCGTGGCCCAGGCCATGCGGGAATCCACCAAGCGCGTGATGTACACCGTGCTGCACTCCCGCGGCATGGACGGCATCAGCGAATACACCAAGGTGGTCACCGTTACCCCCTGGTGGCAGATGGCGCTGAATATCGCCCAGTGGTCGCTGCTCGGCCTGAGCGCCGTCGCGCTCTGCCTGCTGCTGCTCGACATCTACGGCGGGAAGAAAAAGGGCAAGAAAGCCTGATTCCCCTGACCTGTCGAATATCGAGGCAGAATCAGGAAATGTATTCCAATGAATAAGAAAACATAAGAAATGGCGCGGAAGCCTAACTGAAACGGTGGGGTTCCGTGCCATTTTTCTTTTGGAAAGCATTGAACGATTGATGATGTTGTGATAAAATAAACGTGTGTTATAACGTAATTGTAAAGGCACGATTGTCGCATCACCCGGGAGGTGAATCTATGCCGGAAGTGGAGAAATACCTTTTGCCGGATTTGCAAAACAAATTTGAGTTTTTCAGTTATGGACATGCGATCGAAATACTGAATGAGGCGTTTCCGCAGGAATGGAATGATATACAGAATTGTTTATCGAATTTAAGGATTTCCGTGGATGAACTCATGGCTGCCGGAGGCAATGAAACCGCTATTCCAAAAAAGTTTGATGATGTTTTATATCCGCTTGGATGGCGGGAAATCAGAATCACTGGGGATTTGCTTGTAAAAATGTATCCCCGCGGAAAATCAAAAGGGAGATTTTCTAACGAACCCTTTGACGAGCGCCTGATTAGCGGATATATTGATGGACACAACATCGACTTTATCAAAGGAAAAGTTGCTTTTGACTTGGAATGGAACAGCAAAGATCAAACATTCGACCGGGATTTGCTGGCGATGCGGACATACTTTGACTGCGGCCTGATTGAAGTTGGCATTATCATCACAAGAGCGGAAGAACTAAATGATATTTTTACTGAATTGGGAATCCGTGCGAAATACGGTGCAAGCACGACATGGATGGGAAAACTGGATTATCGTCTGAAATCCAGAAGAAACGGCGGGTGTCCCATCCTGGCAGTTGGGATTAAAAAAGCGTGCGTAGAAGGGTATGAGAAACATGCAGGATCTATATCGCATTGAGGATACTGTAAAAGACTTTCAGGAGTTTGTTGGAGAAAAAAAGTATAAGACAATTTATGCTGATCCACCTTGGCAGTTTTCAAACAGAACGGGAAAGATGGCCCCTGAGCATAAACGATTAAATAGATACAGCACAATGAAACTGGAAGATATTATGCAATTGCCTGTTTCGGATGTGGCAGATGAAAAGAGCCATTTATATTTATGGGTACCGAACGCTCTTTTGCCGGATGGGCTGGAGGTAATGAAAGCCTGGGGCTTTGAGTATAAAACCAATATCATCTGGGAAAAAGTCAGAAAAGATGGTATGCCTGATGGCCGAGGCGTTGGGTTTTATTTTAGAAACGTCACGGAAATCCTGCTCTTTGGTATTAAAGGAGATAAAAACAGAACATTGCAGGCAGGAAGGTCACAGGTAAACCTTATTCGATCTGTGAAGAGGGAGCACAGCAGAAAACCCGACGAAGTGATTTCATTGATTGAAAACTGTTCTTCCGGCCCTTATCTGGAACTCTTTGCGCGTGGAGACAGAAAGAATTGGGATATGTGGGGAAACCAGGCGTCTGAAGATTATGAACCGACATGGGCAACTTACGCGAACCATACAGTGGCTGCAATACCGTAATGTATTTTGTGGGCTGAAGGGGCTGCTTTATGGCAGCTTCTTTTCTGTTTCATCACCATTTCTTTGTCGAAAGGTTGTAAAAAACGGTGGATTGTGTTATGATATATTCATCAGGTTGAATGTGCTTTTCATGTGTGGAGGGGCATCATGCTTTTAATTGCCGTTGTTGACGACGATCCGCGGGACGCGGCGCTGCTGAAGGGCTATGTGGAGGAATACTGCAAAAAGAATGAACAATTGGCGATGATCCACGTATTCCACGATGGGCTCGATCTGATCCGCAGCACGGAGAACCACGATATCGTTTTCCTGGATATCCAGATGGGCAAGCTGGACGGGCTGGAAACCGCCCGGTTCATCCGGAAAATCAACAAAGAGACCATCCTGATTTTCGTCACGAATATGGCCCAGTTCGCCATCAAGGGCTATGAGGTGGAGGCGCTGGACTTTATTTTGAAGCCCGTGACGATGGCCTCCATCGTCTATGTGCTGGACAAGGCCATGCGGCGGCTGGACGGCAGCGGGGCGCGGGCGCAGTTTTCCCTGAAAACGCCGGAGGGCACGATCAGCCTGTCCGCGAACGACATTACCTTTGTGGAGGTCTTTGACCACAACCTGGTGTACCACACCGTGCGCGGGGATTATACCGTGCGCGGGCGGCTCAGCGACGTGAATGAAAAGCTCGACCCGGAACGGTTCGTAATGTGCAACCGTTCGTTTATCGTGAACCTGCGCCATGTATCCAACGTGACGGCGGATTACCTGCTGATCGGGGACACGCGCATCTCCGTTTCCAAATCCCACCGGAAAGAATTGATGAAGCGTTTTTCCAGCTTCCTGGGGGACAGCTTATGATTACCACAGACATGCTTTGGATTTGGGCCGTGGATCATCGGATATCCGCGGCCATTGTGTTTTTCGCGCTGGCGCTGCTGCTGAACACCGGAGCCAGGCGCCGCTTCTTTCCGCTGCGGGCGGCGGCGGCGCTGGCGGTGATGTGCGGCGCAAGCTGGGCGCTGCGCTCCTTGTCGGACGTGTGGATCACCGATATCCGCCTCCAGGGCCTTTGCTACAGCGCGCAGCTTTTGACGTTGTATCTGTTGTTCCTGCTATCCAGCTTTTGCTGTTACCGGGTCAAGCAGGCCGAGTTGTTTTACAATGGATTGCTGGCGCTGACCATTTTCAAGATCGCCTGGAACACGTTCAAAACCGGCTCCAGTATGCTGCTGGTGAACCGCATGGACGCGCCCTGGTCGCAGTACAGCATCGCCGGGTCGCTGGTGTCTTACCTGGTGTATTTTATCATGTGCGTGGTCTGCTGCATTGTCTACCGCAAAATCGTCAAGGAGCCGCCCTACCACGCGCCGGTGCGGGAGATGGTGGTGCTGTCGGTGGTGTTTGTGCTGCTGCAAATGGTGCTGGAATATTGCGGCCATGTGTTCACCGCCGAATCGGACGCGCTGTTCCTGTATTACCTGTGCGCGCTTTTGTACACGGTGCTGAACTACGCCGCGCTGCTCATGCTGGCCGAGCTGGACAGCTTCCGCCACGAGAACCGCACCATGCACGATTTTATCAGCAACAAAATGCGTTACTACGAAATGAGCCATGAGGGCATCGTGACGCTGCAAACCAAGTGCCACGACCTGAAACACCAGATCCACGCCATCCGCTCCGAGGCGGGCAAGGCGAAGTTTGACGAATACCTGAACGAACTGGAGGACTCCATCAACGAATATTCCACCGTGATCGAATGCGGCAACCAGACGGTGGACATTGTTCTGACGGAAAAAAACATCCTGTGCTATGCCGCGCACGTGAAATTTTCTTATATGATCGACGGGACGCTGTTCAATTTCCTCACCGAACGGGAGATTTACTCCCTCTTCGGCAACGCGCTGGACAACGCGCTGGAAGCCGTGAGCAAGATCGAAAATCCCGAGGAGCGCATGATCACATTAAAGAGCAACACGCGCGGAGCGCTGGTTGTTTTGCAGGTGGAAAACACCTACGCGGGCGATATGCTGCTCACCGACGACGCCCTGCCCCACACCACCAAATCCGGCTCCGGCCACGGCTTCGGCCTGCGCTCCATCAGCCGCATCGCGGAAAAGCACGGCGGCATGATGAGCCTGCGCACGGAGGGCGGCGTGTTTAAGCTGAGCGTGGTGATGCGGGGGGAGACGAGGGAGTAGGGATTAGGCAATAGGCATTAGGCAACAGGCATTAGGGAGTAAGTAGTTTTGTCATCCCGAGCGAAGGTGAGCGGGATGACAGCCGGGGCGTCTAATGCCTATTGCCTAATGCCTATTGCCTAAAACTCCATTCACGCCGTTTTTCTGTCGTGAACGGATATGTTTGTACTTTACGGTCAATAAAAGGGGATTCATGCCAAATCCCTTTTTCTTTGCTTTTAATTATGATATGATAGAACCATCAAAAAAGGCTGTCGGCCGGCGTTGGCTTTCCGGCGGCACAACGAAGAAAAGGAGAAGGAAACATGAAGAGAATCGTCAGCTTGCTTGTCTCCCTGGCTCTGATCCTGAGCCTGGCGCCCGCGGCGTTTGCCGAGGACAGCTACATTCCCGCTCCCTATGATCCCAACGAAGTAGACCCCACCGTCACCTACCTGGAGCCTGTGTTCTATGCGAACGAAAACGGCCCCGCCATCGGCGTCACCACCGTGGGCGTGATCGTGAAAGACGGCCTGTACTTCAAAGACCTGAACAACAACAAGGAACTGGACCCCAGCGAAGACTGGCGTCTGGACGCCAAGACCCGCGCGGCGGATCTGGTGAGCAAGATGGAACTGGCCGACCAGGCGGGCTTCCTGTTCAACGCCCTGGCCATCACGCCCAACGCGCCCAAGCTGGCCATGGTCAAGAATGAAGACGGCACCATCAATCCCGCCGCCGTCGTGACCATCCTGGCCGAAGGCGAAGAATCCAAGAACGCTTTTGCCGCTGGCTTCGCGGGCCTGGACTCCTTCGTGATCAACACCCAGAAGGTGCGCGCTGGCGTGTACCGCGGCGGCCTGAACTTCGACGCTTCCACCGTGGCGCTGTACAACAACGTCGTCACTGAAATGGCCGAAGCTGATTCCGCCCTGCGCGGCGTGCCCGGTATCCCCATGACGATCCTCTCCAACCCCATTTCCGCCGGTTTCCCGGATTCCCAGGGCATGGCCGCCGCGGTGCAGGGCGATGGCAACTATGACGCCATCCGTGACTACGCCGAGGTCGACCGTCAGATGTGGGTCGCCCAGGGCATCAACGCCATGTATGGCCCCCAGGTTGACCTGGTGACCGATCCCCGCTGGCCCCGCAATTTTGAAACCTTCTCTGAACGCCCCGAAGTCACTGCCGGCATCATCACCGCCCTGGTGGACGGCTATCATATGGGCACCGACGGCCTGAAGCCCGGCGCTGTGGCGCTGTCCGTCAAGCACTTCCCCGGTGACGGCGCCGCCGAAAACGGCTTTGAATCCCACACCGCCCAGGGCCAGTGGCGCCTGTATCCCACCGAAGGTTCTCTGGAAAAGTACCAGCTGGTCGCCTTCCAGGCCGCCATCGACGCCAAGTGCGGCTCCATCATGCCCTGCTACTCCCGCGACGCCGCTGACGCCCGCTCCGCGAAGCAGACCTACCGCGGCCATGAAATCGAAGTCAATCAGCTGGGCTCCGCCTACAACTACGGCATCATCACCACCCTGCTGCGCGACATCATGGGCTTTGACGGCTACGTCAACACTGACTCCGGCATCGTCACCGGCCAGACCTTCGGCGTGGAAGACCTGAGCCTCACCGAACGCTACGCCAAGCTGATCGCCGCTGGCAGCGACGCCATCGGCTCCGGCCTGCGCACCGACCTGGTGATCGAAGCTGTTGAAACCGGCATCCTCGCCAAGGAAGACCTGGATCGCGCCAACATCAACCGCGCCGTTTCCATCTTCGAGCAGGGCCGTTTCGACAACCCCTACCTGGACTACAACAAGGCCGACGAAGTGCGCGCCACCAACCTTGAGACCGCTTCCGCCCAGGCCTACGCTCTGCATCAGAAGGCCGTCGTGCTTATGAAGAACCATGAGAACGCCCTGCCTCTGGCCGAAAACGCGGGCACCAAGCTTTACATCGCTTCCTTCACCGGCAACGGCGAGGACGACGATATGCTCGCCGCCCTGACCGCTCTCTTCACCGAGAAGGGCTTCGAGATCGTTGACAAAGCGAAGGACGCCGAAGTCGCTTACTTCTATGTGCAGCCCAAGGCCACCACTTCCACCAACGGCACCGACGCCGAAGGCATCCTGGAGCTGGTGGAAGACTTTGAAGTGGACGAACGCGAAATGTCCGGCGGCGGCCAGGGCTTCGGCCAGGGCGTCGTGGCTTCCCAGAAGAAGACCGGCGAAAAGATCGAAAAGACCACGCTGGCCGACGTTGACAAGCTCGCCAAGGCTGCCGACACCGTGCATGAGAACGGCGGCAAGGTCATTGCCACCATCGTGTGCTCCTCTCCCTGGATTCTGACCAACCTGGAGCCCTACTGCGACGCGCTGCTGGCCCAGTACACCACCTCCGGCGCTTCCCTGGACAACGCCCGCAAGGCGCAGCTGGATGTTATCACCGGCGCGTTCAACCCCACCGGCAAGCTTTCCGTGACCATGGTCTCTTCTCCCGACGTCATCGCCCTGACCTATGGCGCGACCCTGGAAGACGGCACTGTGGCTGAAATCTGCGCCTCCCCCAACGACGTGCCCGGCTACGACAAGGATCAGTACATTGATCCCGCCATCCTGGCCAATGTCAAGGGCGGCAGCTATGCCTATCAGGATGCCGACGGCAACTACTATGTGTCTGGTTTCGGCCTGAGCTACTAAGAATAAGATGTTTCTGGGGGGAACCGCTCTTTGGAGGCCAAAGAGCGGTTCCCCCCAGACCTCCTTCCGAGAAAGCCATAAGGCAAAAGGTTGATTAAAATCTGAATGTACATCTTATCAAAAAGGAAAAACGGTAATCTGTGGCGAACAAGTACAGCGATAAGCGGTGCTGTTCGCCGCTTTTGTGAATTTAAAGTTCTAAGTTCAAAGTTCCAAGTTCTAAGCTGATAGTCCGTTCAAATCACATTTGCGACAACGTCTCTTCTTCTTGGAACGTGGAACTTAGAACATTACCTTACGATTACACACGGAGGAAAAAGAAGATGGCCCTGCACGTGATGGAAGAAGCCAACCGCTGTCTGCAATGCAAAAAGCCCCGCTGCCAGGAGGGCTGCCCCATTCATACCAACATTCCCCAGGTCATCCGGCTGCTCAAGGAAGGCAAGCTGAACGAGGCGGGCTGGATGCTGTTTGAAAACAACCCGCTCACCACGGTCTGCTCGCTGGTGTGCAATCATGAAAAGCAGTGCGAGGGCCATTGCGTGCGCGGCATTAAGGACGTGCCGGTTCACTTTTCGGTCATTGAGAGCTACATCTCCACCACCTACGCCAACCAGATGGTGAAGGGCCCGGCCCCGTCCAACGGGCGCAAGGCCGCCGTCATCGGCGCGGGCCCGGCGGGCCTGACCATCGCCATCATTCTGGCCCGGTACGGCTACAAGGTGACGATCTTCGACAGCCGGGACAAGATCGGCGGCGTGCTGCGCTACGGCATCCCGGACTTCCGCCTGCCCGATTCCGTGCTGGACGACATGGCCTACCGCCACCTGGAATTGAAGGGCATCCAGTTCCGGCCCAACACCTACATCGGCAGCGCCATCACCATCGACGATTTGTTCCGCGACGGCTACCAGAGCGTGTTCGTCGGCGCGGGCCTGTGGCGGCCGAGGAAGCTGAACATCCGCGGCGAAAGCCTGGGCCACGTCACCTATGCCATCAACTACCTGGCCAGCCCCGCCGCGTTCCGGCTGGGCGAGCGCATCATGGTCATCGGCACCGGCAACAGTGCCATGGACTGCGCCCGCACCGCCATCCGCCACGGCGCGCGGTTCGTGTCCTGCGTGAACCTGACCGACACCCTGACCGCCAGCCAGTATGAATCCAGCTACGCCAGGCTGGAGGGCGTGGACTTCATCATGAACAAGTGCACCGTCGAAATCCGCGAGGACGGTGTGATTCTGGCCGACAGCCAGGTGGGGGAGGACGGAAAGATCAGCCCCGTTCCCGGTACCGAAAAGCTGTATCCCTGCACCGGCGTGATCATCGCCGTCAGCCAGGGCGCGGAAAGCAACCTGGTCACCACCACCAAGGGCATCGACACGGTCAAGAGCGGCCTGCTCACCGTGGACGAGGACGGCCACACCAGCCGCCCCGGCGTGTTCGCGGCGGGCGACGCCGCCAGCGGCGCGCGCACCGTGGTCGAGGCCGTCGCCAACAGCAAGCGGGTGGCCGAGGCCATGCACGAATACATGCAGTCCCTGCCCCTGCCCGTGACCACCGATTATCCCGACGCGCCCGTCGTGGAAAACATCGACGCCTCCGTCCAGGCGGAGCAGAACGTTTGACGCCCCTTCCGCTGTTCGCTGAACCCAACAAAGAAGGGGCTGGCTCACATTCTGTAAAAAACGAATAAATGCAGGATGGCCGAACCCCGTCGCCTGTAGGGGCGGATATTATCCGCCCGCATGAACAATTTGAGTCGACTGACTTTTCCGCGTCATGACGGAACCGTCTGATCGGGCGGATGATATCCGCCCCTACAGGGTTTCGTCACTTTTGTAAGCAAAAGAAGAAAAATTACGCAATACCCAAAAAGTCTATTGACCTTGCAGTAAACTGTCATGATATAACGGCTTCAGAAAGGAGGCAAACGATATGACGATCAAGGAATTTGCCCGGCTCTGCGGCTGCAATCCCCAGACGCTTCGCTACTACGACCATGTGGACTTGCTGAAACCGGCGAAGGTGGATAAGTGGTCATCCTACCGCTTCTATGGGGAGGAGCAGGCCCTTGCCTTTGTAAAAATCAAAAACCTGCAAAGGGCGGGGTTTTCCATCGAGGAAATCAAAGGGCTGCTTGATCAGGATCAGCCCGCAATCCTTCGGGCGTTCGACAGGAAAATCGCCGAAGCGGAGGAAAAGCTGCGGGAAATCAAAAGCATCCGTCAGTCATATCAGAAGGAAATGAACCGAATCCAGGAAAAGATCGACGCAGTCAAAGGAAAAATGCTCCAGTCCATGCGGGCATACGACCCGACGGATGAATTCGGCATCACGCCGGAAGAGTACGCAAAAATCATAGAGAAGGTGAACTTGTTCTTTGACAACGTGGCGAAGGCAAGCCCCAAGGACATTGGCTATGAAGAGTTCGACGATGACGAGGCGACGGGGGAGGATAAAAAGTATCTTGATCTCCTGAACGATTCAAACTACACCGTCCTCTATGAAAAGCACGGCTGGCTGCACGTGCGGGACTTTTTCGGCGAAATCGGCGCCCTGGAGGACGGCACGGATTACGCGCTTCTTTTCCGGGTCGATCAAAGCAAAGGAACGTATGACAGAGCGTTCGGATTCACGATTCTGGGGATGATGCTGGCGAAGAAACCGGAAATCAAATGCAGCGTCTCATGCAGCGTCGGGGATTCGCGGGATGGTCAAAACCATTTCTGGTTTTTGAAGCGCGTTTCGGCGTGAGCTGTGTTTGCGTTCGCGCCAACAAACCAAGGAAACGGAAAGAATCTGCCCACAAAGAACAGACAATGAAAATACACCCGCAAGCCTTGACAAATTCCGCGGAACGAATACAATATAAGAAAATGCTTCGACGGAGTTACGTTCTTCCGGAACGCGGGTCAGAGAGTTGGCGGACGGTGCAAGCCAATCCTGCGCGGAAAAGCGGTCTCGCTCCCGAGCAGAGCGCCTGAACGGAAATCAGTAAGGCGTTCCGGATCGCCCCGTTACCACGGCGCAGGGCTTGAAAGAGCCTGGGAGAGGTCGTTGAATCAGCGGCAACAAGGGTGGTACCGCGGTAAAGAGATGCTTTATCGTCCCTGAAGCGCATTAGCGCTTTGGGGACGTTTTTTCGTGAGGAGTGAGAAGCAGGGAGTTAAAAGATAGGAGATAGAAGAGAGGAGATAGGAGTTATATGACGATGATGCTTTTGCTGAAAACTCTGCTCCCCTTTTGTTTAAGAAGTAATAAATCTCCTATCTCCTCTCTTCTATCTCCCAACTCTTTACTCTCCACTCAGGAAATTTGAGGAAAGACAGGAGGAAAAACCTATGCGCCCCATCACGTTTTCGGATCAAACCATGCTGACCCCCGCCGCCCGGTCCGCCGGGTTCAGGCAGAAATTGGAGGCCGCGCGCAAGCTGGATCACCTGGGCCTGGCCGCGGTGGAGATGCCCAAACTATCGGAACAGGAAGCGGACATGCTTCTGATGCGCTCCCTGTGCAGCACGGTCAAGCGCGGGGCGCTGGCCTGCCATACCGGCATCGCGGTGGCCGACGTGCAGCGGGCGTGGGAAGCGGTGAAGAACGCGGCCCATCCCCGGCTCATCGTGGGGATGCCGCTCACCAGCGCGCAGCTGGAATATATCTGCCATTTGAAGCCGCCCAAGGCCATTGAGCGCATCGGCGAACTGGTGGCGGAAGCGAAGAAGCTGTGCGGCGACGTGGAATTTGTCTGCGGCGACGTGACCCGCGCTGAGCCGCCCTATGTGAAGGAAGCGATTCAGGCCGCGCTGAACGCGGGCGCGAACCGCGTCACCTTGGAGGACGCCGCCGGCCTGTCGCTGCCCGAAGAAGTCGCCGCGCTGGTGAAAGCCGCCCGGCGGCAACGACCTGGGGCTGGCCATCTCCTGCGCCGTGGCCGCTTTGCAGGCGGGCGCGGATGAAATCAAGACCGCGTACAACGACGAAGCGAGCCTGAGCGCCGCCGCCATGGCGCGCTTGCTCCGGGCGCGGGGCGCGGACATGCAGCTGGAAAGCAGCCTGGACATTACCCGCGTCGACCGCACGGCGGGCGAACTGGACGGCCTGCTGACCGCCGCGCCGGGCAAGGTGCTGCCCGCCAACGCCGCCCCGCAGGACGGCGAATTGCCCGCCGGGGACGACCTGGCGAAGGCCATCGCCGCCCTGGGCTATGAACTGGACGAAAGCGACATGGCCCACATGCAGGAGGCCGTCGAGCGCGAAAGCAAGGGCCGCGCCCTGAACCGCGCCGAACTGGAGGCCATCGTGCTGTCCGTGGCCCAGCAGGTGCCGCCCACCTACCGCATCAAGAGCTACCTGGTCAACAGCGGCAACGCCATCACCCCCACCGCCCATGTGGCGCTGAACAAGAACGGCGAAACGCTCACCGGCCTGTGCGCGGGCGACGGCCCCATCGACGCCGCGTTCCTGGCGATTGAGCAGATTATCGGCCGCCATTACGAGATGGACGATTTCCAGATTGCCGCCGTCACCCAGAACCGCGAGGCCATGGGCGACGCGCTGGTGAAGCTGCGCCACGGCGGGAAGGTGTACGCCGGGAAGGGCATCTCCACCGACATCATCGGCGCGGCCATCCGGGCCTATCTCAACGCCCTCAACAAAATTGCCTATGAGGAGAAAACCGTATGAAGCTGAGTTTTTCCACGGGCGGATGGCCCTTTTCGCTGGATGAATGCGCGTCCCTGGCGCGGGAAATGCGCTATGACGGGCTGGAGATTTCCGCCCGCAGCCTGCCGGTTTTTGAGCGCAGCGGCGCGCCGCTGTCCCCCGGCAGGCTCCATGACACGGTGCGCAGGCTGAACGAAGCCTCGCTGTCCATCGCCGCTTTGCAGGCGACGGCGGACTGGACGCAGGACGAAGCCCTGTCCCTGATCGCGTTGGCGCACGACCTCCGTTCTCCCTTCGTGGTCATCCCGATGGGGGAGACCGGGGCAGAGGCGGAAGAAAAAATCAGCGTGGTGCTGCCCGTGGCCGAGAAGGCCGGGGTGGCGCTGCTGGTGCCCACCGCTGGGCCGTATGCGGACACCGGCATCCTGAAATCCCTGCTGGACGGCTTCGCCTCTGACTTCCTGGGCGCTGTGTGGCGCGTGCCCGCTGCGGCGGCGAAGAAATCGCCGGAGGAAATCGTGACCGACCTGGGCGCGTATATCCGCCACGTGTACCTCTGCGACGGGGAGATCGTGGACGGCGAAGCGCAGGAAAAGCTGCTGGGCGAAGGTAAGCTGCCGCTCAAGGACGTGTTCGCCGCCCTGCGCTCCATCAGCTTTGACGGCTTTTTCTCCTTCGACTGGACGCCGGGCGACGGGGCCCTGGGCGACGCGGACGTGGTGCTTTCCCACTATGCGGCGCTGGCCCGGAACCTGGGCAAAGATCCCCGCCGCGCCCGGCATACGCTGTACGACAACAACCGCAAGACGGGCAAGTACGTCTGGAAAAAGGATATTCTGATCGAGGAAACCTTCCCTTCCCTGCTCGACCGCATGGTGGAGGAATTCCCCGACCAGTACGCTTTCCGCTACACCACCCTGGACTACACCCGCACCTACGCCCAGTTCCGGGACGACGTGGACAATTGCGCCCGGGCGCTGATGGCGATGGGCGTGCGGCGCGGCGCGAAGGTGGCGGTCTGGGCCACCAACGTGCCCCAGTGGTACATCACCTTCTGGGCCGCGACCAAGATCGGCGCGGTGCTGGTGACGGTGAACACGGCGTACAAAATCCACGAGGCGGAATACCTGCTGCGCCAGAGCGACACCCACACGCTGGTGTTCGTGGAGGGCTGGCGGGATTCGGACTACGCCGGGATTATTTCGGAGCTCTGCCCCGAGCTGGGCCACTCCGTGCCCGGCGAGCCGCTGCACATCAAGCGATTGCCGTTCCTGCGCAACATCATCACCGTGGGCTTCTCCATGCGCGGGTGCCTGACCTGGGAGGAATTCCTCACCAACGCCCGCAAGACGCCCAAGGAAGCGCTGCTTCGCCGCGCCGCGCAGGTGCAGCCCGACGACGTGTGCAACATGCAGTATACCTCCGGCACCACGGGCTTCCCCAAGGGCGTGATGCTCACCCACCGCAACATCGTCAACGACGGCAAGTGCATCGGCGACCGGATGGATTTGTCCACCGCCGACCGGATGATGATTCAGGTGCCCATGTTCCACTGCTTCGGCATGGTACTTGCCATGACCGCCAGCATGACCCACGGCACCAGCCTGTTCCCCCTGCCGTACTTTTCGCCCAAGCCCGCCCTGGCCTGCATCCATCAGGAGAAGATCACGGCCTTCCACGGCGTGCCCACCATGTTCATCGCCATGCTGGAGCACCCGGACTTCCCCAAGACCGACTTTTCCCACATGCGCACCGGCATCATGGCCGGGTCGCCCTGCCCGATTTCGGTGATGCGGGACGTGGTGGACAAGATGCACATGACGGAAATCACCATCGTTTACGGCCAGACCGAGGCCAGCCCCGGCTGTACCATGAGTTCCACCGACGACCCACTGGAGGTTCGCGTGGCGACGGTCGGCCGGGCCATGCCGGAAATCGAGTGCAAGATCGTCGACCCCGAAACCGGCGAGGAGCTGCCCGACAACGTGACGGGCGAGTTCGTGGCCCGGGGCTACAACATCATGAAGGGCTACTACAAAATGCCCAAGGCCACCCAGGAGGCCATCGACAAGGACGGCTGGCTGCACACCGGCGACCTGGCCTGCCGCACCCCCGAGGGCAACTATCGCATCACCGGGCGCTTGAAGGACATGATTATCCGCGGCGGCGAAAACATTTATCCCAAGGAGATCGAGGAGTTCATCTACACCCATCCGAAGGTTTCCGACGTGCAGGTCATCGGCGTGCCGGACGAATCCTACGGCGAAGAAATTATGGCGGTCGTCATCCTAAAAGAAGGACAATCCATGACTGAGGACGAATTAAAGGGATTTGTGCGGGATCATATGGCCCGCCACAAGACCCCCCGCTACGTGCAGTTCGTGAAGGAATTCCCCACCAACGCCGCCGGCAAGATCCTCAAGTACAAAATGCGCCAGGATGCGGTGGAACTGCTGAAATTGCATAAGGCGAACAGCATCGAAACGGCGTAACAGGGGGATACCGCCTGAATCTCTTTCAGGCGAATCGCGGAGGAACATTCAATGAAGCTTGCCACTGCCTTGTCCGAGCGGGCGGATTTGCAAAGAAGGATTTCCGAACTGAGCGTTCGGCTGAACAACAACGCCAAGGTACAGGAAGGAGAGCAGCCTTCGGAAAACCCCATGGAGCTTTTGAAGGAATTGGACGCCTGCCTGAACCGCCTGGAAGAACTGATCGCCCGGATAAACAAAACGAACAATGAAACAAAGGCGGGAGATTTTTCCATCACCGATCTGATCGCCCGCAGGGATTGCCTGAAAGAACGCATCCGCATCATGCGGGGATTTCTCGACGCCTCCAGTGAAAAGGTTGCCCGCTATTCCAAGACGGAAATCAGAATTTTCAGCACCGTGCCCGTTTCTGATCTGCAAAAGCAGGTGGACACCTATTCCAAACAGCTTCGGGATACGGATGAACAGATTCAGGAACTGAACTGGACGACGGAGTTGAAATAAACAGCGATAGGTAGTCTGGCAGAGTGGGCATGATCTCCCGCGATTGAGAATGAATCGCACTGCGGCGGTATGCCGGGCGCATACCAGGGGGTTCGATTCCTCCGCTTCATCCTGTATGCCCCGTATGTTCACACCTGTATCCGGTTTCGCGTATGCTTACGACCAATTGCCAGCTGTCAGACGAGGGTGGGAACGGGGATGAACATTGTCATCAAAAAGATGTCCTCCGACGCGGAAATCAGGGGCAAAGCGTATGTCCATTGGAAAGCCTGGCAGGAGGCGTATCCGGGCATCGTCGCGCAGTCCTATCTGGACAGGCTCACGCTAAAAAAGTGCGAATCCATCGCCTACCAATGGCCGGACAATATCCTGGTGGCGAAGGACGGGGAGAACGTCGTCGACTTCGTCGGCTACGGAAAGTACCGGAACAGTGAGCTTCCCAATACCGGGGAAGTTTATGCCATCTATGTATTAAAGCGGTATTACGGGCAGGGCGTGGGCGCGCTGCTCATGCGGGAAGCGCTGAAACAGTTGAGCGATTACCCCCAGGTCGCGGTCTAGGTGCTGAAAGACAACCAGCGGGCCATCCGCTTTTACCAGCGCTTTGGCTGCCGCTTCGACGGAAAAGAGGAAATCCTCCTGCTCGATACGCCGGTCACGGAAGCCAGGATGATGCTGAAAAGATAACAGACGCAATCATTCATGATGATACCATACAAAGAAAGGAAGTCCTCAATCATGGAAATCAAAATGAACCTGACCCAAACCCCCAAGGCGAAGCCCGACTGGAACCATCTGGGCTTTGGCAAAATCTTCACGGATCACATGTTCGTGATGGACTGGAACAGTGAAAAGGGCTGGTACGACGCCCGCATCGAGCCCTTCGGCAACCTGTCCCTGCATCCCGCCGCCACGGTGTTCCACTACGGCGCGGAAATCTTCGAGGGCCTGAAAGCCTATCGCCGCCCGGACGGCGAGGTGCAGCTGTTCCGCCCCTGGGAGAACATCAAGCGCCTGAACAATTCCGCCGAGCGCCTGAGCCTGCCCCAGGTGGACGAGGAATTCACTTTGGACGCGCTCAAAAAGTTCGTGGCCCTGGAAAAGGACTGGGTGCCCTCCCTGCCCGGCACCAGCCTGTACCTGCGCCCCTTCCTGTTCGGCAATGACGAAACCCTGGGCGTGCACACCATCCACAACGCCAAGTTCCTCATCATCGC
>CADAKE010000046.1:0-9082 GCA_902788445.1 uncultured Eubacteriales bacterium
ATCCGACAGCGCCTTAAACACCTTCGCCATTTTGATATATTGTTCTTCCATCCCGGTTCCGCCTCGGCTTTCCTTTGGTATCCATGCATTTTGGCATTTTTCAAAATGATTATAGCATAAGAAAAATGAATCATCAAGGGTGTACGATGATAGAATTAGGATTACCTAACCAACCGGAATCCTTCGCGTTTTCCTGCACCGTTAGCAATTCTATTTGTCCAGAAAAAAGCCAGCATCCTTCCAATGATGGATGGACGCTGGCTGACAGATATTATAGAACAATCCACGATGAACATTGTCATCATGGAACGCGCGGAAGCATCACCCGTCGTTTTCCTCCCGGAATTTGAACAGCTTGCGCTTCACCCTTTGCAGGGCGTTGTCGATGGACTTCACGTGGCGACCCAGCAGTTCGGCGATTTCCTGATAGCTCTTGCCGTCCATAAAGGCGTCCAGCACCTGGCGCTCCAGGTCGGAGAGGACTTCGGAAATCTGGGTCTGGATGCGGGCCAGGTCTTCCTGGCTGATGTACAAATCCTCAGGGTTCGTCACCCGGCCCTCGATCACGTCCAGCAGCGTGCGGTCGGATTCCTCGTCGTAGAGCGGCTTATTCAGCGACACATAGCTGTTCAGCGGCACGTGCTTCCACCCGGCCCTCGATCACGTCCAGCAGCGTGCGGTCGGATTCCTCGTCGTAGAGCGGCTTATTCAGCGACACATAGCTGTTCAGCGGCACGTGCTTCTGCCGGGTCGCGGCCTTGATGGCGGTGATGATCTGGCGCTTCACGCACAGCTCGGCGAACGACCGGAAGGAGGAAAGCCGGGAGGGCTGGTAATCGCGGATGGCTTTGTACAGGCCGATCATGCCCTCCTGCACGATGTCCTCGTGATCCGCGCCGATGAGGAAGTAGCTGCGCGCCTTGGAACGGACGAAGTTTTTGTACTTGTTCAGCAGATACGCCAGGGCCTGGCCGTCGCCGTTTTGCGCCAGCACAACCACATCCTCGTCCGACTGGGCGAGGTACTGTTCAAACTCATTCTGTTCGTCCGGCGTAGGAAAATCAGCCATGGAAAGCCTCCGGTTATAGGGATTAGGCCACTGATCATAGAACGTATTTGCAAAAATGTAAAAAGCGGCATACAGAGAGTACAGAGTTCAGAGTTCAGAGTACAGATTATAGCGTCCAATAAGACAGAGTGCTTAAAATATAACAATCATGATTCTCTGTACTCTGCACTCTGTACTCTGAACTCTCTTTGGTTGTTCCGATTTAGGAACTACCCACGAAGAACGGCTCCCTATTCCCTTCTATTCACTCTCTCCCGTCCATTGCGGCATACATCAGGATGCCCGCGGCGACGGAAGCGTTCAGGGAACCCACGCCGCCGCGCATCGGCAGCGACACCCGGTAATCGCAGGTTTCCAGCACCAGGCGGCTGACGCCCTCGCCCTCCGCGCCGATGATCAGCGCCATGGGACCGGAGAAGTTCACCTTGCGGTAATCCTCGCCCACCATGTCGGCGGCGTACAGCCAAATGCCTTGCTTTTTCAGGGTTTCCAGCGTGCGGGTCAGGTTGGTCACCCGCGCCACCTTTACCGTTTCAATGGCCCCGGCGGAGGCTTTCACCGCGGAGGGCGTCAGGCCCACGGCCCGGCGCTCCGGCACGATCACGCCGTGCGCGCCGACGCACGCGGCGGTGCGGATGACCGCGCCTAAATTCATCGGGTCGGTCACGCCGTCCAGCACCACCAGGAAGGGCGCTTCGCCCTTTTCCTTCGCCTCGTCCAGCATGTCCTCCACGTCGTAGTAGCGGTACGCGGAGGCATAGGCCAGCATCCCCTGGTGATGGGGCGTGATCTCGTCCAGGCGGCTGCGCTCCACCATCTGCACAGGGATGTGGCGCTCCTTCGCCATGGCAATGATTTCCTTGGCGGTGCCGCTCAGGTCGCCCTTGGCCACCAGCAGCTTTTCAATGTCCCGCCCGCTCTTGATGGCCTCGCGGATGGGGTTGCGGCCGGAGAGCAGGTTTTCGGGCGCGAAGCTGGGTTCCGGTTCGGGACGGAATTCGGGCTTGGGCGCGGGCTTTTTGAAATCCCGGTCATTTTTCCGAGGGCCGTCAAAGGGCCTGTCCTTTTTGAAATCGCGGCCCTTCGGCGCGTCAAAGCGATTGCCCGGCTTGCCAGGACGCTTGGGGGCGTCGAACCGGTCTTTGCCGTTTTCCTGGCGCTGCTTGTCCTGCTGGGTGGCGGACTTGCGATAGCGCGTGCCCTCTTCCTCCCACTTGCCTTCGGAACGCAGGTGGTCAGCCCGGGTCATTTTCTTTTTGGTGAAATCCTTGTAGAAAGCCATTTTGATTCTCCTATAATTGCGTTTTATGTTCTGCGCAGATTATGTCATTCTGAACGTCGCGAAGCGACAGTGAAGAATCTCCTTCCGTTTTCTATTCGGCAAGTCACATGAAGGAAAGAACGTGGGAGATTCTTCCGGCTTTTCAAGCCGTCAGAATGACAAGTTTTTATCGTCTGGTTTCCTTACGGGGTTTGTCATTGCAGCTACATTTTTTGATATAACGCCCTGACTTCCGCCGCTTTGCCGCAGGTTTTTGTCCCTTCCGGGCACGCGCCGCGAACGCATCCGGGGCCGGCGGATTCAAAAATCACGGGGGCCACCTGCTTGCATTCCCGAAGCATTTCCGTCGCCAGGGTGCGGATCTCCCACTGAGCGCGGTTGCAGCAGCGCAGGGAGAAAAAGTGCAAAAGTTCCCGCGCGTTCATGGTCATGGTGATGTGGGTTTCGCAGGCGTTGGGCAGCACGAACCGCGCGTCCTCGTTGGCGTTTTCGCCCAGCCTGTCCTGCCAGCCCTGATACCACGCCTGCATCTGGGCCATCTGGTGTTCAAATTCCTTCACCGCGTCCCCGCCCAAATCCCGGATGCGGGGTGGGATGATGTAGCCAAAGCCCTTTTCCAGGCTCACATACCGCTGGCTCTGCACGGAAAAACTGGCGATGCGGTGGCGGGTGATCTGGGCCAGCAGGGCGCGGCTGACGCCGGAGACGCCGAAGGTGAAGGAGGCGTGCTCCAATACTGACAGATGCCCCGACGCCATGATGCGCCGCAGGAACGCCGCCTGGTCTTTTTCATTCACCAAGTCTTTCAATTCGTCGTATTCCAACGCGGAATAGCACGTCCGCGCCGCCAGGGCGCAGGTCTTTTCAGGGTCGGGCGTGTGGGCCAGAAGCTCCACACGCAGTTGTGTTTCGGGCATATCTTTACTCCTTGAAGGTGAATTGAAAGGGATAATCAGAGAGTACAGAGTGCAGAGTATAGAGTTCAGAGAAGTATGTGATAGATATACTGCTTAAAAGAATGTCCGACAAAAATCTCTGTACTCTGCACTCTGTACTCTTTCCTCTATCCTTCCGGCTGCAAAAACGGCAGCAATTCCCTGATTCTCCCCGTCTGCCCCGTCAGATACAAATACCCCAGCAGCGCTTCCAGTCCCGTGGCCCCGGCGTAATCCGCCGTGGAGGCGGACTTGGGGGCGCTGTGGCGGGGATGGGCGTTGCGGCCCCGGCGCACGATGTCCGCTTCCTCCTCCGTCAGCAGCGGCAGCAGGCTGGCCAGTTCCTTCGCCTGGCTCACGGCGCTGACCGCCTCGTTGGACGCGCGGTGCATGTCCTTCACCAACAGGTTCCTTTGTAGCAGCCCGGTGCGCACAAGCAAAGCATGGACGCTGTCGCCGATATACGCCAATTGCAGCGGCGACAGCATCCTCGCCTGTTCGGGGCTTAGGTTCGGCGAAAAATCGGTCAGCATTATTTTAAAGCCGTTTTGCTGTAGGCGGAGGGGCTCATGCCCACGATGTTCTTGAAGGTCTTGGAGAAGTGGTAGGGGTCGTTCATGCCCACTTCGATGCCCGCCTGGCGCACGGTGTAGCCTTCCTTCAAAAGCACTTTCGCCCGCTCCATTTTGCAGAAGAGCTGATAGCTCTGCGGCGGCATCCCCACCTCGCTGACGAAGCGCTTGCGGAACGTTTCCACGGGCATCCGGGACAGAGCGGCCATGTCGCTTAAGGAGAAGCTGTCGCGGTACTGGTTCTTGCGCATCGCGTCCACGACCTTGGCGATTTCGTGGCTGAGCACCGCGTCCATGGCCACGGGCTGGCCGGAATGGGACGCCAGCATGGCCCACAGAAGCTGCTGCAATTGGGCGCTGGAAGCGTCCTCTGCGGCGGCGACGCGGACGGTCGCCTGCACGATGTGCTTGGCCAGGTTCAGCTGGCTGGGCAGCGCGCCCTGCTTCATGATGCGGTGCGGCAGCGCGCCCATGCGCTGAAGGAACGCGCCGCTGAGCGTGCCGCCCACCATGATCCACAGCATCCGGGCCTCCTGGTGCACGTCCAGGCTCACGCCCCTGCTGCCCGGCGGCAGCATACAGCAGTCGCCCGCCCGCAGGGACAGGGTGGTTTCCTCGTTCACAAGCTCCAGATTCCCGCTTTCCACCGCCAGCCAAAGCCAATGCTCCATGGTGCGCAGGTTCTGGACGCCGTTCTGCAGCATGGCGGAACCGGAAGCGGCAATGTACACGCCGCTCGCCCCGGCCAGCGCGTCGGGCACATGCGCGCCCTCCACCAGCACGGCGGGCATATCTACGTCCGGTTTATTCTGAAATAATAAAGAGTCTGCCATGGTCAAACCTCCATTTCATTTTTACGGTACTATTGTACATCCCAAATGATACATTGTCAATAGAGGTCACCGAAATTTACAGCATTTCTATAGAGAAACGGCACAGAAAATGGTCAATCTGTCAAAAAAATTTCCGTTTTGTTCCAGAAGGTTTTCCGTGCGTTTCCCGTTTGATGGGTGTATAATGGAAAAAAGAAGGAAAGGAGGCGGCGGACGATGCCGATGATCGTGCATCTTGTCACGCCCGAGGAAGCGGGCCGCACGGTGAAATCCATCGCGCTCAGGGAAATGCGCCTGTCCCGCAGCCGGTTCAGCAGCCTGAAATTTTCCTGGGGCATCCGGCTGGACGGAGAACCCGTTCACGCTGACCAGCGGGTACAGGCCGGGCAGACGCTTTCCGCCCAATGGGAGGACGCCCAGGGCCCCGCGCTGACGCCCTATGAAGCGCCGATTTTCATTCCCTGGCAAGACGAGCATTACTTCGTAGTCGACAAGCCTGCGCCGCTGCCGACCCTCTGCTCCGCGAAGCAGGCGGGGCCGACCCTGGAAAACGCGCTGTATACTTATCTAAATTGCCCGCAGCCTTATGTGTTCCGCCCGGTGAACCGGCTGGACAAGGGCACCAGCGGCCTGCTCGCCGTGGCCCGGGACGCCCACGCCCAGCAGCTTTTGCAGCGGCAGCTGCATTCCGACAGCTTCATCCGGGAATACCAAGCGGTATGCGTTGGGCGTCTTCCCCAAACAGAAGGCGTCATCGACCTGCCCATCGGCAAAGCGGGCGAGGGCATCAAGCGCGTGATCCGCCCGGATGGCTTGCGCGCCGTGACCCATTACCGGGTGGAGCAGGAAAGCGCCTCCCATTCCCTGGTTCGCCTGCGCTTGGAGACGGGCCGCACGCACCAGATCCGCGTGCACCTCTCCGCCCTCGGCTGTCCCATCGTGGGCGATTACCTGTACGACACGCCATGCCCTGAATTGCCGGGCCGCTTCGCGCTCCACGCCTGCCTCCTGCAATTCCGCCACCCCTTCACCGGGGAAACCGTCCGCGTGTCCTCTCCCCTGCCGGACGCGCTGGCCGCGCTTTTGTAACAAGTTGGAAGAAAGCATGACGCAATGTTTGACAGAAATTGCATCTTCCTATATAATGTGTTACGAAATCATGCTGTAAGGAGGCTTCCCGTGAAAAAGATCCTGACGATGGGAGCGCTGCTGGTTCTGTTCCTGTTCGCGCTGGTTCCCGCCCAGGCGGAAATGCGCGGGTATGTGAAGGGCCAGGGGTATGTTTATGTGAATTTTGGCGAATACCCCTACGAAAAGGACGGCACGGCGCGGCCCGTTTTGTGGCGCGTGCTGGACGTGCAGGACAACCGCGCCATGATGCTGACGGAATACCTGATCGACACCGACCAGATCATTTTCGTCACCGACGCCAAGGCCATTGAAAACCACGATTACCGCCGCATCCACTCCTTTGAGGAAAGTGACCTGTTCCCCAAGCTGAGCACGGAATACGTGGATCGGCTGCTGGGCGACGACCCCATCCGGGGCGCTTTGATTCCGGAGCCGAACGGCGCGACGCTGTTCCTTTTGAGCGCCGACGATTATATTAACATTGCCTACGGCTTTGAAAAAAACCAGTGGGCGGAATGGCCCGCCCGCATCAAGTCCCACGAAGCGTCGGGCACCCCCTATGCCATCAAGCAGCGCGGCCTGTACGTGGCGTATCAGAACGACATGTCGCCCTACTGGGTGGCGGACGTGAAAAGCGACACGGACTATAAGCTGCAAATTGTGGGCTTCAACGGCCATCTGAGCTATGGGGCGTATACCCGCGTGAACATCGGCCTGCGCCTGGCCGTGCGGCTGGATTTGAACCAATTGGAAATCAACGGCGGACAGGGCACGATGCAATCGCCTTATACGTTCAACTATACCGGTTCCACGGAAACGGTTTCCGCTGCCGCGCCCGCCCCGACGGAAACCGCGCTGCCCGTTTTCCAACCCACAGCGACCGCCGAGCCTGCCGCGCAGCTTCCGGTGTTTACCTACGCGCCGGATACGCCGGTCAGTTACGAACAATTAGCAACTGCCGCGCCGGTCGCCCAAGCGCCGCTTTACACCCTTGCCCCGGCTGTGACCGCCGCGCCCGCCAGCCAGGCGAGTTCCGCGCTGCTTTATACCTTAGCGCCCAGCGTGAATACCGCCGCCCCGTTTTCTTACGCGCCGACGGAAGCGCCCACCGCTGAACCGGCAGCCCAAATTGTTCCAGCAGAAAAGGACACCGTGACGCTGTCCTTCGTGGGCGACTGCTCCATCGGCGATTCCGCGCAGTTCACCACCGCCAAATCCTCCTATCATGTGTGCCTGCAAAACAACGGCTTCGCCTGGCCTTTCTCGCTGGTGAAGGATTACCTGGCCAACGACGATTTGACGGTGGCGAACCTCGAAGTGGTATTCACCACCCGCACCCGCCACCAGGATAAAATGTACTACCTGCGGGGCGACTCCTCCTTCGTGCAGGTGCTCACGGAGGGCAGCGTCGAGATGGTGAACACCGTCAACAACCACTGCATGGACTTCATGAACGAGGGCTACGTGGACTCCCTCGCCACGCTGGACAGCGCAGGCGTCAAACACTTTGGCACCATCAACCCCGGCCTGGCCAACGCGCACGACGACCTGGGCCTGGTGGACGTGAACGGCATCCTGTTCGGGTTCGTGGGCTGGTCGTATCCGCAGGAATATGACCTGAAAAACATCTCCAACCGCATCTTGCAGCTTCGCAGCCAGGGGGCCGAGGTGGTCGTGGTGAGCCTGCACTGGGGCCGCGAAACCTATATGACCCCCGAATCCTGGCAGAACAGTTTCGCCCGCAACGTCCTGGACGCGGGCGCGGACATGATCTGGGGCCACCATCCCCACGTGATCCAGCCCATCGCCATTTACCAGGGCAAGCCCATCCTGTTCTCCACCGGGAACTTCACCTTCGGCACCATGAGCGATGTGAACCCCGAGACCGGCATCTTCCAAGTGACCTACGAAAAGACCGCAAACGGCCCCGCGCTCAAGGAACTCAGGGTCATCCCCTGCACCACGCAGAAGAGCCCCGACTTCCGGCCCAAGGAGCTGACGGAGGAAAAGAGCCGCCTGCAAGTATTCAAGGATCTGACCTTCAAGAAAGCGCCCTATATGCTGGAAAATCCCCCGGAATCCTTCCTGCAGACCGGCGTCATTCAGTTTGAAAATGGACAGGTTGTGCAATGAAGTGTGAGGCATTAGGCATTAGGTATTAGGCAACAGAAATTGTCAAATCATGAATTACGATTCACCTATCTATCTACGCTTAATCCTAATACCTATTGCCTAATGCCTATTGTCTAATGCCTACTCCCCCATCCCTCAAGCAAAGGAGAATCCCCCATGAAAAACGTAATCCGTACTGCCGTGCTGCTTCTTCTGCTCCTGTCCCTGCTGGTGCTGGTGCCCTCCGGGGCGATCGTGGCGGAAGCGGAAATCATTGAACTGCCCCTGGACATGAAGGAGGGCATCAAAAAGGCCATCGCTCCCTACGCGGACAAGTACCTGTCCGACTGGGAATACGAAGACCCCTCCCTGCACGTCAAAATCGAGCCGGGCCGCGTGAACGACACCAACTACCTGATTGCCCGCGTGACCATCGCCAACGCGAGCCAAATCCGCTCCATGTTCACGGGCACCTACGGCAGCCCCTCCGAAGAGTGGGGCACCACCCTGGCCAAGAACGCCAAGGCGGTGCTGGCCATCAGCGGCGATTCCTTCCACAAGCACAGCAACATCGGCTATGTGGCAAAGCAGGGCAAGGTGTACCGCACCAAGTGCGACCGGACGGAGGACAAGTCCGGCCTGCGGTACGACGTGCTGCTGATCGACGACCAGGGCGATCTACACATCCTGCCCCAGGCGACCAACGCCGACGTGGAAGCCTTCCCCGGCACGGTAGTCAACGGCTTCACCTTCGGCCCCGGCCTGGTGATCGACGGCGTGAAGCAGACGGGCTTCGTGAACATGAACAACGCCTCCGACAAGCCCGCTCAGCGCATGTGCATCGCGCAGGTCGGCCCGCTGGAATACCTGTGCATCTACACCGAAGGGCCCGAGGACGACGGCTCCGTGGGCATGACGCTGGAGCAGTTCGCCGATTTCGTGTATTCCTTTGAGGGCGTCCAGAACGCCTATAATCTGGACGGCGGCGTGACCACCTGGATGGTATTCAAGCAGGGCACGAACAGCTACGCCAAGATCAACGGTACCAACCCCAAGAAACGCCCCATCGCGGATATCCTGTATTTCGCCACGGCGTGGCAGGAATAAAGAGTATTGAAAAACACTTTAACTCATGAACGTTTAAGAGT
>CADAKE010000046.1:9174-21814 GCA_902788445.1 uncultured Eubacteriales bacterium
AGAGTTCAGAGTTCAGAGTACAGATGATATAGTCAATCAATTGCGCATTTTGGCTTTGTCATCTATATTCTCTGCACTCTGTACTCTGAACTCTGTACTCTCCTTTGTTGCTTAAAGTGCCCTTCATATAATCAACTCAGTAACCTCTCCCCAAGAAAGGCAGCACAAATGGACGCATCCATTCCCGCAGTTTTTTCACTTTTCGGCCTTCCCGTAACGGCGTATGCACTGTGCCTGGTGGTTTCGCTGGGGATAGGGCTTTTCTGCTTTTTCGTGATCGGCAGGAAAAACGCAATTCATCAGGACGCGCTCTGGCGCACGGCGCTGCTCTCTCTCCCCCTGGGACTGATCGGGGCGCGGCTGTTCCATTTCCTGGGCAATTACTTCTACTATGAAGAAGTGGGCTTTGACGCGCTGCTCCGGCTATGGGACGGCGGCTTTGCGCTGTGGGGCGCTGTGGGCGGCGTCGCATTGGCGGCCTGGATTGCCGGAAAGGGAAGCCGCGTGCCCGTGTCCAGCCTGCTGGATACGCTGGCCGGACCCGGCGCTGTGGCGATTGGCCTGGCCCGCTTCGCGGAGTATTTCAGCGGCGAGGGGCTGGGGCCTTATGTGGAAACCGAATTCTTCTGCCGTTTCCCCTTCGCTGTGTACCGGGCGGATTACGAGGTGTGGAACTGGGCGGTCTTTGTTTTGGAGGGCCTCGCCGCGCTTATGATCGCGGGGATCCTGTTCCGAAAAAAGCGCCCGGCGGGCGATACCGCCCGGCTGTTCCTGCTTTTGTACGCCGCCTGCCAGATTACATTGGAAAGCCTGCGGCGCGACCATTGCCTGCGCTGGCTGTTCGTAAGGGTTAGCCAATTGACCGCGCTGATCGTGATCCTTGGCCTGATGCTGTCCGGCACGATCCGCTGGATCAAAAGCAAAGAGAAAACGCCGCTTGCTAAAATCGTCCTTTCCTGGCTTGCCGTCGCCCTCTGCGCCGGAATCATCGTGGCGATCGAGTTTTCCTTCGACGGGAAGATTCTGCGCGACCTGCCCGTGTGGGCCGGGTATCTCATCATGGCCTGCTGCTGCGCCGTCATCGGCCGCGCGGCCTATCCGCTGATACAGGATGAGGGGCCTCAGGATGCCTGAATCTACCGGTAATTGGTTACTACTCAGCCCCACTGTCACCAAGATAAGTGCACTCCCCTATGAGTAACAAAAAAGTTTAAAAAACAGTCAAAGAGGTATTGACAAATACGAAAAAATGTGCGGTCGCTCTCACTGTTTCCAGTGAGAGCGACCCTTGTTATGAAAAGTGTTCCGGCACCTACACAACAAGGAGAATCGCACATGATGTACAATTCGTCACAAATCAGGGATATCCTCTTTCAATGCATCTCCGGCCTGGAAAAACAGCCCGAAAAGTATGCGCTTGACCCGGAAAAAGACTTTAGCCGGCGGCGAAAACTGCCCTTTTACACTTTGTCCCGTGTCCTCCTTTCCATGGCGGCTTCCTGCGTGGACGGAGAAATGGTTCGGTACTTTGAACTTTCAAATGACAAAATGCCCACTGTTTCCGCTTTTCTCCAGCGGAAGGACAGGCTGCTTCCAGACGCATATTCCCATCTGCTTTCCAGCTTCAACTCTCATATTCGCTATTCTTTTTCTATTTTGGCATGATATGAGTATTTTCGATTTTCTTTGATAGGGAATGCCGTTGAAATATGTCGATATAAAAAACGCAGATGGCCGTTTGACCATCTGCATCGTTCGATGACGTAGTTGAATAATAAGTAAATTTTCATGCCTTCGCAATTCAGAGCAACGATGTTTTTCCTTTTGTATACAGATCACCTATGCTCAAGTATTTTCATTCATTCTCTCAAATGTGATTCAGTTGTCGTATTCTTCCTCCTTCAACTGTATTGATGGTTGTCATTTCCACCACTCATTCATACATGAATCTTACAGCATATTCTTTATGTAGGAAACTCGAAGATGACGGATTCAAAAGGCCGCAGACTATAGGTTAAGCGGTGAGAATATCCATCGCATTCCTTCCAATCGGCGGTCAGGGGCGGAATGCCACCGATTTCGGCGGGATTGCCCTGGCCGGGCAGGCTGTCGTAAGTGCTGAAAACGCGCTTGTACAGGCCGCCAAAGGGCACGCCCGCAGAATAATCGTGGTAGCTGACCGGGGAAAAATTCAGCACTACCAACACCGCGCCATTGTAATCCCAGGGATTACGGCGGATGAAGGCCAGCAGGTTGCGGTCAGCGTCGCCTTTATTCACCCACTCAAAAGCGGCGGGATTTTTGCTGTCGCTGTGCAGGCTGGGATACATCTTGTACAAGCCCAGCAGATTGCGCACGCACTGCATCACGTCCCGGTGGCCAAAGTCGTCCGCCAGATGCCAGTCAATGCTCTGCTTTACGTTCCATTCCCGCTCCTGCGCAAACTCCTGGCCCATGAATAGCAGCTTCTTGCCGGGGAAGGTAAACTGCCAGGTATAGAGGGTTTTCAATTCACCCATCTTATCCTGCATCGCTCCCGGCGCTTTGTTGACCATGGTGCCTTTCCCATACACCACCTCGTCGTGGCTCAGCACCAGCACAAAGTTTTCCGTAAAAGCATAATCTGCCACATGGGTCAGCGTGCCATGGTGATATTTGCGGTAAACAGGATCAAGATTCATATACCGGATGGTATCGTTCATCCAGCCCATATTCCATTTGAAGGTAAAGCCCAGGCCGCCCTGCTTTACATCTGCGGTAATGCCCCATTCGGGAGAGGAATCCTCGGCGATCAGGAAGCCGAAGGTCTTGCCGCAGACCTCGGTGTTCAGCTGGCGCATAAAGTCCATGCTTTCCAGGTTCATGCGCCCGCCGAACCGGTTGGGCCGCCATTCGGAACGGTCGTAGTCGTTGTAGAGCATGGAAGCCACCGCGTCCACGCGAAGCGCGTCGATGTGGAACTCCTTGATCCAATAGAAGGCGTTGGCGATTAGGAAGGAGCGCACCTCGGGTTTGCCGTGGTCAAAGGCCAGGGTGCCCCAAACCGGGAACTCCCGGCGCAGGGGGTCGCTGTTTTCATAGAGAGGCGTGCCGTCGAACCAGCCCATGGCAAAAGCGTCCTTGGGGAAGTGGGCGGGTACCCAATCTAAAATCACGCCGATGCCTGCCCGGTGCAGGGTGTTCACGAAATACCGGAAATCGTCCGGGGTTCCGTAGCGGCTGGTGGGGGCGTAATAGCCCGTCACCTGATAACCCCAGGACAGGTCGAAGGGATACTCGCAGATGCCCATGAGCTCCACGTGGGTATAGCCCATGTAGGTGACGTAATTCACCAAATCGTCCGCCAGCTGGGTATAGTTCAGGAACCCGTCCTCATCCTCCGGGCCGCGATAGCCTTTTTTCCAGGAGCCTAAATGCACCTCATAAATGGACATGGGTCTTTCCAGCACTTTCGTATTGTCCCGCTGGGCCTGGTGGGCATCGTCCGTCCACTGGAATCCGTCTAAATTGCACACGATGGAGGCGTTGGCCGGGCGTTTTTCAAACCAAAAGCCGTAGGGGTCGCTCTTGTTGCGCTTCACGCCGTCCGCGCCGGTGATCACAAAGCGGTACGCGTCGCCGGGGCCCACGTCCGCCAGGAAGCATTCCCACACGCCGCTGTCGCCTTCGCTGCGGTGCATCCATTTTTCGTTTTCCCAGCCGGTCTTGGCGGTGATGACAGAAACGTATTGGGCGTTCGGGGCCCACACGTTGAACCACGTGCCCTTCACACCCTTCGCTTCGCCGGGATGCGCGCCCAGCTTGCGGTAGACTTCATAATCGGTGCCTTGGTGGAACAGAAAGCTGTCGAACCCGGTGAATACCTTCCTTGTTTCGTTATCCATGTGTTTGTCCTTCCTTTCGTTTTGCTTAACTAATCCGGGGGAGGAAAATGGAGGCGGATTGGGCTTCCAGAGAAACCTGGAATTGGCCGCCGCTTACGTGGCCGATTCGTTCATCTGTTTCCAGGAAGCCCTGGTCGGTCGTGCGGAAAACGCGTTGCAAAGCAATCCCATCCGGGATACCCACGTCCCGCAAAGGCAGGGTGAGTACCTGGGGGTGATTCAGGTTGTTGACGGCTACGATGACGGTAGCTCCTTCGTCGAACCGGGCGTAGGCAATGAATCCATGCCCCGCGCAGAGGGGCTTAACGCTTCCCTTTTTCAAAACGGGCAGCTTCCCGCGCAGCCGGTTCAGGGCTTTGTGCAGGTCGATCAGGGTTTGGTCCTCATGGCCCCAGGGATAGGTGCGGCGGTTATCCGGGTCTGTCCAGCCCACCTGCCCGGCTTCGTCCCCGTAATAAATCGTCGGTGCACCGGGCCAGGTCATTTGAATGACCACAGCCTCCTTGAACACGGGCACCTGTACACCCTCACTGGCCGCGCCGCTGCCCGCGTATTGCAGTCGGCCCACCCGGCCGTTGGTACGGGTGAGGAAACGGCTGTGGTCATGATTGCTCAATTCGTTCATGGCGCATTGCAGGCTGGGAGTGGGCAGGCGGCACATATTTTCCTGCATGATGCCGAAAAACGCGGGGCCGTTTTGATACAGATCGTCCCTTCGGGAATCGGAATGCTTTTCCATGCCGGTCAGGAACCAGGTGACGGGCTCCATAAAAGCGTCGTAGTTCATCACTGTGTCCCATTCGTTGCCTTGCAGCCACGGGGAAGGATTGCCGTAATGCTCGGCCAGGATGACGGCGTTGGGGTTTGCCTGCTTCACCCGGCTTCTAAACATCTGCCAGAACAGGTGATTAAATTCAGGGCTGTGCCCCAAATCGGCCCCCACGTCCAGCCGCCAGCCGTCGATGGAATAGGGTGGGGAAGCCCATTTTTCCGCCACCCGGAGGATCTCCTCGCATAGCTCGCTGGAGCCCTCATAGTTCAGCTTGGGCAGCGTTTCCACGCCCCACCAGGCGTCGTAATCCTTGGGATCGGTAAAACGAAAAAAATTCCGGTAGGGGCTTTCCGGATTGCCGTAAGCCCCCGGCGCATAATCCCCGGACTGCCTGTAAATCCCTTCCCTGTCCATCCAGCGGTTGAAGGAGCCGCAGTGATTGAACACTCCGTCCAGGATGATCTTCATGCCCCGGCTGTGGAGTTTCTGGCAGAACCGGGCGAAAAAGGTGTTGCTGCCCTTTAGGTTCATGCCGCTGGTGGTGCGCAGGATGTACTGCGCCGCGGCGGTATTTTTCCGCTCGTTCTTTTGAAGTGGCGCTTCCCTGTCCTGAATCACCACGGTCAGGTGGGGGTCGATATGGTCGTAGTCCTGGGTATCGTATTTGTGGCTGGAGGGAGAAATGAAAATGGGATTGAAGTAAATCACTTCCACGCCCAAGTCCTGCAAATAATCCAGCTTGTCCATCACGCCTTGCAGGTCGCCGCCGTAGAACACCCGGTAGTCCCCGATTTGGGGCGGCGCATCCCAGTTATCGGCATGGCGCACATAGCCCCCTGCATAGAAATATTCCCTGTCCCGCACGTCGTTTCTGGGGTTGCCTTTGCAAAACCTGTCCGGGAAAATCTGATACTGCACCGCGCCTTTGGCCCAATCCGGCACATGGAAGCCGGGAAGGATGCGGAAGGAATGGGCGGGGTCAGGAAGAGGCACGGAGTCGGTATATGCCGCGCCGCTGCGCAGATAATGGATATATTTCCCTTTCCAGGCGATGAGGAAAGCATAATAAACGGTGGACGGGTCCTTCACGGTATATTCGGTTTCATACCAATCAAATACATCGTCTGTTTTGATTCGCCGCATATTGGACACCCGGGTGGGCATCCCGGTCAAAAAGGTCACTTGGGCCCCGGCGTTTTTTTGGATGCGCAGGCGGATGGACACCGTATCGCCCACTTCTGGCTCGGCGGGGGTGCGGAACAGGGGCGTCTCATCGCTGAAAATCGAAGAAATCAATTGCTTTTCTTCTGTGGATGAATGAGGCATGAGGCTATCACTCCTTTGAAGGGGATGATTTCGATGATAAGGAATGGTTTAGTTCCGGATTGTCAGGTGAAGCTGGTTCGGCTGCTCGGCGTTTTCCGCGTATTGATACGAGATACGCTCGGTCATACCCCGAATCACGGACAGGGCCAGGCCGTCGCCCTCTCCAGTCACATCGAAGCGCGCCCCGCTGTAGCTGACAGTCCATTCGGCGCTTTCCGTGGTCTCGGAGTATTCGCACACTGCCTGGATGCGCGGGTTTTCAAGCAGATTAACCAACATCTGCGCCGTTTCCTCGAACACAAGCTGAATCCGGCTGGCAGTTTTGGACGCGATCTGGTTTTTGTTGCAGTAGGCTTCGATCTGGCCTGCCATGCCCAGGAAGTCGTAATCCTTACTTTCGATATTCAGCTCCAGCACCTTCAATTTCTTGATGAAGCGCCGGGTGTTTTCTTTTTGCGGATGCTCGAAAATCTGCTCCGGGGTGCCGTCCTCGTAGATTCCGCCCTCGTCCATATAGAAGATGCGGTTGCTGATGGCCCGGGCGAAATTCATTTCGTGGGTCACGATCATCATGGTTTTGCCGGTCTTGGACAAATCCCGAATGACTGCCTGAACCTCCCCCACCATGGTGGGGTCCAGGGCGCTGGTGGGCTCGTCCAGCAGGATCACGTCCGGATCCATGGCCAGGGTGCGGGCGATGGCGATGCGCTGCTTCTGCCCGCCGGAAAGCTCGTCGGGGTAGTTCAGCGCCTTTTCGGCTAAACCTACCGTGCGCAGCAGCCGCATCCCCTCGTCATAGGCTTCCTGCTTGCTTTTGCCCAGCAAATCCATGGGCGACAGCATGATGTTCTCGATCACGGTCAGATGGCCGAACAGGTTGAAGCTCTGGAATACCATGCCCATCTTCTGGCGCACTTTGTTGATATCGCACTTCTTATCTGTTATTTCCACGCCGTCCACCCACACCTTGCCGGAGGTGGGCTTTTCCAACTGGTTGATGCAGCGAAGCAAGGTGCTTTTGCCCGTGCCCGAAGGGCCGATGACCGAAATCACGTCCCCATCGTGAATTTCTACAGACACGTCCTTCAAGGGCGTCACATTGGGATATTCCTTTTTCAGATGCTCAATCTTAATCATGCAAATCAATTCCTTTCAGGATGCTTTCTCGCTTGCGCTTCTTGGGGTCGATGCTGACGCGGAGGCGGCTGACGAAAAAGCTGAACAGTCCTTCCAGCACGAAGTAAATGACGGTGACGGCAATCAGGGGGAAGAAGGCTTCGTAGGTGCGGCTGCGCACAATGTCGCCCATCTTGGTCAAGTCCTGCACGGCGATATAGCCCACGATGGCCGTGGCCTTGATGAGGCCAACGATCTCCCCCTGATAGGCGGGCAGCACATGGGGAATGGCCTGAGGCAGAATAATCTTAAAGAAGGTGTGGCGGTTGGAATGGCCCAAAGCATAGGCCGCTTCATATTGGCCCCGGTCGATGGTGCCCACGCCCATTTTAAGAAGCCCATACACTGCCGCGCCGAAGGTGAGCGTAAACCCGATCACCGCCACCGTGATGCCGCTGATGGCGACGGAACCAAAGATGACGTAATACAGGATCATGAGCAGCACCACCATGGGCGTACCCGTCACCAGCCACATGGAAAAGCGCGTAGCGCCATTTGCTACGATATTGCCGTTTCTGCACAGCATGAACACCAGGAAACCCAGTGCTGTGCCAAAGAGGATGGAAAGCAGGGTGATCAGCATGGTATTGCCAATGCCCTCCAGGAACAGCTTCCAGCGTCCTTCGCGGATAAACGTCTTATTGAAGCTGGATGCCAGACCATCCCAGAAAGATTCCTCCTGGACGGAAGATGCTGCGGCTTGTTGCTCCGCTTTCAGTACGGCCAGCACCGTACCACCGGAAAAGTTAGGCTCGGAGAACAGTACGCTTTCCTTGCGTTCCTCGGTAATGGTGATGCCGGCTGCGCCAAAATCGCATTTTCCACTTTGTACGGCGGGCAGAATCCCGCTGAAATTCATGTCTTCAATTTTCAGGGCATAGCCGTAAGCCTGACAGAAACGAACGGCGATTTCAATATCATAGCCCACGGTCTGGCCATTCTGGATATAAGTAAACGGTTCATAAAGCGCTTCCGTCGCCAGCGTCAGCGTGTCGTTTATGGCGGGAAGGGCTTGATAATCGGGCATTTCTTTGATGTCGCTGTCCGTGTTCCACTTGAGTTCGATCTCCTCCAGTGTGCCGTCAGCCTTGATGCCCCGAAGAAATTCATCAAACTGTGCGCAGAGTGCCTGTCCGGCCTCCGATTTGGGGAAAACAAACCCAAACTCGAACCGATCCAGGTATTCCGGGACGGCGGTCAGCCGATCATCCTGCCGCATCTGGGCTTTCAATACCGGTTCATCCACGGCATATGCGTCAATTTTTTCGGTGCTAAGCTGATTGATCAGGTCTGCTTTGGAGTTGACATATACGATTTCAGCGTCGGGGAGGGCTTGTTTGACCAGTTGGTCAAAACTCTGACCCGTCTGCACCCCGATCTTCGCGTTTTCCAGCTGATGAATCGCGGTATATTTGCCCAGAGGCAACCCCGTATCCGAGGCCGTCCGTTCGCTTTTGCGCACCGCCATCACCGTGCCGCCGGTATAGTAGGGTTCGGAGAAGTAAACGCTTTCCTTCCGCTCTTCCGTGATCGTCATGCCCGCGGCGGCAAGGTCCGCTTTCCCCGACTGGACGGCGGGCAGGATGGCGTCAAACAGCATGGGCGTCACTTTCAAACCGTACCCGTTGGCCTCGCAGAACCGGGCGATCAGTTCGATTTCCAGCCCCACCACATCGTTTTCGCGGTAATAGTTCATAGGCGCGTAGGCTCCTTCTGTCGCCAGTGTCAAAACGCCGTTGGGCGCGGGGAAAGCGGCATAGTCCGGCACGGACTTTTCGCTCTCCGGGCCTTCCGTCCATTTTACGGTGATCTGTTCCAAGTCCCCGCTTTCCTTGACAGCGGCAAGCCAGGCGTTGATTTCCGCCAGCAGCTTTGCTCCCGCATCCGTCTTGGGAATGGCGATACCGAAATCAAAGCTGTCCATCCGCTCTTCCAATACGGCCAGACTGCTGTTTTCCGCCGCCATCAGCCGGATCACCGGCTCATCGCCGGGGAAGGCGTCGATTTTGTTAGCCTCCAAAGCAGCGGCCATATCGGGATAGGAATTGAAATAGCTGATTTTCGCGTCCGGAAGCGTTTCCAGCACGATCTCGTCAAAGGTGGTGCCGGTCTGCACGCCGATGCGGGCCGTGGCCAGATCGTCCAGAGAAGCTATGCCCGCGGTTCCGGCTGTTTCCTGCGCAGAAGCGCCGCTGTCCTGCCAAACTGCCACGGCGATGCCGCCGTAATAGTTGGGTGCGCTGAACAATACGCTTTCTGCCCGTTCCTCCGTAATGGTGATGCAGGATGTGGCGAAATCGCACTTGCCGCTCTGCACAGACGGAAGAATACCGCCAAACTCCATGGGCACGATCTCCAGCCCGTAGCAGTATGCCTGGCAGAACCGGGCGGCCACATCAATATCGTACCCCACGGCGCGGTTCTCTTTCATATAGGTGAAGGGCGGCTGCGTCAGGTCTGCCGCCATACGCAACGTGCCGTTGGCGGCTGGCAGGTTCTCATAGTCCATCACGGTACGGTTCGCTTCATCCGCGCCAAACCAGACGCCGTCAATCTCCTTCATCGTGCCGTCCGCCCACAGCTTTTCCAGGAATTCATTGTATTGGCTGCAAAGCTCCTGGCCCGCTTCCGTCTTGGAGAACACGGCTGCCAGATTGCTTTCGGCCAGATATTCGTCCAGGATCACCAATTCAGGATTCTCGATCTTCATGAAACGGATGATGGGTTCATCCGTGCTCCAGGCATCGATTTTTCCAGCCTTAAGCGCAGCCAGAGAGTCAGTCTGCGTAGTGTAATAATTCACCTGCGCGCGGGGAAGGCGTTTCTCCACCAGTTGCCCGCTGATCGTGCCTGTCAGAACGCCGATGCGGGCAGTGGCCAGATCTTCCAGGGCGACAGTTTTCGTTTGGCTGAGGGCATATGCTGCTGGTTCGTATTCGGACTTCAGTACTGCCAGTACCGCGCCCGTTTTGTAATCGGCAGAACCAAACAGCACGCTTTCCTTGCGTTCTTCCGTAACGGTGATGCCGCAGGCGGCAAAATCCGCCTTACCGCTCTGCACAGCGGCCAGGATACCGCCAAAATCCATAGGCTCCACTGCCAGCCTATAGCCGTATTCCTGGCAGAAACGGGCGGCGATATCCACGTCATAGCCCACGATGCGGTTATCCTTCACATAAGCAAAGGGGATGATTGAAGTGTCCACAGCCATTCGCAAGGTGCCGTTTGTATCAGGCAGCGCTTCATAATCCAAAACGGTACGCTTTGTTTCATCCTTGCCGTACCAGATTTCGTCCAGTCCCTGAATGACGCCGTTTTCCCACAAGCTGTCCACAAAAGCGCTGTATTGATCCCGCAGAGTCTGTCCCTTTTCGGTTTTTGCGAAGATGGGCGCGTATTCAAAGGTATCCAGGTATCCGTCCACGATCGTCAGGTCGTCGTTTTCCATCATTAGGAATTTGGGTACGGTTTCATCTGTGCCCCAGGCGTCGATCTTGTTGGCCCGCAGGGCGGCCAGCAGATCAGTCTGGTTATTGTAATAAGACAGGATGGCGTCGGGAATCCTGGCTTCCACCTGCTGTCCGCTGGTGGTGCCTACCTCTACGCCGATGCGTTTGCCACTGAACTGCGTAAAAGGAGAAACAGCAGCACTCTGCTGCGCTGATGCGGTGCTTCCATCTGTAAGGATTGCCAGTACCACGCCTCCGGTGCTGGTGGGATCGGAAAAGAGCACCTGTTCCTTGCGCTCCTCGGTCACGTTCATATCGGTGGTAAAATCATATTTGCCGGATTGTATGGCCGGGATGCGGGCGGCGAAATCCACGTCGCCCAGTTCCAGCCTGTACCCGGCATGGCGGCAGAAGCGCACCACCAGGTCGATATCGTAGCCCACGTTTTTGCCATCTTTTATGTAGGAGAAAGGCATATCCGTGGAGGTGGTCACGACCCTGATCGTGCCGTTTTCCCCGGTCAGATCGGACATGTCCACCACCTTTCGCTCCTCATCCACGCCGAACCAGATATCGTCCAATTCCTGCATGGTGCCATCCTGATGGCAGAGCACGAGGAAAGTGTTCAGCTCCGCGCACAGGGCGGCACTCTTTTCGTCATTTTTGCGGAAAGCGAAGCTGTATTCCTGATTCGTGATCCGCTCATGGATATAGTCGATTTTCGGCTGCTCCGCGTGGATGGTTTTCAGGCTCGGCTCGTCGCCCAGATAGGCGTCGATTTTATTGGCCAGTAGCGCGGCGATGCAGTCCGGATAGCTGTTCAGCAGCAGATATTCGCTGTCCGGAAAATTGGTATAAGCAATATCCTCCATCAGTGTGCCGGTGAGCACGCCGATGCGCTTGCCATTGTAATTCTGCCAAGCGAGTGCGGTTCCGGTTTCCTCCGCGGAAACGGGCAGTATCGTCAGCAATAGCATAACCACAAGAAATACGGAAAGCAGTTTCTTCATGTTGGAACTCCTCGTTTACTGATTCTGCAAGATTTTGATGGTATTGAAAGGCTTAGATCAGGTTCAGCAGTGTGGATTTGATCGAATATTCACCTATCGTGGCAGACCGCAATATCCCGCTTAGTCATCTTTTTTCCCCGCGAATTGCATCAACAAATCCAGGATTTTCAGGTAAATCCAAATGACCGTAAACACCAAGCCGAAGGCTGCTGACCATTCATATTCTTTAGGATAGCCTTGCTTTACGCATGTATCAATCATGGAAAAATCACTGATCAGGAACAGCGCAGCAATCACCAGGCCAATCACGTCCAGTGTGATGGTAAATGCTGAGTTTTCCATCATAGCCAGTACATAAGGCCGGGTGGCTGGAATCAAGGAGCCGAGAAAGCTGAGAACACCCAGGCCCACACTGCCAAGCAACAGGGACAAAAGCACCGTGCGGAACTTCTTATTTGCCTTAATAATACCGGAGGAATACAGCCAGCTCATCGCCGCGACCACCGCTACCGTGAGCAGCAGCGCTTCCAGGCCCAGATATTCATAACCCTTGAGTACCTTAAAGACCAGGAAGGAGATAACATATCCCTGACTAGCAGAATATATCGTGCCTGTCACAGGTATCGTTTTACGGGCGAAAACACCGATCAATTCGGTGACCAAGCCCACCACCAGCACTGCGCCTACTGCTGCTGCTTCCTTCATAGATAAAGATACAGTAAATTTTTCATAAACCTGAATTGTCTGCCATACGGGTTCCCCAGCCATCAGCCCCATCACGATCAACTGCGCCACCATACCAATCAAAGTGACCAGCAGGAAAAAGGAGGTTTTGGCAGCAATGCCCACGTAGGAAGCTGCGTTGGTTTCTGTCCGCTCATCGACTTTGCTTAGGCGGCTCAAAATGGGATTTGAATGAAGCAGGGTACGATTGGTACGTGTCGATTTAGGTTCCCTTGTTAATGTGCTCATGGATAGATTCTCCCTTCAAATGATTCATTTTATAGCATTGTTCGTGCGTTA
>CADAKE010000047.1:0-3827 GCA_902788445.1 uncultured Eubacteriales bacterium
CAGGCTTCCTGGAAGATGGCGTGTTCCGCCTGCTCGTAGCTTTTCTGGCCGTACAGCGCGTCGTCCACCGCCAGGTCAAACGCCGCGCCCAGCGGCCCCCGGCCCTCCTTCGGCCCTACCACCGCCGCGCTGGAGAGGATGCGGGGCGGCGTATGGAAAACGAGCGTGGAATCGCCGACTCGATTCTGCGGCATGGTTTCCGCCTCCTTTACCATCGAAAGAAATAATACAGGATGCCGACCACCACCGACGCGCTGACGCCGTACACCAGCACCGGCCCGGCAATGGTGAACATCCGCGCGCCCGTACCCAGCACCCAGCCCTCCGGCTTAAACTCCATGGCAGGGGAGACCATCGCGTTGGCAAATCCCGTGATAGGCACCACCGTGCCCGCCCCGGCGTACCGGGCGATCTTGTCAAAGACCCCGATGCCCGTCAGGAACGCGGTCAGGAAAACCAACGTGATAGACGCGAACGCGGAAGCGTCGGCGGAGGAAAGGTTCAGCCACCGAGCGCCAACATCGGAGAGCGCCTGTCCCAGCACGCAAATGCTGCCGCCCACCCAGAAGGAGCGCAGGCAGCCCAGGCCCAGCTTGGATTTGGGCGTGACGCGCTTCACCAGCGCCGCGTACCGCTCCCGCGCGGGATTATGCTCTGCTTTCTGCTGCATGGCTTTCCGTCCTTTCATTTCTTGTGATGGGAAGCGTCGGCGCATTCCGCACCCGTATTTCCCGCCTGCCGGGGCGGGGAAGGTAGTCCAGGGGATGGGGGAAGGGGATGTAGGACATAGGCACCTCAATGTTTGTTTTGTTGGACACTTTAAGTTATTAAAGTCAATAGGCAATAGGCATTAGGCAATAGTTTTATTGGCTTTCGCTATCACTGTTCAGTCCAGTTGCTTTCAAGAAAGTAACTATGTCATCCCGACCGGAGCGCAGCGGAGTGGAGGGACCTAAAAGCCGGGTATTCTTTTTTCTGGCATGACAACTGGGGGTTGCTAATTCCCTAATGCCTATTGCCTAATGCCTATTGCCTTGGTCACTTTAATTCACCATCGCCGCCAAAATCACGCCCAGGGTTTTCCCAATCGCCATGGCTGCGGCGGCAAAGCGCATGTCCACGGCGATGCTGAGACGGTCAAAGAACACGGGCACGACCTCCACCGCTTCCGCGAGGGCGGAGGCCAGCATCCCGACGAACAAACCGCCGACCGCCATGGCCGCTATCCCCACCGCATCCGGCAAAATGCCCGCGGTGTGGAAAGTGCCGATGGCTGCGCCGATCGCCAGGGCAAAGCCGCATAGGCGCATGTCGGCCTTGGCGTCCAGAATGTCCGTCAGCCGCATGGGCAATTGCAGCATCATCCAGAGTGGCGCGGCGCAAATGCCCACTGTCACGCCGCCAAACGCGCCCAGGAAAACCGCCAGCGCCGCGTCGGCCATCACGGCGTCAGCCCCGAGGCCTGCTCAGCGGCCTGTCGGTATTCTTCCAGCTTGATTTCCAGCGGCGCCACGGAGCGGCGCTTCCCCAGCAGCGCGTAGAACAGCGCCACGCCAAAGAACACGCCCGCCGCGTAGGGCCCGGTAATCAGCCATTCGTTTTCCGCCTGGTGCCCCGTGATGAAGCGGAACAGCGCCTGCTGCGCGTCCATCATGTTCACGTCCGCGTGGAACCAGGTGATGGCTAACGCGCTGCCCACCAGCAGCACCAGGAACGCGAACGCTGTGCGGAGGGGGCGCGTGCGGTTCCGCTTGTTTTCGGGCAGGATATGCACGAAGCATTCCGCCGCCCCCAACACCTGCACCTCCGGGCACACCGGCATCACAGCCTTGACCACCGCCATGGCGGGCAAGCGCCACACGCCCTCCTTCGTGACGCACTCCACAGGCAAGTCCATCACCTTCGCGCCGTCGCTGTCCAGCGCGTCGGCAATGTGGCGCACCAAAAGCTGCTCGCCCGGCTTGGCGGTGGCGCGGGCTTTGAGCTGCAAATACAGCAAAGCATCATCTCCCTTGTCGCAAGTCAGTATTTCCAAGGGAGCAGGAAAATATGAATCCGGATTGACTTTTCCTGTTGTTTCCAATAAAATAAGAGTGTTTCGGGAATAATCAGGAACGGGTGATTCTGTGACTTTGCAGCAATTGAACTATATCATCACCATTTCGGAAACGGGCTCCTTCAACAAAGCGTCGGACAGGCTGTACGTATCCCAGCCGTCGCTGACCAGCGCGGTGAAGGAATTGGAGAAGGAAATCGGCATCCGCATTTTCAACCGCAGCGGCAAGGGCGTGACGCTGACGGCGGAGGGGCTGAACTTCCTGCCCTATGCCCGCCAGGTGTACAGCCAGTACCAGAACTTATTGGACGCTTACAGCAAGCAAGGCAAGCGTAAGCGTCAGTTCGCTGTGTCCACCCAGCATTATTCCTTCGCGGTCAAGGCGTTCGTGGAACTGACCAAAACCTTCGACGTGGCGGAATACGAGTTCGCCATCCGCGAAACGCGCACCAGGGACGTGATCGACGACGTGGCCTCCTCCCGCAGCGAAATCGGCATTTTGTACCTGAACGATTTCAACCGCCGGGCGATCTTGAAGCTGCTGTCCTCGGCCAATCTGCAATTCACTTCCCTGATCCGCTGCAACGCTTACGTGTACCTGTGGAAAGGGCATCCGCTGGCAGCGGCGGAATCCATCTCCTTTGACGATCTGGCCCCGTATCCCTGCTTGTCCTTTGAGCAGGGGGACAACAGCAATTTCTATTTATCGGAAGAAATCCTGTCCACCAACGAGTATCCGCGCCTCATCAAGTGCTGCGACCGGGCGACGGTGCTGAACCTGATGGTGGGCCTGAACGGGTACACCCTCTGCTCCGGCATCATCTGCGAGGAACTGAACGGCAGCGATTACGTCGCCGTGCCCTGGAAGGACGCGGACGTGGACGCGGGCCAGGTGATGGAGATTGGCTACCTCACCCGGAAAAGCAGCATCCTCAGCCCCGCCGGGGAGCAGTATATCGACGAAATCAAAAAGTACCTGGGCATGGCGGAAGAAAACGCCCAGTAGCCAGAGATCATAAAATGTGTTATAATGATTCAGCCCGCACTTTGGCGGGCTCGGAGGATTTACAGAAGTGAAAGCAAGGACGGTATTCGCGGCGGCATTGCTGCTGCTCCTGATGGTGTCCGCCGCACTGGCGGAACCGGCCCGGGTGGTGACGCCCAAGGGCCCTTTGAACATGCGCAAAACGCCCGACGACAAGGGCAAGCTGGTGGACTCCGTGCCCAACAAATCCCTGGTGGAAGTGGACGAGGTGGGGGACACCTGGAGCAAAATCACCTATAAGAAAAAATCCGGCTATGTGAAAACGGAGTATTTGAAGCTGCCGGAAAACATGGTGGGCAAGGAAATCTATGCCGACGAGGGCACGTTGTATCTGCGTAAGGACAGCCGTGCCGACGCTCCCATCGTGCTGCCCGTCGGGCCGTGGGAGACGGTGACTGTGTTGGAAACAAACGGTGACTGGGCGAAGGTGTCCTGCCAGGGATATGTGGGATATGTGGAAATCAAGTCGCTTTCCTATCAATATGAGGAGCCGACCGGCGAAGTGGCGTGGATCATGGAACCGGCGACGTTAATACAGGCCGTGGATTTGAAGCTGTCCACGGATGCCAAGAGCGAAACCATTACCACGTTGCAGCCCGGCGACGAAGTGACTGTGACAGTCATTGAGAAAAACCAATGCCTGATCATCACTGGCGACGGCTGCGGTTACGCGCCTGTGTCGGCAATCGCCTTGACCGGGCCGGAGGACAGCGACGGGGAAGCGGA
>CADAKE010000047.1:3854-16435 GCA_902788445.1 uncultured Eubacteriales bacterium
GAAGCCGCGCTGAAAAAGAAGTATAAAACGTACACCAAAGAAAAGCTGTATGGTATCACGTCCGCCGAAAATGGCATGTACCACGTTGGATTTTTCAACGACCAGGATCAATATCTGTTCCTGGCGCTGGTGGACGCTGAAACGGACAAGGTGGATTTCACCGCCCATTATGACGGTTTCGCCGTACAGACCCATGAGGCGGAACTGCTGCCGGAGGGACAAGTCGAACTGACCCTCAGCGCAGACACCCTGGCTGTCGGGGATGTGCTGGACATTTCCGTCAGCGCCTGGACGCTGCATCAGACCCAGTATTCCCTGTATCTGAACGGAAGCCAGATCGTGGAATCCGAGCCCGGCGCGCATTTCAAGGCCGCGTACCGGCCCCGGCAGGCGGGACAGTACAAGCTGTATGTGACGGTCACCGATGAAAAAGGAACCTTCCAGACCGCCAGCGCGGACTTTATCGTGGACAACAGCGTGCCCAACGATGGGGCGCAGGAGATTTACAGCCAGAAGGACGGCTGGTGGAAGGATAAGAAATACCGCCACAGCAACCTGGGCAAGTCCGGCTGCGCCATCTTCGCGCTCAGCCACGCCCTTTCCCGCATGGGCCACCAGGAGGAAGCCGCCCTGCCGGAGAACCTGGCGAACAAATACCAGTACTGCCTGATTCCCGAAGAGGGCACCAACAACACCCTGCTCATCAACACCGCCGCGCGGGACTTTGGCTTTACCACCCAGGGCAACCTGATCAACGATGAAAAGAAAATCGCCGAGCTGCTCCGGGGCGGCGCGCTGTTCAGCTTCGGCATCGTCCGGGGCCACATCGCCATGGTGGGCGGCATTTCGGAGGACGGCACCATGGTGCGCGTGGTGGACTCCGCGCCGTCGGCCACCTATGAGCGCATCAAGGACGCTGCCCAGTATTACGAAAAGCGCCCCGGCGTGTACCGCGCCGCCCTGACGCTGGACGATATGCCGGGCGCGCGCTGGTTCTTTGAAACCGGCGAGTACGGCGGCATGGAATACTGGCTGACCATGGACTATGTGGCCAAGCGCGGCGTGCGGCTGATTCAGCCCGGCGCGGCGGAAGAATAAGAAAAAATTGCCGGAGGGGAACAGTGGAACGGTTTGATTTGTATACCGCGGATCGGGAGAAAACCGGGAAAACCATGGCGCGGGGAGAGCCGGTTCCGGAAGGGCTGTACCGCCTGGTGGTGCATATCTGCATTTTCGACGCGGAGGGGCGGATGCTGATTCAGCAGCGCCAGCCGTTCAAAACAGGCTGGTCCAATCTGTGGGACGTGAGCGTCGGCGGGAGCGCCGTCGCGGGCGACGACAGCCGCTCAGCCGCCCAAAGGGAAACGCGGGAGGAACTGGGACTGGATATTGACTTTGCCAACGTCCGGCCCTCCATGTCCATCCATTGGGAGAATGGTTTTGACGATTATTATGTGCTGACCCTGCCCGTCGATTTGCATTCGCTGCGGTTGCAGCCGGAGGAAGTGCAGGCCGTGAAGTGGGTGACCCGGGAAGAAATCCATCGGATGATCGACGAGGGCGCCTTCATTCCTTACGAAAAGAGCCTGATTGATCTGCTCTTCTTCCGCAGGAACCACCGCAGTTCCCACACCCGGAAGGATTTAACCAACCCGATGGGAAAGTAACAGGAAACACAGAACACGGGGAGGACGCATCCTTTGATCAAAATTCTGTTTGTCTGCCTGGGCAACATCTGCCGCAGCCCCATGGCGGAATTCATCTTCCGGGACATGGCTGAAAAGCGCGGGCTGGGCGGGCAGTTTACTGTCGCCTCCGCCGCCATTAGCAGCGAGGAACTGGGCAATCCGGTGTATCCGCCCGCCAAAAGAAAACTCTATTCCCTGGGCATTGACTGTTCCGGGAAGCGCGCGCGGCAGATGCGGCGGGAGGATTACCGGGAATACGACCTGCTGCTGGGCATGGAGCAGCGCCATTTGAACCAGATGCGCCGCATCTGCGGCGGCGACCCGGAAGGGAAAATCCATTTGATGCTGGAACATTCGCCCCATCCCCATGATATCGACGACCCCTGGTATACCGACGATTTTGACACCGCCTGCGCTGAAATCCAGGAGGGATGCGGACAATGGCTGGACGCGCTCGCCGGGGAAACGCTTCCTGAATAAACGCTATGCTTCCTTCCACGCCTGGGCAAAATGTTCCCGGGCGTTTTTTTCCTGCCGGGAAATGCGGGACTGGGAAACGGAAAGGGTCTTTGCAATCTCCGTCTGGCTTTTGCCCGCCACGAAGCGCTGGCGGATGAGCCAGCTTTCCTCCGCTGGCAGGCGGGACAGCACGTCCAGGATGCAGAACCGCAGCAGCCAGTTTTCGCCCATGGGGTCGGGCAGGGAGCAAAAGAGCGTCCCGGTTTCGTCGTACACCGGGCCTTTGTCCTGCTCGATGAGGAAGGACAGTTCCTCCGGGCTGACGCCCGCCTGGGCGGCGATTTCCTGAACGGGCGGCAGGTTTCCCGTCAGGCGAAGCTGCTGTTCCTGATATGCTTTCGCCCGGTTCAGCGCCGCGCGGCTTCGCCAGCCCAGGGTATGGGTGTACGCCCTGCGCATTTCGCCCAAGATGACGGGCACGGCGTAAGTGGAAAACTGGCAGCCGCTGTCCTCCCGGTATTTGCGGATGGCCTTCACCAGCCCCATGCAGCCCGCCTGAAAGGCGTCCTCGCAATAGGAAAAGCGCCTGCACAGCGCCTGCACCAATGGGATGTGCTGCCGCACCAGTGCCGCCAGCGCTTCCGGGTCGCCCGACTGCGCCAAAGAATACAGGCTCATTTTTCACGCAGGCGCTTTTCCATGCGCACGGTGGTGCCCTGGCCGGGAGCGGATTCCACGGCGACGCGGTCCATAAACGTCTGCATCACGGAAAAGCCCATGCCGGAGCGCTCCTTTTCCGGCTGGGTGGTGAAGAAGGGCTGCATGGCCCGGGGAATATCCGCAATCCCTTTGCCTGTGTCGGTGACGCTGACTTCCAGCACCCCGTCGTCCCGCAGCGCCGCGCCGACCATGACCCGGCCGATTTCGTTTTCATAGCCGTGAACAATCGCGTTGGTGACGGCCTCGCTGACGGCGGTTTTGAGGTCGGCCAGCACGTCCAGCGTGGGGTTCAGCTGCACCGCGAACGCGCTCACCGCCACCCGCGCGAAGCCCTCGTTCTCCGGCAGGCTCAAAAATTCCAATTGCATCTGATTGATGATTTCCATAATCCGCTTCCTCCGTTATAAAGTCTGGATCACTTGCCGCATTCCCGACAGCGTGAACACCCGCTCCACCTGGGGATTCATGTTCTTCACCGCCACGCTGCCGCCGCGCTCCCGCATCGTCCGGTAGCGGCCCAAAATCACGCCGATGCCCGATGAATCCATAAAGGTCATGTCCCGCAAGTCCAGCACCAGTCGCTTCACCCCAGGCTCGGCGATCAGCGCGTCCAGCTCCCGGCGGACAGTCTGCGCGCTGTAATGATCCAATTCTCCCGTGACGCGCGCCGTCACGGTGTCCCTTTTCCGTTCATGCTCCATGTTTGATCCCTCCTGACCGTACATACGGCCTTCTTTTTTCTGGATGATGTGTACAGGCTCCTGCCGAAAAATATGAATGTTTGTGGCGATTCGTTAAAAACCGTTCGACTTTTTTCGCTTTTGAGCCAAAATACTGGTTGTAAAAAGGCGGGAAATCGTTTATAATGTCGAAGAAACCTGAATGATCAACTGGAGGAAACGAAATGCTCACCGATATCGAAATCGCCCAGGCGACTCCCATGAAGCCCATTTACGAAATTGCCCGGAACGCGGGCATTGACGAATCGCTGCTGGAGCCGTATGGAAAATATAAAGCCAAGCTGGACGCGCGGGCCATCCGGAATCAGAAGAACCCGGACGGCAAGCTGATCCTGGTCACGGCGATTACGCCCACCCCGGCGGGCGAAGGCAAAACCACCACCACCATCGGCCTGGCCGACGGCCTGCGCAAGATCGGGAAGAAGTCCATCGTGGCCCTGCGGGAGCCGTCCCTCGGCCCGGTGTTCGGCGTCAAGGGCGGCGCGGCGGGCGGCGGCTACGCCCAAGTGGTGCCCATGGAGGATATCAACCTGCATTTCACCGGCGACTTCCACGCCATCGGCGCGGCGAACAACCTGCTGGCCGCCATGCTGGACAACCACATCCACCAGGGAAACGCTCTGAACATCGACCCCCGCCGCATCGTGTGGCGGCGCTGTGTGGACATGAACGACCGCCAGCTTCGCAATATCGTGGACGGCCTGGGTGGGCGGGTGAACGGCGTGCCCCGGGAGGACGGCTATGATATTACCGTGGCCTCCGAAATCATGGCGGTGCTGTGCCTGGCGGACAGCCTGGCCGATTTGAAGGAGCGGCTGTCCCGGATGGTGGTGGCCTACACCTACGACGAGCAGCCCGTCACCGCCGGGCAATTGAAAGCCGCCGGGGCCATGACCGCCCTGCTGAAAGACGCCATTAAGCCGAATCTGGTGCAGACCCTGGAAGGCACCCCCGCCATCGTGCACGGCGGGCCCTTCGCCAATATCGCCCACGGCTGCAACTCCATCATGGCGACCCGCACCGCTTTGAAGCTGGGGGACTACATCGTCACCGAAGCGGGCTTCGGCGCGGATCTTGGCGCGGAAAAGTTTTTGGATATCAAGTGCCGGGTGAACGGACTGACGCCCGACGCGGTGGTGGTGGTCGCCACGGTGCGGGCGCTGAAAATGCACGGCGGCCTGCCCAAGAACGACCTGAACACCGAGAATCTGGACGCGCTGAAAAAGGGCCTGCCGAACCTGCTCCAGCACGTGGGTAACATGACCCAGGTATACGGCCTGCCCTGCGTGGTCGCCATCAACCGCTTCCCGCTGGACACTGAAGCCGAGCTGAAACTCATTGAGGAACAATGCAGGGCCCTCGGCGTGAATGTGGCGCTGAGCGAAGTGTGGGGGAAAGGCGGCGACGGCGGCGTGAAGCTGGCGGAGGAAGTGGTTCGCCTGTGCGAAGAAGAAAACCATTTCCGGTTCAGCTATCCGCTGGACGCTTCCATTGAGGAAAAGATCGAAGCCATCGTGAAGAACGTGTACCACGGCGACGGCGTGGCGCTGACACCCAACGCGAAAAAGCAGGCGGCGCAGTTGGAAAAGCTGGGCTTTGGCGGCTTGCCCATCTGCATGGCGAAAACCCAGTATTCCTTCTCGGACGACCCGGCGCTGCTCGGCGCGCCGAAGGGCTTCACTGTCACCGTGCGGAACCTCCGCGTGTCCGCGGGCGCGGGCTTCATCGTGGCCCTGACCGGCGATATTATGACCATGCCCGGCCTGCCCAAATCGCCAGCCGCGGAGAGGATTGACGTGGACGCGGACGGCAGAATTACCGGGCTTTTCTGATGGAACCCGGATGGGTTTTCAACTGAGAGAAACAGGGAAAAAACAAGGGAATGCGGAGAGAAAAAAACAGATTAGATGATTTTGTCCCTTAAAGAGATAAAAAACGTATTTATTGTATAAAGCATACAAAAATTTTCCTCTTCAATTTACACTTGCTTCATCTTTTGGAAATGGACATTTCCGAAAAGATGTGCTACAATACAAGTTGTGGTATGGGACGCATTTTGCCACACAAGGATCAAGCCGCCTCCCCTGACGATCAGCGGCGGCCCGGCCTTGCAGGATCATTCCGGATGCGCTTCCCACAAGCAGACGGGCGCTTTCCGTGCCGATGGAGTGTCGGCGGAAAAGCCTGCCGATCACAGGAGACGCGTTTGCGAAGTTTGCTGAATACGGCCCACTCCGCATGGCGGAGCCTGTTTATTATGGTGAAGAATCGAAGCTGAAACAGACGATGATTGTTGATATGCACTGCCATGTGCTGCCCGGCGTGGACGACGGGCCTGAGACAATGGAGGATTCCATGCTGCTGCTTGAGGAAGCCGTTCGGCAGCATGTGGATGCCATGATTGTCACGCCCCATTTCCATCCGGCGCGCTACCAGGTTTACGCCTCCCAGATCCAAGAGGGCCTTGCGCGGCTGAACGAAGAAATCCAAAAAGCCGGACTGCCGATCACGCTTCTTCCCGGTCAGGAATGCTACTTCTACAGCGACCTTATCCGCGAGCTGGACGCCGGAAACGTGCTGACCATGGCGGGCACGCGGTATGTGCTCGTTGAGTTTGATCCTGGGGCGATCTATTCCGTTCTGCGCGGCGCGGTCCGCAGCCTCATGTCGAGCGGGTATTATCCGATCATCGCTCATTACGAGCGGTATCAATGCCTGAAAGGCAATACGGAGCGCCTTTCCCAGCTGCGGTACGACGGCGCGATGCTTCAGATGAATTTTGACACGGCGCTGGCCCGGGACGGTCTTTTCAGAAAGAATCCCTGGCGCCAGCTTCTCCGGGAAGGGTATGTGGATTTCCTCGGCAGCGATACCCACGGCATGGATTTCAGGCCGCCGCATATTGACAGCGTGGTGCAGTGGATGCGGGCCGAGGTTGAGCCCGGCCTGACGGAGAATATTCTGGAACGGAATATCCGGCTGCTGCTGAATCCGTAAGACGCTCACGAACACGAACGAAAAAACAAGAAGAACAGGGACGGTTATGGAGCAAGAGAAAAAAACTTTGGAAGTGCAGAGAAACACTTCGCTCACCCAGAGGCCCCAAAACAACGGTGATGTGAATGCGGCAGAGATCGACTTGGTAGAAGTCTTTTTCGTATTGCTGCATCATTGGAGAATGCTTGTGCTTTCCGTTCTGATCTGCACAGCGGTGGCGGGGGCGTTTCACCTGTACACGGTCAAGCCCCGCTACACGGCCAGCACGGAAATGTACATCACCAACACCGATTCGGTGATTTCCCTGTCCGACCTGCAGCTTGGTTCATCGCTGGCGACCGACTATCAGACGATCGTCAAAAGCCGCGGCGTGCTGAACCAGGTCATCAAAGATCTCGGGCTGAATGTGAATTATCGTCAGCTGGGCGGGATGATTGCCGTCTCCAATCCGACGGGGACCCATATCATCCATACTGAAGTGACGACCGGCGATCTTGCCCTCAGCCGCGATATTGCCAACGATCTCCTGCTGGTGAGCATTGATCAGATTTATCAGATCATCGGCGCGAGCCAGCCTTCCGTGATCGACTATTCCTCCGCGGAATCCGTGCAGAATGTTACTTCCTCCATCGTGCGGACGTTCGCCATCGGCGCGGTGATTGGCTTTGTTATCGCTGCGGGATATCTGATTCTGCGAATGCTGATGGACGTCACCATCAAGACCGAGGACGACGTGGAAAAGTATTTGCAGCTGCCGGTGCTCGCCGCTGTCCCATTCTTTGAAACTGAGCAGAACAATTAACGGAGAAGCTATGGATACGGAGAAGAGATACAATACATATGAATCCTCCGTCAAAAAAACGGCGGAACTGACTGTTGCCCCCCTGCCTTTCCTGGCTAACGAGGCGATCAACAGTCTTCGCGGCAATATCCAGATGAGCGGGTATGACCTGAAAACAATCGCGATTACCAGCTCGGACATGCATGAAGGTAAGTCCGCGCTCTCCTTCCGGCTTGCGAAGAGCTTCGCCGCGCTCGGAAAGCAGACCATCTATGTTGACTGCGATATCCGCAACAGCCAGATGCTCCAGCGCTACCATGTGAAGAAGGACGGGAGCGGGCTGTCTGAGTTCCTTTGCGGAAAGGTGTACCTGCAGGATATTGTTTTCGGCACGGACGACCCGAATTTTGATATCATTTTCACCGGAGAAGTCGCGCCCAATCCCAGCGAACTGTTTTCCGGCGACCTGTTCCGCCTGATGCTGAAAAACCTGAAGGACGTTTACGATTATGTGATCGTGGACACGCCCCCTGTCAACGCCGTGATTGACGGCGTGCTGATCGCGAACCAGTGCGACGGCACCGTGTTGGTTGTGGAATGCGGCGAAACGGATCATAAAGCCGCCCTGCACGCCAAGCAGCAGCTTGAGTACGCCGGGGTGAAGGTGCTCGGCGTTGTCATTAACAAGGTGGGCGGAAACGGCGTCGGCTATGGCTATGGGTATGGCTACGGATACGGCTATGGCAGAAAATATGGCTATGGCTACGGGAAGAAATACGGCTATGGCTATGGGTATGGGTACGGGCAAAAAGGAAAATCAAAGGATAAAAAGAAGCGCGAATCGGCAGGCAGCGGTGATCGCGTATGAGCGATTATTATGGCCAGAAGCAGCGGAATTCCCGTTCGAGAAGTCCGCTTTCCAGGCTCAGGCGGCTTCTGAGGCGTCAAAAAAAGCTGGCGGCAGTCCTGGTTCTTTTTGCAGCCGTCGTGATTGGCGGGGTTGTCTGGCTGGCGCTGAATTTTCAGGACGCGGGCGAAGACCTGATTGCGCAAAATGCGGTGAACGTTGGAACCGGGTATCGGAACATCACCTACCAGGGGAAAAACTACCGCTACAATAACCGCGTCACCACCATTCTGTACGCGGGCCTTGATTCTGATACGCCTTTGGTTCAGTACAGGAGATATGCCATGGCCCCCCGCGCGGACAGCATTTCCCTGGTGGTTCTGGATGAACTGCACAGGAAAATGACGGTGATCGCCTTGAACCGCGAAACCATAACGAAAATCCGCCGTTATACACTGAGCGGCATATCCTCCGGTTTGTATTCAGATTTCCTCTGCTATGCCTATACCTATGGCGATGGGGGAAAGGCAAGCTGCGATGGGCTGTGCGAGGCGGTTTCCCTGCTTTTGTACGGCGTGCCCATTGATGATTATGTCATCACCAACCGCGGTTCCCTTTCAATCGTGGCCGATATGCTCGGGCCTGTGGAGGTGACAGTTCCCAACAACGATATGGCGGAGATTGACGCGCGGCTGTTTCAGGGCGCTCAGGTGACCATTGACGCGCAAAACCTGGAAAGCTTCGTTCGCTACCGCGATACGGAGAAGGATTTTTCCAACGTCGGGCGAATGCAGCGCCAGCAGTCCTATATCACAGGCGCTATCAACCGTGTTCAGGCCATTCTGAACGAGCAGCCGGACGAGCTTTGGAACCAGCTGCAAAAGGCTGATCGCTATGTGCAGACCAACATCACAAAAAATCGGTATCTGGATCTGACGCGAATTGTAAAAAATACCGCTTTCAGCAGCCAGAATTACTATATTCCCGAAGGACGGAATGTTTCCGGCGAAGACCACGACGAGTTTTATCCCGATGAGGATGCGCTGCTCGCCAAGGTGATTGAACTGTTTTACATCAAACAGTGATGCTGATATTGGCCCGGAAGGGTTAATATAAATTCGATTCATGTAATATGAATGAAATTCAAGGAGGATGGAACCCATGAAGAAACTGATTGCGTTGGTTTGCGCCCTGGTGATGCTGTGCTCTGTCGCGGCGACGGCTTTTGCCAAGCTGAGCCCCGGAGCGCTTAAGCCGAAGGTTGAAGTTGCGATTTCTGAGGAAGCGACCGAAGAGGAAGTTCAGGCGCTGGAGAAAGTTGAAACAGTTGCGGAAGTCGCTGCTGTGGAAGAAGGCTGGAATGATAACGTAAAGGCCGCCGTGGCGTTTGTCAATAATCTCGTTACGGCTGCCGCGGAACAAACGGAAGAAGGCGCTGAAGAGGGCACCGCGGAAGGCACCGAAGAGGGCGAAGAAGCAGTTCCTGAGCTCGAAGTGAAAGAAGGACAAACGCTGCTTCAAGCAGTTGTTGAGAATCTGACCCTCTCCGAAGATTCTGACAACAACTATAACGGCGGCGACTTGGCCAGCGGTTTCTCCAGCATTTCCTACGATGAAAATGTGCTCGGTTCCGTGGAAGTGGAGCTGACTTATGAACAGCTGGCAACCAAGCAATCGGACGAAGCGGCGACCACTGAGGAAGGAACCACCGGCGAAGCCACTGAAGAGGAAGCAGAAGAAGAAATCAATATTGAGGATTACTGCATCCTGCTGATCAATCCTGCTACTGGCGAATATGTCTATCTCGACTTGAAAGTGGAAGACTTTGATGCTAAGACTGGTAAGCTCAAAGTTTCCTTCCCCTTCCCCGGCATCTTCGCGCTGGTGAAGAAGGCGGCGTAATCATCTGTTCCCTGAGAAAATCTGAAAAGGGAGACGGGACAACGCCGTCTCCCTTTTCAGGTCAGTGCACTGGAAGAAGAAAACGAATCAATACAAAAAAGAGAGAGGCAAAAGATGGGCAGCAATACGGAGCATAAGGGAAAGCGGTTTCTGAGTTCACTGTTGTATTATATTGCTGTGTTGGCTTTGGTCGTAGTGATTCTCTTTATGTACGCAAAATGGCGTGATCGGCAGCAGCAGTATGTCCAGTTGGTTCAGGAAGCTGCGGCTCAGGATGTTGGCTACGCTATCGAGCTTCAAAAGGGCAGAAGCGTACAGGAACAGCCGGAAGAAACCAAGGAAGAAACGGTTGACCAGCCGGAGGCGGGCAAATAAACGCGCCTGTTTCAAGGATGCCTGCCGCGTTTGCTTTCATGCGGACGGTTTGAGGAAACGTGTTTCCTGTCGGTGGGTATCTGAAAGCAGCCCCGTATGTTGATACGGGCTTTCTTAGCGTATCACTTTGAAATCAATTCAGTCCTCACACGGGACTGTTTTTTATAAGGATGCTTCAAAAAGCGTCAAATATTGCCACGCATCCCTGGCGTCCAGCGGATGGGAATGAGGCAGTATTTGACGCTTTTTTATTTCCTGCTGTGAACAAATCAGGACAGAATGTTTTGCCAGTCCATGTCGCTGGCATAATAGAAGCTGGGATAGCAGGGCTGGTTATAGCAGTTGTTTTGCCAGGCCACGCCCACGCGGTACTGCGGGTCATGCAGCAAGGTGAACAGCTTGTGAATCGTGATATCCGTGTTTGTATAGATGCGGATGGCGGCGCTGTCCGCAGTGCGCAGGAGAAGCTCCTCCCGGAAGTCGCCGAAAATGTCGGCAATCAGGCAGGGGTTGCCCTTGGTGCCGTTGTTGGTTTTCGTGTTTTCCGGCGAGAGCATTTCGCCGTGGGTGTTGTCCACAACGCGGCCCGTATTTTCCTGGGTGAGGTAATTCGCGCCGTCGATGATCTGGGTGCTCATATCCGCCGCCCAGCGGATGCTGGCGTTGGTGCCGAGCAAGGGAACGTTCAGCTTGTTCCCATGGCAGTCGAAGGTTTCCAGCACCCAGCATTGCAGCCCGCGCACGCCGGGAACGATATCGCCCACCATGCAGCGGCCCAGATCGGTGTCGGCGGGCTGGCCGAAAATCACTTCGCCCGTTTCCGCGTCCCGCAGGGCAAAGCCCCAGGGCGCTTCCTTCGCTCCCTCGAACACATTGAAGATTTGCAGGCCGGGGCGGTCGGGGTCAATGACGCCGCAGTGCATGGAATCCCCGTGGCCGAACTTGGCGATACTGCCGTCCGGCATGGGGCCGTAGCTGGAATAGAGCAGGCTGCCGTCCTGATCGATCACCGCCGCGCCGTACACGATTTCCTGGCAGCCGTCCCCGTCCACGTCGGCAATGGCCATGCTGTGGTTGCCTTGTCCCGCGAACAGGCCGTGGGTCGGGCTGTCGCCCTGTCCCGCGTGGGAATGGTCATTGAAGGGATTTTTCATCGGCACGTGGCCGGAATCCGCCGTAAAGCGTTTGATGAAATGCCCGTCCCGGAAATCATAGGCGGTGACGGTGGTTCGCGTGTAGTATCCCCGGCCAATGACGACGGAAGGCCGCTCACCATCCAGATAGGCCACGGCGGACAGGAACCTGTCCACGCGGTTGCAGGGCTCGATGCGCGGCATGGAGTAGTCCCCCCACAGCAGCCCGTCGTCCTGCCGCGGCACCGGGAAAGCAATCGTTTCCAGTTCCCGGCCGTCGCCCGCGAACATGGTCAGGTATTCCGGCCCGTCGTAAACAAAGCCCTCGAACTGATCCAGCCGGTTCTTCGCGCTGCGGGACGGCGCGTAAACCTGAATGAAATAATCTGTCAGCGCCTCCGCGTCCGGGCGGCTGAGGGGATAAGCGTATTGCTGCGGGATGCCAAAGCACGCTTCCAGCGTATCCGGCCAGTGTCCGTTTTTGACCTCGGGATGTTCGCGCCAGGCTTCAAACACGTCGGCCATGTGACTGCGGTAATCCCGCGCGGAGCAGACGTAATTGTCGGTATTTTGCACGCCCGCGGCGATGTCCTCCGGCAGCAGGGTGATATACCGCTCGCTCCTGACCGAACCGTCCTCGTTGAACACCGTCATCCGGGTGCCCGGCGCGGTTTTCACGCACATTTCCGCCTTGCCGTCCCCGTCAAAGTCATAGACCATGAACTGGGTGTAGTGCGCTCCGGCGCGGATGTTCGGCCCCATGTCCAGCCGCCATAGAAGCCGCCCGTCCAGCTTATAGCAGTCAATGAGGCAGCGCCCGGTATAGCCTTTCTGCGACACGTCCTTGGAATTGGACGGGTCCCACTTGACGAAATATTCCATTTCGCCGTCCCCGTCCACGTCGCCGATGGACATGTCGTTGGCGCTGTAGGTGAAGGG
>CADAKE010000048.1:0-23529 GCA_902788445.1 uncultured Eubacteriales bacterium
GCGGGGATGCCGGGATAGCTCAGCGCGGTGGAGGCGTCGGTGGCTTCGCCCAGGTACAGGCCGTTGCAGGTCATGGTGTAGTCGATGTTGTTGCCGGAGTTCTTCACCCATTCGCCGGTGGCGGGCAGGATCTGATAAGCGCCGCCTTCAGCCATGACGAAGTTGGTGCCTTCCAGACCGGTCTGGAGGTACTTGATGGTTTCGGCGCTGGAGATGAAGTTCAGGTACAGCAGAGCGGCCAGAGGCTCGTCGCAGGTGGCGGGAAGGAAGGACTTGCGGTCGCTGCCGACCACGCTGCCCAGGAACTTGCGGGTGATGCCGGCATCGTTCTGGAAGCAGTCGATCGGGATATACATCGCGTCTTCGCCCACGTTGCGGATCAGGTTGGCGGCGATGGAGTCTTCACCGTTGCGGAAAGGATAGTCCCAGTTGTGCATGAAGGCGCCCACGTAACCGGCCTTCATCATGTTGTCTTCTTCGGTGCTGTCGGTGTAGAGGGCGAAGTCCTTCCAGACCAGGCCTTCATTGTACCAGGCGTTCAGAGTGCGGATGCCCTCTTTGTAGTTCGGATACAGCAGGTGACGGTCGTCATAGCCGTACACATACAGGGTTTCATCGGTCACGTCATCGGGCACGAAGCTGATGCTCATCAGGTCGTTGCGCCAGCCGATGTCGGTGGAGGTGGAGTAGGGTACCATCTTATCGGCGTCCGCGCCCAGCAGGGTTTCGGCGTTGTCGCGGAAGGCGACCAGCACGTCATGGAATTCCTGGGTGGTGGTGGGGACGGCCAGACCCAGCTTGTTCAGCCAGTCCTGACGGATGAAGGTGGTGATACGGCCGTTGTTGGGCATCGCGCCTTGCAGCATGTACACAGTGCCGGTGGCGGGGTCCTTGTCATAGAACAGGTTTTCCGCGCCGATCAGGGCCTTGAGGTCTTCCAGCTGATCGCCGTATTCTTCCAGATAGGGAGCCAGGTCGATCACGCCGCCCATGCCCGCGTAGTTCAGGATGGTGGGAGCGGAATAGGTGTAGCAGATGTCGGGTCGGTCCACACGTTGTTGGTGGGATCGGAGCCGCCGTCGTTGTTGCGGTTAAAGATTTCGACGGTGATGTGACGGGTGGTTGTGAACTTGCCATCCACGAAGCCGTCATCGGCGGCGAACGCGGAAGTCACGCCCAAGGTGGCGATCATCGCCAGCATGAGAACCAGAGCCAGGATACGTTTCATGGGGTTATTCCTCCTTTTTATTTTCAGGGCGCCAGCCCTTGGTAACGAAATTAGGGGGTAGGGAATAGGGAGTAGGCAATAGGCAATAGGCATTAGGCAATAGGCATTAGGCAATAGGTAGTAGCGTTAAAATGATATACATGTACAGCATAAGGAATAAGTGAGATCATTTTTTCCCTAATGCCTATTGCCTAATGCCTCTTACCCTTTCACCGCGCCGATGGTGACGCCGCTGACGAAGTACCTTTGCAGCCAGGGGTACACGATCAGGATGGGCACGGTGGCGAACATAACGGTAGCCATCTGGATGGTCTTGGAAACGCCGTTGGAGAAGAAGCCTTCCTGGGCCGCCTGTTCGCTGGTCTGGGTGGAATTCTTGATAACGTTATACAGCAGCAGCTGGATGGGCCAATACTTTTCGGCGCTGGACTTTTTCAGGTACATCAGCGCGTCGGAGAAGCCGTTCCAGCGGCCCACGGCGTAGAACAGCGCCAAAGTGGCGATGACTGGCAGGCTCAGCGGCAGGTAGACCTGCACCAGCGTGCGGATGGGTCCGGCGCCGTCGATCTCCGCGGCTTCGCGCAGGCTCTCCGGCACGCCGTAGAAGAAGGAGCGCATGATGATCACGTTGAACACGCTGATGCAGTTGGGGATGATCAGCGCCCAGGGAGTGTTCAGCATCTTCAGGTTGTTCAGCAGAATGTAGGACGGGATGGTGCCCGCGCTGAAATACATGGTGAACAGGATGATAAAGTTGATGAACTTGCCGCCCTTGAGGTTGGAATACGTCAGCGGATACGCGGCGCAGATGGTCAGGAACAGGGACAGCAGCGTGCACCCCACCGTCAGCAGCGCCGTCCACCACAGGGAGCGGACGTACTTTTCGGTGGTCAGCACGGTTTTATAGGCTTCAACGTTCCAGCCCTTGGGCCAGAGGAACACGTCGTTGCGCACCAGCGCGTCCGCGGAGGACAGGCTGCACGCCAGCACGTGGATCATGGGGATGAGGCAGATCAGCATCAGAATCAGGCAGAACGCCGCGATCAGCAAATCGCCCACCTGGGTCTTTCTGGATTTGATCATCCCGTCCTTTAAACGCTTGGAGGACAGTTGTGTTGTACTCATTCCGGCACCTCCTTACCAAACGCCGCGCTCGCCAAATTTCTTGGCCAGCCAGTTGGAAAGCAGCAGGAAGATCACGCAGACCACGCTCTGGAACAGGCCCACGGCGGTGCTCAGCGAGAACTGGCTGCCCTGGATACCGCGTTCATACACGAAGATGGAGATGGTTTTGCTGGCCCCCTCCACCAGCGGATTGCTTAAGGTGAACGGCCGGTCGAACTCAGAGCCGAGGATGTGGCCCAGGTTCATAATCAGCAGCACGATGATGGTGGAGCGGATGCCGGGCAGGGTGACGTGCCAGATTTTGCGCAGGCGGCCCGCGCCGTCCACTTCCGCGGCTTCATACAGTTCGGGGCTGATGGCGGTGAGAGCCGCCAGGTAAATGATCGTGTTCCAGCCGCATTCCTTCCAGATACCCAGCACGATGTAGGTGGCGCGCCAGTTGCTTTCCGTGCCGACGAAGGGAATCGCCGTGCCGAGGGCTTTGTTGATGAGGCCGTCGTTGGTGGCGAAGAGGCGCAGGGTGATGCTGGAAATGATAACCCAGCTCAGAAAGTGTGGCAGGTACAGCACCGTCTGGGTGACGCGCTTGAACTTGGGATAGGCCAGCTCGTTGAGCAAAATAGCCATGATGATGGGCATGGGAGAGCCGATAATCAGATCCAGCAGGTTCAGCACGATGGTGTTGCGCAGGGCGTCCAGGAAGTTTTTATCGTTGAACGCCTTGATGAACCACTCGAAGCCATTGTTCTTCGCCCAGGCCACCTGCCACGGGGGCTGGAGGATGTTGTTCTTTTTGAACGCCAGCAGGATATAGGCCATGGGCGTATACCGGAACACAATAAAGAAAGCGATGGGCAGCACCAGCAGCAGGTACAGCGTCCAATACCTTTTCAGATACGTTTTCCAGGAAAAGCCCATTTTTTTGTTGCTCTTCCGAATGGCGTTCACCTTGTCGGTGGACATCACGTTTGACAAAACCGATCCCTTCCTTTCTTGAACGCGGGAAACATGCGGGAGCGCTTCCAAAGCGGCAATATTGGACAAAAGCGCGCGAATCTGGTTTTTCTTTATCTGTATCAACTATTTCGACTCATATTGTATCAAAACCATTTTTAAAATATCTACATAATTTTTGCTTGATTTTGTATAAATTCTGCATTATTATAGAAACTGTACAGAAAGGGGCAAAGTATTATGGCAAAAATCACTTCCGTGCAGTTTGACCAGTACAGCAGCATGGGGAACAACCAGACGGAGTTTGAAGCCTGCTATACCCATATTGAGGAAGAAAACTTCCGATATATCAGCCATTGCCACGATTTTTATGAATTGTACCTGCACCTGCGCGGCGGGAAGATGATCGACATTGACCAATATTATTATGAAATGGAACCCAACCAGCTGTACATCATCCCGCCTTTTTCCATGCACGGGGTGGAGGTGCCGCCGAAAACGGACTACGAGCGGGCGTTTCTCTATATCACCTCGGACACGCTCAAGGTGTGCGGATGCGGCCAAATTGACCTGGACGCCTACTTCCAATCGAAGGTTTCCAATGGTCACCACCAGTTTCCGCTGACGCCGGAGGAAGCGCAGAAATGCAAGCGGATGATGCTTCGCCTGCTGGACAACCAGAAGAAAACGGAGCCGCTGTCCCGCTTCCAGGACTATTGCCTGCTGCTGCCGATCCTGCAAATCATGTGTGAATCCATGCGGCGCGCCGGGCCGACGCCGCGCACGGAAAAAGGCTCCTCCGCCATTCACGACATTCTGATGTATGTGAACGAAAACTACATGAAGCCGCTCAGCGTGGACGCGCTGGCCCAGCAGTTCGGCGTGAGCGTATCCTATCTGGCGCATGAATTCAAGAAATACACCAGCCGCAGCGTGTACGACTATGTGCTGTACCGCCGGGTCATGCTTGCCAAAAAACTGATCCCCGACAGCGTTTCGCTCAACACGGTGTCGGAGCAGTGCGGGTTTGAAAACTATTCCAACTTTCTGCGTTTGTTTTATAAATATGTAGGGGTCTCGCCGAAAGCCTACAAAAAGGCTTTGCCGCAGCGTTGAAAAAGACCGGGATATTTTTCAAGCGCGAAAAAAGGAAATCTTTCGTTTATGTTGTATATATCCAGCATTAGGAGGCGATGGCCATGACCATCCGGGAAGAACTGGAACAGCGCGAACGGGAGTTTTTATCCCCCCTCGCCGTTTGCAGCGCGGACACGAAAGGGCGGGAACATCCCATGGAGCCCTGCCCGCTTCGCACGGCGTTCCAGCGGGACCGCGACCGCATCCTGCACTGCAAGAGCTTTCGCCGCCTGAAATTCAAAACCCAGGTGTTCATCGCGCCGGAGGGCGACCATTACCGCACGCGCCTGACGCATACGCTGGAGGTGGCGCAGGTGGCGCGGACGCTGGCCCGGTGCCTGCACTTAAACGAGGATTTGACCGAGGCCATCGCCCTGGGCCACGACCTGGGCCATACCCCCTTTGGCCACAGCGGGGAGCGTTCCCTGAACCGCCTCACGCAAAACGGCTTTCGCCACAACGAGCAAAGCCTGCGGGTGGTGGAGGTGCTGGAGGGCGGGGAGGGGCTGAACCTGACGTGGGAAGTCCGGGACGGCATCCTCAAGCATTCCGGCAATTTAAAGCCCGAAACGCTGGAAGGCGAATGCGTCGCCCGGGCCGACCGCATCGCCTACATCAACCACGATATCGACGACGCCATCCGCGCGGGCGTGCTGCGGGAATTTGAACTGCCGCAGGATCTTCTGCGCGTCCTGGGCGAAACCCACGGCCAGCGCATCAACACCATGATTTCGGATATCGTGAACGAAAGCCAGGGCCAGCCCCACCTGCGCATGAGCGCGAAGGTGCAGGCCGCCAGCGACGAAATGCGCGCGTTCATGTTCCAGCGCGTGTATATGGATCACTGGCGCAAGGAGGAGGAGCGGCGGTGCGACCATGTGATCGAGGCGCTGTTTGAATATTATATGGAGCATCCGGGCAAAATGCCTCTGGAGTATGTACAGATCAGTTACAGGGACGGCACCGAACGCGCCGTGACCGATTACCTGGCCTGCATGACCGACCGCTACGCCCTGCGTACCTACCAGCAATTGTTTATCCCCGTTTCCTTTCCCGTCATCTGAATGATCGCTTTCGCGCGGAACAAGGGAAAAATACGCGAAAATTATCACAATTTGCAGGAAATCCGGCAATCACCGCGAATTGATACAAAGAACGCGCGGACGCATGGCAGGGAACAGGGCGGGAGAAAGGAGGCTGCGGGATGGCGATACGGCTCCCATCTGCATGGAAGGACGAATTGCTCGCCCGCACCGATATCGTATCCGTTGTTTCCAGCTATGTGACGCTCAAAAAAGACGGCCGCCGCTACTGGGGCCTGTGCCCTTTCCACAATGAAAAGACCCCTTCGTTTTCTGTCAACGCGGATCTGAACATGTATTACTGCTTCGGCTGCAAGGCAACGGGGGACGCAATCAAGTTTGTGATGGAAATGGAGCGCGCGCCTTTTATGGACGCCGTCAAGCTCCTGGCCGACCGGGCGCATATGGCGCTCCCGGAGCTTCAGGAAGACCCGGATTACGAGCGCCGGAGGAGCCAGCGGGAGCGGCTCTATAACGCCAACCGCGACGCCGCGCGCTACTACCACGACATGCTCTGGAAGCCCGAGGGCAAGGCCGCGCTGGATTACCTCCATGGCCGCGGCCTCACGGACGGCGTGATTCGCCGGTTCGGGCTCGGGGCGTCCACCAACCAGTGGGACGGGCTGACCAATTACCTGACCGAAAAGGGCTACACGCGGGAGGAACTCAACCTCGCGGGCCTGACGGTGGTGAAGGGCGAAAACGCCTTTGATATGTTCCGCTCCCGCGCCATGTTTCCCATCATCGACCAATACAACCACGTGCTGGGTTTCGGCGGGCGCGCCATGCAAAAGGACGCCAAGCCCAAATACCTGAATACTTCCGATACGCCCGTTTTCAACAAGCGCAAGGGTGTGTACGCTATCAACCTGATCCGAAAAAACCGCGATTTAAAGCGGATCATTCTCGTCGAGGGATACATGGACGTGGTGGCGATTTCCCAGGCGGGCGTCACCGGCGCGGTGGCGACGCTGGGCACGGCGCTGACCAACGAGCAGGCGCGGCTGCTGGGCCGCTATGCCCCGGAGGTCTTTCTCTGCTATGACGGCGACGAGGCCGGGCAGCACGCCATCGAGCGCGGCCTGGATATCCTGGAGGCAGAGCATGTCCCCTGCCGGGTGATTTACCTGCCGGACGGGCTTGACCCCGATGAATTCATCCGGCAGCGCGGATTGGAAGCCTTTGAGGCGATTCGACCGATGCGCCCCGTGGCGTACCGGATGCAGCGCCTCCGGCTGCAATACGATTTGAAATCGCCGGACGGGCCCGCTGAATACGCGAAGAAGTGCGCGGAACTGCTCAGAACCGTGCGCGACCCGGTGGATTTGGAAAACTACCTGGAGGCCCTTTCGGTGCAGACGGGATTTTCCAGGGACGTATTGCTGGCCCAGGTCGGCACGCAGATCGAGGCGAACGGGGCGCAGGCCACGCCGCTTTTGCCGCCGAAGGCTCAGCCCGTCCGGGAACGCAGAGTACGCGAACCCGAGGGGTATAAAACGGAACAGACGCTGCTGGCGCTCCTGGCGTCGGGCAGGCTGCCGCGGGACATGGTGAAGGAAGCGGACTTTTTTTCAGAAACGCTCCGCCTGATCGCCGGGCGGCTGATCGCCGGGGAAACGCCCGACGCGATTGTGGCGGATGAAGACTTGACCGACGATGCGCGCCAGGCGGCAGGGGAGGCTTTTTCCCGCCTCACCGGCACGGAAATCGACAACGCCGCCGAGGTGGCGGGCGACTGCCTGCGGAAACTGCGCATCCAATATCTGACGCAGGAAATGAATAAACTGAAAGAAACCATGCGCACATTGGAATCCAACGAACAAAAAACACAAATGCTTACCGAAATACAGGAGCTTACCAGGGAACTGGATCAGTTAAAGCAGCAGGGACGCTGAGGGAGAGGAGTGGAGCCATGAGCACGCATAACGACGCGAAACAGGCGAAACTGAACGAACTGTACGAACTGGGGAAAAGCAAGGGCGTATTGACCTACGACGAAATCATCTCCAAGCTCGCCAACTATGAAATCGACCCTGAACAGTTTGACAATATATTGGAAACCTTTGAGGGCATGGGCGTCGTGGTCACGCGGGACGCGGAAACCCCGGTGCAGCAGCCGGAACCCCTGCCCGAAGACCTGGATCTTTCCATGCCCGAGGGCATCAGCATCGACGACCCCGTGCGCATGTACTTAAAAGAAATCGGCCGCGTGCCGCTTTTGACCGCCGAGGAAGAAATCGAAATCGCCCAGCGCATGGAGCAGGGCGACGAGGAAGCCAAGAAAAAGCTGGCCGAAGCCAACCTGCGTTTGGTCGTTTCCATCGCCAAGCGGTATGTGGGCCGCGGGATGCTGTTCCTCGATTTGATCCAGGAAGGCAATTTGGGCCTCATCAAAGCCGTGGAAAAATTCGATTACCGCAAGGGCTACAAGTTCTCCACCTACGCCACCTGGTGGATTCGCCAGGCCATTACCCGCGCCATCGCCGACCAGGCGCGCACCATCCGCATCCCCGTCCACATGGTGGAAACCATCAACAAGCTCATCCGCGTTTCCCGCCAGCTTTTGCAGGAATACGGCCGCGAGCCCACGCCCGAGGAAATCGCCAAGGCTATGGGCATCAGCGAATCCAAGGTTCGGGAAATCATCAAAATCGCGCAGGAGCCGGTGTCCCTGGAAACCCCCATCGGTGAGGAGGAGGACAGCCATCTGGGCGACTTCCTGGAGGATGAAACCGCGCTGGCTCCCGCCGAAGCCGCTTCCCACGCCTTGATGAAGGAGCAGCTTTGGGACGTGCTGGACACTCTGACCCCCCGCGAAGAAAAGGTGCTGCGCCTGCGCTTCGGCCTGGACGACGGCCATCAGCGCACGCTGGAGGAGGTCGGCAAGGAGTTCCAGGTCACCCGTGAGCGCATCCGCCAGATCGAGGCCAAGGCCCTGCGCAAGCTCCGCCATCCCAGCCGCAGCAAAAAACTGAAGGATTACCTGGACTGATGCGCCGCTCTTTGGAACTGGACGACCGCTTATCCCGCGCGGCAGCGCTTTTTCCCGCCTGTGAATACGGCGCCGATATCGGCGCGGATCACGGGCGGTTGTCTTGTTTTCTGCTGGAATCAGGCAAAGCGGAACGCATGTGCGTGGCGGACATCAGCGCGGATTCGTTACAGAAAGCGGAAATACTTATACAGGAACATGGCCTGGCTGGCCGCGCGGATTTCCGCGTGGGAGACGGGCTGAACGTGCTGGACAGGCCGGCCCAGGCCATCGCCATCCTTGGCATGGGCGGGCACACGCTGAGCGGCATCCTGCGGGATGGACGGGAGAAACTGCGCAGCGCGGCGCTGGTGCTGTCCGCGCATACCGACATGGGGCTGGTGCGGCAGACGCTGGCGGAGCTTGATTACCGCATCGAAACGGAAGAAATCGCTTTCGCGGCGAACCGCTTTTATGTGCTGCTCCGGGCGGTGCGGGGAAGTGAACCCCTGTCCGAAAAACAGCTGTGCGTCGGCCCGCGGCTTATGGAATCCATCCAACAATACTATCCTGAATACCTGCGCTGGCGCGCGGGCCTGGCTTCAAAAAAGCAAACGCCCCAGGGAAAACAGGAATTTGCCTGGCTCAAGGAGGAACAAGAACGTGTGCGCGACGGTAAAAACGATTGAAGATATCTTGAATGAACTTGCTCCCATGGAGACGGCGGAAAGCTATGACAACGTAGGCGCGCTCGTGGGACGGCGGGACGGGAAGGTCACAAAGATCTTGGTGGCGCTGGACTGCACCTGGGACGTGGTGAAGGAAGCGGAACAAATCGGCGCGGAGCTGATCGTGTCCCATCATCCGCTTTTGTTCCACGCTCGGAAAAACTTATTGGAAGAAGACGCCGAGGGCCGCATCCTGTGCGAAATGGTGCGGAACAACCTGTCCCTGATTGCCGCCCACACCAACCTTGACCAGACAGAGTACAGCGGCAGCGCGGCCTGCGCCCGGCTGCTTAAATTGCAAAACATCCGCAAGGAAACCACTTATTTATTCCTCGGCGAATTGGAAACGCCCATGAAAGCCAGCGATTTGGAAAAGAAAATTTCCGCCGCGCTTTCCTTTCCGGTTCGCTGCTACGGCGACGGAAACGCCGCAATCAAAACCCTCGCTATCGCGGGCGGCGCGGACGACGGCGACTGGCCGGAGGCGAAAGCCCTCGGCGCGCAGGCGCTATTGACTGGGGAGGTGCGCCACCACAACGCGCTGGCCGCGTCCATGAGCGATTTTGTTTTGTTCGACGGCGGACACTATGGCACCGAAGCGCCGCTGGTGCCGTTTCTTGCAGAGTATTTACAAAACCGCCTGAATGATGTACAATATAATGTGCGGGTTTTCCCGTCTCAGTGCGCGCCCTTTGGCAGCGTTTAATTAATAGAAGGAGGGCACAAGGATGGATCAATTGCATCTATTGTGGGAATTTCAGAAAGCAGACGTGGAAGTGGATAAGCTGGAAGCTTCCATCAGACGCTCTCCTGTCAGGCAAAAACTGGTGAAATACAAAGACCTCTACACGGAACAGCAAAACGCCATGAAGCGCATGGAAAGCGAAGTGGCCGCCATGCAGGATCGCCTGGAAGCGCTCAAGGACGCGATCCGGATGACCAACGAGCAGGTGCACGCGCTTCACGCGAAAATGGAAGCCGAGGAGCCCAAATCCGCCGCGGAAGTGCAGCAGTTTATGAACGACGCCAAGCGGTTCCAAAATAACCTCACGGCCTATGAGCAGGAAGTGAAGCGCATCCGCAAGGACGCCGCCGACCGCGAACGCCAGCAGCACGACGTGCGCGTCCGCGCCGCCAAGGCCAAGAGCGAATTTGATAAGCTCAAGCTGGTATACGACGACGAAAAGCGCTCCAAGGATGGGGAACTGGAAGCCCTTCGGGCAACCGCCGCCGAAAAAGCAAAACCCATCGAGCCGGATTATATGGAGCGTTACCGCGAAATCAAGCGCCACAGCGTGCCGCCCCTCGCCGCGCTGGATCGGGATCAATGCCAGGGCTGCAATATGTCGCTGCCTTCCTCCATTTCCCGCAAGGTCAAGGCGGGCGAACTGGTGGAATGCGAAACCTGCGGGCGGCTGTTGATTATCCTGTAATCCTTTTCCCATACAAAAAGAACCTGTTCCTATCGGGGCGGGTTCTTTTTTAAGCCCTCACTTATGGAACAGTATGAGATTGAAAAAGCTGAAAAAGAGAGATTTTGTATTCTTTTTATTCTCTCTCTTGATTTCTGCGTATTTTGGAATATAATAAGTTGTGTGTTAGAAAGCACTAATTTCCTGCCTTGTTTAACGCTGTGCCCAGGCCGGAGAGGAATCCGATGAATGGCTACTGCTCTGTCAGAGAAACTGCCGCAAAACCGGAAAGGCTGAAACCGGGTGTAAAGAGCAAAATGGATCAAAGGCAGGGCAATCGCTTATTGCAATTCTATGACAAAATGGTTACGAAGCCGAGAAGCAAGTGCGATCAATGTAGGGGCGGATATCATCCGCCCGAAAGAAACGGATGGCAGCAATCAGCATTTTCATGGCTTGCATGACATTGCTTAGCGCGGGCGGATGATATCCGCCCCTACATACCTGGGACGCCCCTACATACCTGGGATTTCTTGCAGCATACAATCTGTAAGCGATTGCCCTGGGATCAAAGGAATCGGAATGGCGAAGCGCTTATTTTTTTGATTATGAGTTAGCGAAAGCTAACGTTTCGCCGCCGTTAAATGGGCAGTTCCCATGCGTATTCTTGAAGTATTGGCGAAACGCCGCGATTTTGATTTCATCCGCCACAGCACCGACGCCGGAGGCGGATGGGAGAGGAGCGAGAGCAAATGAAATATTCGGGGATGCCGTGGGGCATGTGGCTGCTGTTCCGGCGCTCGTTTCAAAGGAACCTGACGGACGTATTGGGAATCGACAAAGCCGAGGCGGCGGAGGTCACGAAAAAAGCCGGGGCGAAATACAAAGAAATCATCGGGAAGCTGCCCGCCTTTGAAAAGGGCGACAGGTTTCAGATGAACATCGTCAGCTGCGCCATGCTGGCGGGCTTCCTGCTGAGCCTGCCCAGGAAGCCCGCTGTATCGCAGGTGGAAAAATACTATCACGACGCCATGATGATTCCCGCCGTGCGTCTGTTCTGCCGGATGAGCGGAAAGCGCAAGTTCAGCGAACAGGATATCCGGGGGATGCAGGCTACCGCCGCGCTGCGGGCCGCAGACCGGAACCCCTATTCCTGGAACATGGAATATCTGCCCTACGCGGACGGCAGCGGCTATGAGGCGCGGTTCAGCTATTGCGGCATCTGCGCTCTGATGCGGGAGCTTCATCTGTTTGAATACGTGCCCGCTATGTGCCGCCTGGATTACGCCATGAGCGCGGCGGGCGGGGCGTCGGAGTTCGCGCGGGAATACACGCTCGCCTCCGGCGGGCCCTACTGTGACTGCGGATACAAGCGGAAGGAGAAGTGAGCGGGATGACCCGGCATGAACAGATCAAAAACGCGTACAAGGTGACGGGCGGCATGTCCGGCTTTTACGATGGCATGATGACCTATTCCACGGTCCTGGGCAAGGCCATCTGCCGCATCGTGTGGAACATGGACGGCGAAAAGAATCGGCGCTATCTGGAGCGGGCGCTGTCCGGCATCCCGGAAGGATTTTCCGGCAAATTGCTGGAGGTGCCGGTGGGCACGGGCGTGCTGACCCTGCCGGTATATCGGACGCTTCCGAAAGCGGACGTCACCTGCCTGGATTACTCCGAGGCCATGATGGGCGCGGCGCGGAAACGGGCGGAAAGCCTGGACGTTCGCAACGTCAGCTTTCAGCAGGGGGACGTGGGCGCTCTGGCTTTCCCGGAAGAGAGCTTCGATATCGTCCTGTCCCTGAACGGCTTCCACGCTTTCCCGGACAAGGAAGCGGCCTACCGGGAAACATTCCGCGTGCTGAAAAAGGGCGGCGTCTTCTGCGGCTGCTTCTATGTGCGGGGCGGCTGCAAGCGGACGGACTGGTGCATCAGGCATCTTTATCAGCCCAAGGGCTTTTTCACCCCGCCATACGAAACGGAAAATAGCCTGCGTGAACGGCTGAAAAAGATGTACAGCCAGGCGGAAGTGACGCACGAGGAAGGCATCGCCTGCTTCCGCTGCGTCAAATGAAGCGGAAAACCATGCGCGAATACTATGCGAAGAAAGCGCCGAAGTTTCAAAAGCTCTGAACAGCTTTTTGAAGCCGATTTCGGGCGAACCGGAAAAGCATATCCCCTTGTCCTCTCGGAGATCTGGACGCATTACGAAAAGAATATGCCGGAAAACTTCCCCTGTATCGGCGGGGACGGCGTGAGCGGCACCGGGAATCTGACCGGTGCTTATTGCTTTGTGTCCATGGGCGAGGTATTGAAAAGGTACGGCGTCGGCATGGAGGAGATTGTCCCAGGGCAATCGCTTACAGATTGTGTGCAGCAAGAAATCCCGGGTATGTAGGGGCGGATAGTATCTGCCCGCGCTAAACAATGTCATACAAACTGCTGCCTTCCGATTCTTTCGGGCGGATGATATCCGCCCCTACAATGATCGCAATTCTTTCTCGGCTTCGTAACTGTTTTGTCACAGAATTGCAATAAACGATTGTCCTGGAGATTGTCCTGTCCCGGATTGCGAAAACCGGCGGAACATGCTATACTGTCAAAAACAAAGAAAACAAAGGAGTGACAGATATGAACGGCGTTCTGCTGGAAATCTGCTGCGGCTCGGCGGACGATGTGATCGAGGCGGAAAAGGGCGGGGCGAACCGCGTGGAACTGAACAGCAATTTGTTTCAGGGCGGGCTGACGCCCTCCATTGGCGCGTTGAGGGTGGCGCGGCGGCACACGTCGCTCCCCATCATGGCAATGGTGCGCCCGCGGGCAGGCGGCTTCTGCTATACAGACATTGAATTTGAGGCCGCGCGGGAGGATGCTTATCAGCTCCTCGAAAACGGCGCGGATGGGCTGGTGTTCGGTTTCCTGCATGAGGACGGCACGGTGGACAGGGAACGGACAAAAGAGCTCGTTCGCATCGCCGGGGGCAAGCCCTGCGTGTTCCATCGGGCGCTGGACGTGGTGCCGGACTGGAAGCGTGCGCTGGATACGCTGATTGACCTGGGCGTTACCCGGGTGCTCACCAGCGGCCAGCAAAGCGACGTGTTTTTCGCGCTGGACACCATTGCCGAAATGATCCAGTATGCGGACGGGGCCATTGAGATCCTGCCCGGCGCGGGCATTACGCTGGAGAATGTTCAGAAGGTGGTCGCCGCGACCGGATGCAGCCAGGTGCACCTGGCCCGGCATAAAACGCTGCCGGATGTTTCCGTCCAGAACAACCGCAGCATTTATTACGGCGGCGCGCTGTATCCGCCGGAGGACCGGTTCGACGTGACCGACCGGGATTATGTTGCCGCTGTGCGGGGGAGGCTGGGCTGAGATGCGCGCGATCATCGGCACCTGGAAAATGAGCTTTGACGGTGTGCAGGAAACCTTCGGAATGCTGAAAACCGGCGCGCCCGCCGGAGAAGCGGTGGTGCGCGCGGTGTCGCGGGTGGAGGACGAGCCGGCGTTTCACTCGGTCGGCTACGGCGGCCTGCCGGGAAAGGACGGCCGCGTGACGCTGGACGCCGCTTTCATGGATGGGCGCGCGCTGCGCATGGGCGGGGTGATGAGCGCGGAGAACATCCGCAATCCCATCCAGGCGGCGTATCGTCTCTGCGGACGAAAGACCAACTGCCTTTTAGCGGGGCGCGGCGCGGAGGAGTTCGCCCTCCAGGAGGGGCTGGCCATGCGCGATATGCGCACCCCGGAGAGCGTGAAACGATGGCGGGAGGCCGTGGCCGCCCAGGCCGAAAAGGAACTGGAGGCCTACCGCGGGCACGATACCGTGTGCGTGCTGGCGCTCGACGAAAGCGGAAACATGGCGGCGGGCACCTCCACCTCCGGTCTTTTCATGAAGGAGCCCGGACGGGTGGGGGATACGCCCATCATCGGCTCGGGCTTTTACTGCGACGCGCGGTTCGGCGCGGCGGCGGCCACGGGCCTGGGCGAGGACATTATGCGCGGATGCCTTTCCTACGAGACGGTCGCCCGGATGCGGAACGGCGAATCCCCGCAGCAGGCGTGCCAACATGCTTTGGACGCGCTGGCCGAAAGAAAGCGGGAATTGGGAGAGGACGCGGGCAGCATCAGCCTGATCGCCCTGTCGCCCCGGGGGGAATTCGGCGCGGCGACCACGCTGCCGGTGTTCCCTTTCGCGGCGGGAAACGAAGAAACCGCCGCCTTATATATTGTAGAAACACGGGATAAAACCGGGTTCAGGCGCGCGGAGCCGGAGGATTTGGCGGCCGTGGATTAGAATGTACACGGATTCTTTACCGTTCCTTTGCGGACTCGTGATGCGTTGTTTACAGTTGTTACATGTAAATTCCGCATTTTGAAACATTTCTGGAATAGGAATTTCATCGGGTTTGTGATACAATATCTGCGGATGTGAAATCCAGACGATGTTCTCTATACTCAGAGAGGAGGAGTTTTTCCATATGAAACGTTTTTTGCCTTTGCTTATCCTGCTTGCGCTTTTGATCCCGGCTGCCGCGCTGGCGGATATTCCGGTCATCCCCATGGACGATCCGACGACCGCGCCTTCCTTCGTTCCTTTCCCTGTGGAAACGAATCAGCCGCTGCCTACCTATAATCCCTACAATACGGACACGCCCGTCTGGCCCACCGCCACGCCCGGCCCCGTCACCCGCACGCTCAAGGAGGGCATGACCGGTTCCGACGTGCTGCAGGTGCAGCAGAAGCTGGCGAGCCTGGGTTATTACCAGGGCGCGCTGAACAGCGAGTTCAATGCCTCCCTGACCTACGCCGTGCGGCTGTTCCAGATGGATTGGAATAAATACAATCCGGACAAGCCCGCCCTGTCTGTGGACGGCATGGTCGGCCCCTCCACCCGCGCGGTGCTCTTCGGCTCCAATTACGAGCCCACGATCACCCCGCCGGTCAACACCTTCACCCTGGAAAAGGGCATGAAGGGCGAGGAAGTGCTCACCGCCCAGAAGCGCCTGGCGCAGCTGGGTTATTACCTGGGCGAGCTGAACGGCGAATACAACGATTCCGTTGAAAAAGCCGTGCGGATGATGCAGGAAAAGAATGAAATTACCGTGGACGGCAAGATCGGCTACAACACCCGGATGCTGATGTATTCTTCTTCCGTCATTCCGGCTGACTATCCCGATTACAACATTGCCACCCTCAGCATCGGCATGAGTGGCGAAGCCGTGAAGGAGCTGCAGCGCCAGCTGCGCAACACCTACTACTATAGCGGCACGATCGACGGCATTTTCGGCACCGCGGTGCAGAACGCCGTGAAGGCTTTCCAGGCTTCCGCCGGGCTGGCTGTGGACGGCAAGGTGGGCCCCCGCACGTTTGACGCGCTGTACAACCGCACCGCCGGTATCTTCAACGGCAGCATTCCTTCCCGCGAACTGAGCCAGGGCTCCCGCGGCTGGGACGTGAAGGTGCTCCAGGATAAGCTGAAGAACCTGAACTACAAGTTCAACAACTGGTACGAGGAAGGCTACTTCGACGAATCCACCGTCGCTGTGGTGAAGCAGTTCCAGGAGAAGAACGGCATCAAGGTGACCGGCAAGTACGACAGCACCATGCGCCGCTACCTGTGGCCCACCTATGTGGAACTGGAAGAAGCCATCGAGCAGAGCTATGAAGGCACCATCGACGATCCGTATGTGGGCCGCACGCTGAAGCTGCACTCCTACGGCGAAGACGTGAAAGCCATCCAGATGAAGCTGCTGGCCTCCGGCTACATGACCGGCAACGCGGACGGCATCTACGGCGCGCTTACCAAGGCTGCCGTGAAGCGGTTCCAGAAGGATTACAGCGCGCTGTACGGCCTGAAGGTGGACGGCATTGTTGGCCCCAAGACCTGGGTCGCCATCAACACCGAACTGTCCAGCTGGGGCGCTGAGCAGACCCACGTGACTAACAACACCACCTATGTGGGCGGCTTCACCCGTACGCTGCGCATCGGCTCTCACGGCAACGACGTGAAGAAGCTGCAGAACGCGCTGCGCGATATGGGCTACTACTACGGCAACATCGACGGCATCTATGGCACCCAGACCTGGGCCGCCGTGCGTGAGTTCCAGTGGGCCTATAAGAATTACAATCCCACCACGCCCATCACCTCTGTGGACGGCATTGCCGGCCCCGCCACCTTCGTGGTGATGCAGCAGGTTGTGGACTGGAGCAAGTATTGATCCCGGATTGAAAATAAGCAAATGAACCTTTTAGCAGCCCGCCGAAAAACGGCGGGCTGTTTTTTGCGTTTTCTCCTTGCTTTTTTCCAAGGATTCCTTGGCATGGAATTTTCAAAATTGCTTATGCTAATCCATGACCAAGAGAGGAGGAGACATATGCGTTCCATGTGGAAAAAAACGGGCTGTATCTTGATGGCGGTCTTGCTTTCCCTGCTGCTGTGCGGCTGCGGGATCTCAGGCGGCGCGGAGGAAACCAAAAAGAATACGCAGGACGAGGAGAATAACACCCAGGAAAACAAAAAACCGCCCCTGCCGGAAAAGCTGGAGGTCACGGACGAGGGCGTGCCGGTTTTGAAGGTATACCAGCTGGACGAGGAAGAAACCAAAGAAATGGACTTGGAAACGTACCTGTTGGGCGTGGTCGCCGGGGAAATGAAAAACGACTGGCCCCTGGAAGCGCTGAAAGCCCAGGCCATCCTGGCCCGCACCTTCGTGCTGAAATTCTGCACAGAGAAAGAAAGCAAGTACCAGGGCGCGGACATATCCACCGACATTGAGGAAGCGCAGGCGTATGACGCCACCGGCGTCAACGAGCGCATTGAGCAGGCGGTGGGGGAGACGCGCGGCCTGGTGCTGTCTTATCACGGCGAACTGCCGTATGCCTGGTTTCACGCGCATTCCGGCGGCGTGACCGAGCGCGCGGTGGAAGGGCTGAACTTTGAGAAGGAAGAACCGGGCTACACCAAAGTGACCCAGGGCCGGGAAAGCGTGCAGGCGCCCGACGACACACGGGAATGGAAAGCGGAGTTTTCAGAACAGGAAATGCTGGACGCCCTGAAAAGCATCGGCATTCAGGATATCAAGCAGATTGATTCTGTGGAGGTCGGCAAGAAAGGCGAAAGCGGCCGGGCCGTGACCCTGCGGATAAACGGCGAAAACGTGTCCGCGCCGGAGCTCCGGTTGGCGCTGGATTCGACAAAGCTGCGCTCCACGATGATTACCGATATTGACGTGCTGGACGGCAAGGTGGTTTTCTCCGGCAAGGGCTACGGCCATGGCGTCGGGATGCCGCAGTGGGGCGCGTATGGCATGGCCGAGGAGGGCAAAACCGCGGAGGAAATCGTGCGGTATTATTTTGACGACGTGACGGTGGAAAAGCTATGGTAATTAATTCAAAAGGCACTTTAAGTCATTAAAGGGATTAGGGAATAGGGATGAGGGATTAGGCCAACTTCTGTCATCCCGAGCGAAGGTGAGCAAGAGGCGAACCGTAGTCGAGGGATCTGAAAGCAGGGTATAAAGTTGCATGGTTGGACACGTTTCTCTCAGATCCCTCCACTCCGCTGCGGCTCTCGCCTCCGCTTCGGTCGGGATGACACCTCGGATTTTTCTAATCCCTAATCCCTATTCCCTCGTTCCTGGTTTAAGTATCCTTTATCCATTCAAATGCATTGCCCACCCACCGAAAAAACGCCAGGGGCGTCATACGTCCCTGACGTTCTTTGGTTTCAGTTGCTTTGATTATTGCCCCAGGTTCGCCTGGACGGCGGCGATTTCTTCCGCGCTCAGGCCGATATTGGAAAGATAATTCACGGCGGCGGCCTGCAGATCGCCCTCGAAAATGGAATCCATTTCAAAAGCGGCGGCCAGGCTCTTCTGGATGTTGCTGGCGGCGATCACGTCGTACTGCTCGGTGCCGGGCTGCACGCCGTAATAGTTGTAGTAAGTGACCATGTAATCCGCGGTGATTTCTTCCGCGCTTGCGCCCATCAGCGCTTCCAGGACGGCGGAAACGAAACCAGCGCGGTCCTTGCCCTCGTTGCAGTGCACCAGGTAGGGCGCGTCATTGGCGGCGATGAAGCGGAGGCCGTCGGCCAGCCCGGCCTTGAAATCCTCGGCGGCAAAGTCCACGCCCAGGTTCAGGCCGATGATGTTCTGCTGGGAATAATAGGATTCGGCAAAACCTTCATAGCCCTTCATGGTTTCTTCGTTGTCAGCCAGGTTGATGAAAGTGCGCACAGCGGCGTCCTGGGCCGCGGCGTCGGCTTCATGGTTGCGGTTGATCTCGGGGTTCACGGGAGAGGAAGAACGGTACAGCTTGCCCTCGCCCACTCCGGTGGTGGAGATCACGCGGAAATTGGCGTATTCGGCATCGGTCAGATCAGGATAGTCTTCCCGGTTTTCACTGCGGGTCAGCTGGTGCATGACCCACTGGTCGTAGTAGCCGCCCTTTTCCTTCATGGCGAAAGCGACGGGGACGGGCTCATCCACCAGATAGTGCCAGAGGTAGCCGGGATCGGCCTCGGTCTTTTCCTTTTCGGCGATCAGCGCGGTGGTCGCCAGGTCGCCCATGTTGATGGCCAGAATCATGTAATCCTCATCGGTGTCGGGCTTGACCACCACGCGGCAGATCATGCTGCCCTGATCCACGTCGGCGTAGTTGGAGCCGACGGGCATGTCAAATTCCTGACCGTTCAGGGTCACGGTCACGATGTCGCCGTAATCATAGCCCAGGGCCATGAATTCGGTGCCCGTGACGGACAGCACCAGGTTGCCGTACTTCTGGATCTCGGCCACGGTGATCGGCGTTTCTTCCGCCAGCGCGGGCAGTGCCAGGCCCATCAGGAGGCACAGCGCCAGGAGCAGGGAAAACAGTTTTTTCATCAACTTCACCCTCCGTTTCTTATGATGCTTTCTATCCTCATCATAATGCAAAACGGCCCGATCCGCAAGCGGTTTTTGGCTGATTTAGCAAATTTTGTTTTGATCCATCACGGCATGAGAAATGGAATTGAATAATCCCATTTTCTGTGATACAATCGAATTGTATAACACTGGAAACGAAGGGAAGAAGAATTGCCCGTGCAAGCAAATGTGTTCAAACGCCTGCTGGCCCCGGAGTACCTGGTGAAGCGGGAGCACCGCCTGGGGGAATTGCCGGACGGTAAAACGGCGTATCGGGACGTGATGAAGATCGCGTTTCCCTCCATCGTGGAGATGGTGCTCAACAGCCTGATCGGCTCGGTGGACACCATGATGGTGGGCAACGAACTGGGCGCGGAAGCGCTCTCCTCCGTGGGACTTCCGACCCAGCCGCGGATGCTGCTGCTCAGCCTGTTTTTTGCTTTGAACGTCGGCGTCACCGCCATCGTGGCCCGGCGCAAGGGCGAGGAGCGGCAGGAGGACGCCAACACCACCCTGAGAAACGCGCTGATGCTGGCGCTGGGGCTGTCGGCCGTTTTGATGCTGGCGGCGGTCGCTTTCGCGGAGCCGCTCATGCGCCTGGCGGGCGGCGACACCGCCGAGACCGAAAAGGTGTTTACCGACGCGGTGGATTATTTCCGCATCATGACCTACGCATTGCCTGTGAACGCGCTGTCCATGTGCATCTGCGCCGCGCAGCGCGGCATCGGCAAAACGCGAATTACCATGTGGGTGAACATGGCCAGCAACCTGATCAACGTCTTTTTCAATTATTGCCTCATCGGCGGCCACCTGGGCTTTCCCCGCATGGAGGTGCAGGGCGCGGCGCTTGCCTCCGCCATCGGCATGACGGCGGGCTTCCTGCTGGCGCTGTTCACGGTGACGGCCGGAGGAAAATACAAGGGATACCTGCATCTGTCCCTGCGCGACAAGTGGCGCTTTGAAAAAGAAAGTATGCGCTCCATCGTGGTGGTGGGCGGCAACGCGGCGGTCGAGCAGCTGGGCGTGCGGTTCGGCTTCTTTGTCTACGCCCGCATCCTGTTTTCCCTGGGCACCACCATGTACGCCGCCAACCAAATCTGTATGCAGCTATTGTCCATCACCTTCACCTTCGGCGACGGCCTGGGCGTGGCGGCCACGTCTCTGGTGGGCCAGAATTTAGGGAGGAAGCGGGCCGACCTGTCCATGCTCTACGGCAAGATCAGCCAGCGCTTTGCGGTGATGATTTCCATCGTGCTGGGCGTGCTGATCGTTTCCTTCCGGTATCAGATCGCGGGCTGGTTCATTGGGGAAAATACCCTGAACGCCGACCAGGTGGTAGCCTACGCGGCCAGCACGATGCTGGTGCTCGCCGCCATCCAGCCGTTCCAGACCAGCAGCGTGGTGCTGTCCGGGTCGCTGCGCGGCGCGGGGGACAACCTGTACGTGGCCCTGATCGCCACCATCTGCGTCTCCGTCGTGCGCCCCATCATGGCGGTCATCGCGGTGTATGTGCTGCATCTCGGGCTCACCGGCACCTGGATTTTCGGCTTGTCAGAAATCGTGCTGCGGTTCGTGTTCTTCTATCCGCGCTTTGCCAGTGGAAAGTGGAAGGACAAAAAAGTATAAGCAGGACGTGCTGCGGGAAGGAAGATATTTCCTTTCCGCTTTTCTTTTTCCAGAATTATTTTTCTGTACGGCCTGATTTTGACCGGAAAATCAATAAAACTGAAAAAATACACTTTTCAGGCCCGATGGAAATGTGGTATAATATTTTGAATAAAGGGTGGAGGAGATGCGTATGCGCAGCATGACGGGCTATGGCCGGCGGCAGATCAGCCGGGACGGACGGGAAATGACGGTGGAGATCAAGACGGTGAACCACCGGTTCCTGGATATTTCCTGCCGGATGCCGCGCGCGCTGTCCTTTGCCGAGGACGCGGTGAGGAAGCAGATCGGCGCGTCCCTGCGGCGCGGACACGTGGATGTGAACGTGACGTACCTGAACCTGCGCCAGGACGCCCGGGAGGTGCGGCTGGACGAAGGGCTGGTGCTCCAATATAAGGAAGCGTTATTGAACGCCCGCCAGCTGGCCCGAAAGGAGCGCTCCTCCATCCGCGACGAGGATGTGAGCTGGATCGTTGCGCAGCCCGACGTGATGCAGGTGACGGTATGCGAGGAAGACCAGGAAGCGGTGCTTGCCCTGCTGACCGACACCGTGGCGGAAGCGCTCTCCGAAGTGACCGCCATGCGGGAAGAAGAGGGAGCGGCGCTGGCGGAGGATTTGACCTTCCATCTGAACGAAGTGGCCCGCCTGCGGGATGAAATCGCCGTGCTTGCGCCGAAGGTGCCGCTGATCTATCAGGAAAAGCTTCAGGCCCGCGTCCGGGAATTAGGCGTGCAGGAAATTGACCCCCAGCGCCTGGCCCAGGAAGTGGCCCTGATGGCCGACCACTGCGCCATTGACGAAGAACTGTCCCGCCTGATTTCCCATGTGGAGCAGATGCGCCAGGCCATCAAAGCAGAGGGCGAAACGGGACGGCGGCTGGATTTCCTCACCCAGGAGCTCAACCGTGAGGTGAACACCATCGGCTCCAAAGCCTCCGACGCGGAGATCACGAAGCTGGTGGTCGCCGCCAAGAGCGAAATCGAAAAGCTGCGGGAGCAGGTGCAGAATGTGGAGTGACGCGAAATGAAGCTGCTGAATGTGGGCTTTGGGAATATGGTCGCCGCCGGACGGATCGTGGCGGTGGTCGCGCCGGACTCCGCGCCAGTCAAGCGCCTCATACAGGAGGCGCGGGACGGCGGGCATCTGATCGACGCCACAGCGGGGCGGCGCACCCGCGCGGTGCTCATGATGGACACCGGCCACGTGGTGCTCTCCGCCGTGCAGCCGGAAACCATCGCGGGCAGGATGCAGAATGAAGAGTAGTTCCAAGTCTGAATGAGATTGTTCGATTAATTCTCGATAGGGCACTTCGTGACTTAAGCGCCCTTTCATAGTTGCCTGAACAGATACCTTGACACGCGGAACTTAGGTAAAAACTGATCTATTCAAACATGTTAATTTCTATACGTTTGTTGGAATAACAACGTGTAGGGGCGGATATCATCCGCCCGTGGAGCAAATCATTACGTTTCGCTGCATTTTCCCGCGTTGTCGCAATTCTGCAATGCGGGCGGATAATATCCGCCCCTACAATATATTGTATAATTTCTATGTGCGAGGAATTAATCAGTGGTTACTTAGAACTTGATTACAAATGAAGGGGGCACGATTGATGAAGGAAGAAAGAAAATGTATGCTGATCGTGATTTCCGGCCCGTCCGGGGTGGGGAAGGGCACGATCTTCAGCCGCCTGCTGGCCAGCGACCCCAGCCTCACTTTTTCCGTCAGCGCCACCACCCGCGCGCCCCGAACCGGGGAAACGGACGGCGTGGATTACTTCTTCATCACCGATGAACAGTACCAGGAATTGGTCGCGCAGGACGCGTTTCTGGAACATGCCACCGTACACGGCCACAGCTATGGCACCCTGAAAAGCCAGATCGAGGAAAAATTGAGCAAGGGCCTGAACGTGGTGCTGGACATTGACCCCCAGGGCGCGAAGCAGGTGATAGCCCAATGGCCGGAATGCGTATCCATCTTTCTTCTGCCCCCTTCCTATCAAAAGCTGCGGGAGCGGCTCTATGGCCGCAACACCGACGCCAGCGAAGAAATTGAACGCCGCCTGAAAAACGCCAAGGGCGAAATCGAGCAGGCGGGCATGTATCAGTACGCCGTGGTGAATGACGATTTGCAGCTGGCGCTCAGCCAGGTGTCCGCCATCATCGCCGCCGAAAAACAGCGCACGAGCCGGTACTTCCCGGTTGTGGAATAAAGATATTTTGTAACTGGCCAGTCGAAATGATTGAGGAAACAATTGAAATCAGATAGGAGATAGGAGAGAGCAGATAGGAGATTGATCATGAATGAATTGAACGGTTGC
>CADAKE010000048.1:23573-30699 GCA_902788445.1 uncultured Eubacteriales bacterium
AATCTCCTATCTCCTATCTTTTTAACTCCTATCTGGTATAAACTGCTCCCTCATTCATGCCGACTGAACAGATACGATTTTTTAAGGAGGACAAGAAAATGCCTGTGAATAAACCCCCGATCGACGAACTGTGCGAAAAAGTGGACTGCCGCTACACCCTGGTGGTGGAAAGCGCGAAGCGCGCCCGGGAACTGGTGGGCGGCTCCCAGCCCCTCATCGACCCCAAGGACATGAAGCCCTTGTCCATCGCCGTGGACGAAATCAACCGGGGCCTGCTGGCCTATCACCGCAACCTGGAAGACGAAGAGGAATAATCGGATATGCCGCTGCAAGGGAAAAATGTGGTGCTGGGCGTGACGGGGGGCATCGCGGCCTACAAGGCCTGCGAACTCACCTCCCGCCTGCGCAAGGCGGGGGCGCAGGTATACGTCATCATGACGAAGAACGCCTGCCAGTTTGTCGCGCCCCTGACCTTTGAAACGCTCAGCAACCATCCCGTGGTGACGGATACCTTCGCCCGCCCTGACACCTGGGAGGTGGAACACATCGCCCTGGCGAAGCGGGCGGACGTGTTCGTGATCGCCCCGGCCACCGCCAACATCCTGGCGAAAATGGCGCACGGCATCGCGGACGATATGCTGTCCACCACCGTGCTGGCGACCAAGGCTCCGGTGCTGGTCGCGCCTGCCATGAACACTGGCATGTGGGAGAACATTGCCACTCGGGATAATGTGGAGACTCTGCGCGGGCGGGGTATCCGCTTCATCGGCCCGGAGGGCGGCTTTTTGGCCTGCGGCGATACCGGCGCGGGACGGATGAGCGAGCCCAAGGAAATCTTTGACGAAATCGAAAATATCCTGAACCCCAAGCGGGATTTGGAAGGGCTCCGCGTGCTGGTGACAGCCGGGCCGACCCAGGAAAAGATCGACCCCGTGCGGTACATCACGAACCGCTCCAGCGGCAAGATGGGCTACGCCATCGCGGACGCGGCGGCGAAACGCGGGGCAAAAGTGACGCTGGTGACGGGGCCGGTGAATCTAAGCGTTCCCGACGGCGTGGAGGCCGTGCGCATCCTGTCCACCCAGGACTTGTACGACGCCATGACCGCCCGCTGTCCAGAGATGGATATCGTGATTCAGGCCGCCGCGCCAGCGGATTTCACCCCGGCGGCGGTGGCAGACCAGAAGATCAAAAAGCAGGGCGACGGCGATTTGACCCTGACCCTGCGCCAAACGCCGGACGTGGCCGCGCAGGTGGGCAGGCTCAAGCGCCCCGGCCAGGTGCTGGTGGGCTTCGCGGCGGAAACCAACGACGTGCTGGAAAACGCCCAGGGCAAGCTGCAAAAGAAAAACCTGGACATGATCGTCGCCAACGACGTGACCGCCCCCGGCGCGGGGTTCGACGTGGACACCAACATCGTCACCTTCGTGACCCGCGACAAGCAGGAAACCCTGCCCTGCCTGCCCAAGACGCAGGTGGCGGAGGAACTGCTGGACAGAGCCAACATGATTTATCGAACTGTAAAAGAAACGGTTTGATAAGAGTGCAGAGTCCAGAGTGCAGAGTACAGAGAGTATAGTGTGTACTCTTCGAATTAGTATCGTTGAAAGCTAAATTCTCTGCACTCTGTACTCTGAACTCTGCACTCTAAAAATCTCGCCGCATCACAAAGGAGGATAAAGGGTTGTACGCGGAAATCATCGTGGGATGCGGGTGCGGGTGCCCTTTGGCCCGCGTGAAAAGGAAGGGTTCGTGATCCGCCTGAAGGAAACGGCGGATTACGACGAAAGCAAAATCAAACCCATCCTGGCGGCGCTGGAGGATTACCCCACGCTGCTGCCGGAATTGATGGAGCTTGCCTGGGAGATTCGCGCCAAATGCCATTGCCCGCTGTGCGAGGCGCTGCGGCTGATGCTGCCCGCCGAAATGCGGGGCGGACGGGTGAAGGTAAAGACAGAGGAATACGTTCGTCTGCTCATTCCGCCTGAAAGAATCGACGAGGCCATCAACAGCCAGAAGAAAGCGAAAAGCCGTCAGCTGCTGATTCGCCTGCTGGCCGACGGACTGGCCCATCCGCTGGAGGAACTGCGGCCCATGTTCCGCGACGTGCGGTCGCCGATCACCTACCTGGCGGAACGGGAGATGCTGGAGATCGTCGAAAAGGAAGCGCTGCGTTCTCCCTACTATGGCCGGGTGGACGCGCCGCCCGACCCGGAGCTGACGCCCGAACAGGAGGAAGCGCTGTCCGAACTCATCCCCGCGCTGACCCATCCCGCCAAGCCATTTCTTTTGCAGGGCGTGACGGGTTCCGGCAAAACGGAGGTCTATATCCATTTGGTGCGGGAAGCGCTGCGGCAGGGCAAAGGGGCCATCATCCTGGTGCCGGAAATCGTGCTGACGCCGCAGATGATCAACTGGTTCCGCTCCCGGTTTGGGGATACGATGGCGGTGCTGCATTCCCGGCTCAGCGCCGGGGAGCGGTTCGACGAATGGCGGCGCATCCGCAAAGGCAACGCCCGCATTGTGATCGGGGCGCGGTCGGCGGTGTTCGCGCCGGTGGAAAAGCTGGGCGCGATCATCGTGGATGAGGAGCACGAGCAGACCTACCTGTCTGACCGCTTCCCCCAGTACGACGCCCGGGAAATCGCCGTGTCCCGGGGCAGGCGGGAAGGCGCGGCGGTGCTGCTGGCCAGCGCCACGCCCAGCATCGTGTCCTACGCCATGACGCGGCGCGGGGATTACACCCTGATCGAAATGCCCCACCGCGTGCTGAACCGGCCCATGCCAACGGTGCATCTGGTGGATATGCGGCAGGAGCTGCGCATGGGCAACCACGGCATGTTTTCCGGCCTATTGCAGCAAAAGCTGGAACAGTGCATTGCGGAGGGGCACCAGGCCATGCTGTTCATCAACCGGCGGGGATACGCCAGTTCGGTGAACTGCCGCAAGTGCGGGGAGACGATCAAGTGCTCCCGGTGCGACGTGTCCATGACCTACCACAGCTTTGACCAGACCCTTCGCTGCCATTACTGCGGCGAGATCCGCCCCATGCCGAAGGTGTGCCCGTCCTGCTCAAGCCCCTATATCAAGCCCATGGGCATCGGCACCCAGAAGGTGGAGGAGGAACTGAACCGGCGCTTCCCCGGCGCGGGCGTTATCCGCATGGACGTGGACACCACGTCCTCCAAGAACGCGCATTTTGAACTGGTGGACAGGTTCCGGGCGGGACAGGCCCAGATTTTGCTGGGCACGCAGATGATCGCCAAGGGGCTGGACTTTCCCCAGGTGACGCTGGTAGGGGCCGTGCTGGCCGACCTGACGCTGAACTTCCCCGATTACCGCGCCGCCGAGCGCACCTACCAACTGCTGGTGCAGGTGGCGGGCCGCGCGGGCCGGGGCGAACAGCCGGGCGAAGTGGTGATTCAGACGTACCAGCCGGAGCATTACGCCATCCAGAGCGCGTCCCGCCAGGATTACCGGGCCTACTTCCAGCAGGAATTTACCCGCCGGAAAGCCGACCTCTACCCTCCCTTTACCATGATGGCTCGCTTCCTCTGCGAAGCAAAGGACATGGAAACGGCGCGGGCCACGGCGGAGCGCATCAAGGACAGGATCGTGCAGGAGTTTTCGGGTTCGCCCCTGTTCCGGCGCGTCTTCTTTATCCGCGCCGACGAAGCGCCGATCACCCGGATCCAGGACAAGGCCAGGGCCCAGGTGCTCATGAAGCTGCTGAACCACCCGGACACGGATAAGCTGCTCCAGCGCTTTCAGGAGATGGCGGGGGAGGAATACCCGGCGAAGGTTTATTTGGAAATCAATCCAGCTTCGCTGGCGTGAGCCGCTTCATGCGAGTAAGTTTCGTAAATGATCAGTTTTAAGCGGAGAGTACAGAGTTCAGAGTACAGAGTGCAGATTGATTCACTCAAGCCAATCGTGGGTTCCCTCATATCATCACGATATTATCTGTACTCTGAACTCTGTACTCTCCAATAACTCTTCCAGTTATCTGGTTTAGGAGGATTCACAAAACATGGTTCGTAAAATACTGGAACTGGGCGACGAGGCCCTGCGCAAGACCTGTAAGCCCATGAAAACCTACGACCTGCGGCTGTGGCTGCTGCTGCGCGACATGGCGGAAACCATGTACAAGGCCGAGGGCGTGGGCCTGGCCGCGCCGCAGGTGGGCATCCTGCGCCGCGTGGTGGTGATCGACGTGGGGGACGACCACGGGCTGATTGAGCTGGTGAACCCGGAGATCATCGCCACCGAGGGCGAACAGGCAGGCAGCGAGGGGTGCCTCAGCGTGCCGGGCCGGAGGGGATACGTGGTGCGGCCCAATAAGGTGACCGTCCGCGCCCAGGATCGGAAGGGCAAGAAGTTTGAAATCACTGGGGAAGGGCTGCTGGCCCGCGCCCTGTGCCATGAGATCGACCATCTGGACGGCATTATCTATGTCGATAAAATGGATCATGAAATCTTTGAAGACGACGAGGAACAAGAACAAACCGGGGAGGAACAGTAAATGCGCGTCGTGTTTTTGGGCACGCCGGAATTTGGCGTTCCTTCCCTGAAAGCGCTGGTTAAAGCGGGCTATGAGGTCGTGGGCGTGTTCACCCAGCCGGACAAGCCCAAGGGCCGGGGCAACAAAATGCTGCCCAGCCCAGTAAAATCCTGCGCGTTGGAATATGGCATCCCCGTTTATCAGCCGGTCAAAATCCGGGTGGACGGCGTGGAGGACTTGCGCGCCTTGCGGCCCGACCTGTGCGTCACCGCCGCGTTCGGCCAGATTTTATCCCAGGAGATTTTGGACATTCCCAAGATCGGCACGGTGAACGTCCATTCCTCCCTGCTGCCGAAATACCGTGGCTCCGCGCCCATCAACTGGGCGATCATGGAGGGGGAGACCGTGACTGGCGTCACCACCATGATGACGGACAAGGGCTTGGATACCGGCGACATTCTGCTGCAAAAAGAAATCGAAATCCTGCCCGGAGAAACCGCCGAAGAACTCACCGCCCGCATGGCGCCCATCGGCGCGGAACTGCTGATCGAAACCATCAAAGGCTTAGAGGCGGGCATCATTCAGCGCGTGAAGCAGGACGAAGCGCAGTCCAGTTATTTCCCCATGCTGAAAAAGGAAATGGGGGAAATCGACTGGCGAATGAGCGCTCATCAGATCGTGTGCCGGGTTCGCGGCCTGACGCCCTGGCCGGGCACCTCGTTCGTGTGGGGCGATAATGAAGGAATCAAGGTCTGGAAAGCGGAGGAAGCGGAGAACCCCGGAAAAGCGCCGGGGGAAATCCTCTGCGCCGACGCGAAGCAGGGCCTGGTGATAGCCGCGGGGGAAGGGGCCGTTCGGGTGCTTGAACTCCAGGCTCCCGGCGGCAAGCGCATGAACGCGAAGGATTATCTGCGGGGACACCCGGTGAGTTATACGCGGGTGAATGGAATATGATTCGTTTCCTGGCTTTGTGTTTCCTGGCAGTATCATTGGCTTTTTCCGTCCCGACGAAGAATGTGGAATTCTCCCCAGAACCTCAATTTTCAGAAGTGGAATGGGAGGACATGATGCAAAAATACCGCTATGAAGAATATGAAGCGCTGTATTTTGCCGTGATTGAGCGGTGCGGCGAACCGGATACCCCGGATTTCCTGACCCAGCCCCAATCCGTGCAATCGCTGTTTGTGGCGATGATGTTCGACATGGAAATACAGAATGGCGGTTTGGCCCAATTCTTCTGGAACGATGGCTCTGTTTACGCCAAGCTGGTGCCGGAAGCCCTGCGGGAAATCGGCATGGACGATGTGGCGGCGCTCTATGGGCAGTTTGTTCAGGAAAATAACATCACGCTGGAAGAGATGGACACCTATCGGGAACGCTTTCCCATGATGGGTGAGGGCTTCTATGAGTATCATCCTTTCGATGAATTCGACGAAGCGTATATCAAAATTTGGAAAGAAACCAATATCAATGCCCGTTTTCTGGATTATGCCGCGAAGCATCCAGAAATCTACGAAGCCGAATAAGTTTGGAGGAAATGCTCATGGAAAAGGACAGCGCCAAGAAGGGCAAACGTTCCTTCGCCGCCAAGCCAAACGATAAAAAGCCTTACGGGAAACCCGCCGGGAAACCGGGGGACAGGAAGCCCTACGGCAAACCGGGCGAAAAGAAGCCCTTCGGCAAGCCCGCAGGCAAGCCCGGTCAATTTGGCCGCAAGCCTGAAAATAAAGCCAAGCCCGCCGCTGACGCTCCCAGCAGCCTGAGCCGCAAGGTGGCGCTGGAAATCTTCCAGGACGTGGTGCGCAAGGACGCTTACGCTTCCCTATCACTGGATGATCGGCTGAAAAACACGAACCTGCCACAGCTGGACAAACGGTTCTGCGCCAGCATCGTGTATACCACGCTGGAAAACCTCATCCGCATCGACTACGCGCTGAGTTTTTTCCTGAAGGACGCGGAATCCCTGGAGCCCACGGTGCGGGACATTCTGCGCATCAGCGCGTGCCAGCTGTTGTTCCATGACCGCATCCCGGAAAACGCCATCGTGGACGAGGCGGTGAAGCTGACCCGGGGTGCGGGGCTGGAGGGATTGACCGGGCTCACCAACGCGGTGCTGCGCTCCATGGTGCGGGGCAAGGATGAAATCAAGTGGCCCGCCAAAGAGGAAGGGGCGAAGTACCTTTCCATCATGTATTCCGTGCCGCTGTGGCTGGCGGAGCGACTGTCCGAGGCCTATGGCCCGGAAACCGCCGAAGCCATTTGCGGCTTCCGCACCCAGGCCCACTATACCGTGATCCGCCCGAACCTCAACCAGTACACCGACGAAGCCTTTGAAGCGCTGCTGCAAAAGAAGGTGTGGGAGGTGGAAAAGGGCGCGGTGGCCCACGCTTACCGCGTTCGCAAAGCCGCCGAAATCGCCCAGGACGCGGACTACCTGGCCGGGCATTTTTCCATCCAGGGGGAAAGCAGTATGCTGGCCGCCCAGGCCGTAAACGTGAAGCGGGGAATGCAGGTGCTGGACTGCTGCGCCGCGCCGGGCGGGAAAACCGCGTACATGGCGGAGCAGATGGCGGGCACCGGCCGGGTGTACGCCTGGGACGTGCATGAGCATCGCGTGACGCTGAT
>CADAKE010000049.1 GCA_902788445.1 uncultured Eubacteriales bacterium
TTTCGCCATCCCGCCGTTCCCCGGCAGGGCGTAAATCATTTCCACTTCCCGATTCTTTTTCAGGGCCTTGATGAGCGCGTGCTCCCGCCCGCCGGAACCGACGACCAATAGTTTCATTGGATGTTCCCCCTTATACATATTTACTACAAACTAAAGAATCGGCATCCCGATTTTCATTTCTTTTCGCCAACCAGGAGCATCACCGTCATCAGCCCAGTACTCGTCCATTTCACAGATTTTATCATTTTGCAGTTTCATAAAACTCACAACATGAAACGAAGAACTTTTATCTGTCGGATAGACATGTCCCGCCAGAATGATTATGTTCCCATGATCTTCTACTCGTTCAATGTTTCCATCCCAGTTGCCCGGATAATCGCAATTCGCTCTGATATACTCCGAAACGGTAAACTGTTCATTTGTACAATACCAGCGGATAACAGCATCCTCGTTGAAATACAGCGGTAATTCTTTTCGATTTTGAGATAACACATCGTGCCAGAACCTTTCAACATCAAACCGATTATTCTCCATGACAAATCCTTTTATATTATCAATGAGTAGTTTTATAACAACCAATTCTTAATGTCATTCTGAGCATCGCGAAGCGATAGCGAAGAATCTCCCTTTTGCCAATCTTTCGGGAAGCAATATCAGGTGGGAGATTCTTCCGGCTTTTCAAGTCGTCAGAATGACAGAGTGGGGTTCTTTTTCCTGCCGCCGCTCAGCGCCACAGACGCGATTTCCCGCGTCGGCCAGAAAGCGCACAGATGCAGCCGGACGATGGTGCCGACAAAGGGCGAAAAAGAACGCACAAGCGTGGGCACCGCTGCGCAGATCGTTTCCGGCGTATCAATCAGGAGCGTGGCATGGGGCGTCCAGGGGTGGGGCTGCGGTGCGCCCAGCTCGCAGGCGTCATGCAGCGCGGTCAGCTCCGCGCTTCTTTCCGGCGCGCCAAACAGCACCTTGCCGCCGGGAAAAATCCCGATGTGGCTGATGTGTACCGGCACCGGGGAAAAATCCGCCGCCACCTTTTCCATCAAAGCAACGGCTTCCTGTTCCAAATCCAACGGATAGGTGGACAGGCTGATATGATAGGGAAGCGGGGTCTGGATTCCGGAAAAGCCCGCCTGCTTTAAAGCGCTGTACCACTCCCCCATGCGCCTTTGGGAATCGTCATCCAAATCCGCCATCAGCGTTAAAAACTGCTCTGCCATGGAGCTCCTTTCCGGTCAAATCCGTTTCCCATTGAAAAAGCGTGGATATATCCCTTACAGCTTTCTTCGGAAGGGGGTCTGGGGGAAACCCATTCTTTGGCTTCAAAGAATGGGTTTCCCCCAGCGTTCTCCCGTTTTCTCAATGATGGAACAGCCGCATCCCGGTGAAGGCCATGACCATGCCGAACTTGTCGCAGGTTTCGATCACCTGGTCATCGCGGATGGAGCCGCCGGGCTGGGCGACGTAGGAAACGCCGGAGCGGCGGGCGCGCTCGATGTTGTCGCCGAAGGGGAAGAAGGCGTCGCTGCCCAGGGACACGCCGGTGATGGCGTCCAGGAAGGCGCGCTTTTCCTCGCGGGTGAAAGGCGCGGGGCGGGCGGTAAAGAATTTCTGCCAGTTGCCGTCGGCCAGCACGTCCTCGTCCTGGTCGGAGAGGTATACGTCGATCACGTTGTCCCGGTCGGCGCGGCCCAGGTCAGGCAGGAAGGGCAGGGAAAGCACCTTATCGCTCTGGCGCAGGTGCCACTTGTCGGCCTTGTCGCCGGCCAAGCGGGTGCAGTGGATGCGGCTCTGCTGGCCCGCGCCGACGCCGATGGCCTGGCCGTCGCAGGCGTAGCAGACGGAATTGCTCTGGGTGTATTTCAGGGTAATCAGGCTGATGATCAAATCCCGCTTGGCTTCGGCAGGCAAATCCTTCTTCGCGGTGGGAATATTGGTCAAAAGCGCTTCGTTGATTTCAAAGTTGTTTCGGCCCTGCTGGAAGGTGACGCCGAACACGTCCTTGGTTTCCACGGGATTGGGAACGTATGCCGGGTCGATCTTCACGATATTGTAATTGCCCTTGCGCTTGGTTTTGAGGATTTCCAGCGCCTCGTCGGTATAGCCAGGGGCGATGATGCCGTCGCTAACCTCACGCTTGATGATAAGCGCGGTGGTCTTGTCGCACACGTCGGACAGGGCAATCCAATCCCCAAAGGAGCTCATGCGGTCGGTGCCCCGGGCGCGGGCATAGGCGCAGGCCAGGGGGGAATCGTTGACGCCCGGAATGTCGTCCACGAAGCAGGCTTTCATCAGCTTGTCGGACAGCGGCAGGCCCACGGCGGCGCAGGTGGGCGACACATGCTTGAAGGACGCGGCGGCGGGCAGGTTCAGCGCCGCTTTCAGTTCCTTCACCAGCTGCCAGGAATTCAGCGCGTCCAGGAAATTGATGTAGCCGGGGCGGCCCGACAGGATTTCAAAGGGCAGGTCTCCCCCATCCTTCATGTACACCTTCGCGGGCTTTTGGTTGGGGTTGCAGCCGTATTTCAATTCAAATTCCTTCACATGGAACACTCCTTTATAACCTTCTCTTCATTCACTTGAATAAAAGTGAGTTCAAAGTTCAAAGTTCTAAGTTCTAAGCCAATAGATCAGAACTTATACAATTGCATTTTGCTAACTAAAGCTTAGAACTTGGAACTTTGAACTTAGAACTTTTCTCATTGATACTTATTGAGAATCCGCGTTTCCGCCTCGCCGGTTTTGGGGTTGATATAGCGCACGAACAGGGAGATTTTGTTGTCATTGTTCAGGTTATTCCAGATGGCGCTGGTAAAGGCGTCGATATCGTTCATGGTTTCGATCTGCTCGGGCTCGCCTTCAAAGGAGGGCAGGGGCGTGCCGTCGCCCTGGTAGGTGTGGATGTAGTGGGCCAGGCCGGGCACGGAGGCCAGGTCGAAATTGAAGCGGTTGCACTTCTTGCCTTCGCCGTCGGCGCACTTTAAGATGCTGAGCTGATACCAATAGCTGGCGTTGAAATGCAGCAGGGCGCTGATGCGGGGGGTGTAGTTGGGCTTGTCCGGCTCAAAGCCGCGGGTGCGCAGGGCGTTTTCAAAGGAATCGTGCTTTTTCAGGAAATCGCGGATGGTGTCGGTCTGGTCGCCGTTGGTGACGATCAGCTTGTTTTTAAGCGCGCGCACCGGGGCGTAGATGATCAGTGACGGGTCTTCTACCTTGGATTCGTCGTAGGGGAAGATCATCACGTCGTCGCCCTCCGCGCGGAACACGCGGTTGCGGCTGTTGTCGCTGCGGCCCATGATGAAATACGCGGTCACGGCATGGGTGCCGTCCGGCGTTGTGCCCACGATAATGCCGCGGCCGGGGTAGGTGTTGTTGGCAAGGAGGGTGGCGATGGAAGACTTTTGCATATTGGGCTGGCCCCTTTCTAACGATCATGTAGGGGCGGATATCATCCGCCCGTTCTTTTCCATATGAATTTTTATTTGTTTTTTCCGCAGGTGCGGGCGGATAATATCCGCCCCTACGGTTATTGGGATAAAATTTCGTTTGCCGCCATCTCCGCCGCCTGGGGCAGGATGATCCATTCGGCCTGCTCCATCACGCGACGCTGGAGAGTGACCGGGGTGTCGCCCGGCTCCACGTTGACGGCTTTTTGAAGGATGATCTCGCCGCCGTCGGCGATTTCATTCACGTAATGCACCGTGGCGCCGGTGACCTTGACGCCCCGGGCCAAGGCCGCTTCATGGACGTGGAGGCCGTAGTACCCCTTGCCGCCGAAAGCGGGCAGCAGGGCGGGGTGCACATTCAGGATGCGGCGGGGATAGCGCTTCACAAAATCCTCGGACAGGATGCTCATGAACCCGGCCAGGACGATCATCTGAATCTTTTCTTTCTCTAAGATGGAAAGAATTTCTTTTTCAAAGGCTTCCTGCGTATTTCCTTTGCGCTCCGCCACAAACACGGGGATGCCCGCTTTCTCCCCGCGCTCCAATGCGTAAGCGTCGGAGCGGGAGGAAATGACGGCGCAGAACTCCACATGCGGCAGCTTGCCCGCGTTTTTTGCGTCGATCAGCGCCTGCAAGTTGGTGCCGCCGCCGGAGACCAGCACGGCGGTTCTCACCCTGCTCATGCCAGGATCACTCCTTCATTCCCTTCCACGATCTGGCCCAGCGCATAGCCGCCGGGGCACAGGGTCAGCACTTTTTCCGCATTCTCCGGGCTCACCGTCAGCGCCATCCCGACGCCCATGTTGAAGGTGTTGAACATATCGCGCTCGGGGATGCCGCCCTTTTCCTGCAAGAAGCGGAAGATTTCAGGGGTTTTCACAGCGGCCTTATCCACCTTCGCGGACAGCCCTTCCGGCAGGGCGCGGGGAATGTTCTCAAAGAAGCCCCCGCCGGTGATGTGCGCGGCGGATTTGACCAAGCCCTGTTCGATTAGCGGCAGCAGTTCCTTCACATAAATCTTCGTGGGCGTCAGCAGGGTTTCGCCCAAGGTAGAATCGCCAAACGGCATATTCAAATCCAAGTCTTTAATGATCTTCCGAACCAGGGAAAAGCCGTTGGAATGGACGCCGGTGGAGGGCAGGGCGATCAAAACGTCGCCGGGCTTGACGGCTGATTTGTCCAGAATCTTCTGCTTGTCCACCACGCCGACGCAGAAGCCCGCCAGGTCGTATTCATCCTCGGGATAGAAGCCGGGCATCTCGGCGGTCTCGCCGCCGATGAGCGACGCGCCGCTCTGCACGCAGCCCTCGCACACGCCGCTGACGATGGAGGCGATTTTCTCCGGCACGTTCTTGCCGCAGGCGATATAGTCCAGGAAGAACAGCGGCTTGGCCCCGCAGACGATCACGTCGTTGACGCACATCGCCACGCAGTCGATGCCCACGGTGTCGTGCTTGTTCAGTTCAAACGCCAGCTTTAATTTCGTGCCGACGCCGTCGGTACCGCTGACCAGCACGGGCTGTTCCATGCCCTTCACATCCAGTTCAAACAGCCCGCCGAAGCCGCCCACGCCGCCAAGGGCCCCCGCCGTCAAGGTGCGGGCGATGTGGCTTTTCATCAGTTCCACGGCCTTATAGCCCGCGGTAATGTCCACGCCGGAGGCTTTATAGGATTCGGAATAGCTTTTCATTCCTGATTCTGCCTTTCCTTGTATTCGCTCTTTTTGTACTCGAACCGGGACTTGCTCTTGTTTTCCGGCACCTGGGTGGTGTAGTTGCCGGAGAAGCAGGCGTCGCAGTAGCCGCACAGCGTGCCGCCATCGGCCAGGCAGTGCACGTCGCTCAAGTCCAGATAGCCCAGGGTATCCACGCCGATGATCTCCGCGATTTCCTGCACGGAATGGCGGCAGGCGATCAGGTGATCCCGGGAGTCGATATCCGTGCCGTAATAGCAGGGGTTCAGGAAAGGCGGCGCGGTGACGCGGAAATGGACTTCCGTCGCCCCGGCGTCCCGCAGCAGGCCCACGATACGCTTGCTGGTGGTACCGCGCACGATGGAGTCGTCAATCAGCACCACGCGCTTGCCCCGCACCACGGAGGCGATGGGATTCAGCTTGATGCGCACCTTGTCCTCGCGGCTCTTCTGGCCGGGCGAAATAAAGGTTCTGCCGATATAGCGGTTCTTGATAAAGCCCATGCCGTAAGGGATTCCGCTTTCCCGGCTGTAGCCCACGGCGGCGTCCAGGCCGGAGTCCGGCACGCCGATGACGATATCCGCGTCCACGGGCTGCTTTTTCGCCAGGAATGCGCCAGCGCGGACGCGGGCTTCGTGCACGCTGGCCCCGTCCACCACGGAATCGGGCCGGGCAAAATAGATGTATTCAAACACGCACAGGGAGGGCTTGCACTGGCCGCAGTGCTCGCGGATGGAGCGCATCCCCTCTTTTTCAAACACGATGATTTCGCCGGGCTCCACGTCCCGCGTCAGCGTGGCCCCCACCGCGTCCAGGGCGCAGCTTTCGCTGGCCACCACGAAGCTGCCATCCGGCCGGGTGCCGAAGCACAAGGGGCGGAAGCCGTGGGGGTCGCGGGCGGCGATCAATTTGCTGGGCGACATGACCACCAGGGAATACGCGCCCTGGATGCGGCGCATGGCGCGGCAAAGGGCCTCCTCGATAGAGGGGGCCGTGAGCCGTTCCTTGGTGATGATATAGGAAATCACTTCGGTGTCAGAGGTGGTATGGAAAATGGAGCCCGCCAGTTCCAGCTGCTCGCGCAGCTCGGAGGTGTTCACCAGGTTGCCGTTATGGCACAGCGCCATGGGGCCCTTGATGTGGTTCACCACGATGGGCTGGGCGTTCATCCGGGAGGAAGAGCCCGTGGTGCCGTAGCGCACGTGGCCCACCGCCATATCGCCCAGGCCCAGCTTCGCCATTTCGTCCGGCGTGAACACGTCGTTCACCAGGCCGTTGTCCTTATGAGTGGTGAACAGGCCGTCGTCGTTCACCACGATGCCGCAGCTTTCCTGGCCGCGGTGCTGAAGCGCGAACAGGCCGTAATACGCCGTGGAGGCTACGTCGCTCTTTTCCTTCGCCAATACGCCGAATACGCCGCATTCCTCGTGTAAGTTGCTCATGCGTTTTCCCCCAGCAGCCGGTGCAGGATCTCCTGATAAGCGTCCTCAACGTTGCCCAGGTCGCGGCGGAAGCGGTCCTTGTCAAGCTTTTCGTGGGTGGTGGAATCCCAGAAGCGGCAGGTGTCGGGGGAGATTTCGTCGGCCAGCACGATCTGGCCGTCCTTGGTCTTGCCGAATTCCAGCTTGAAGTCGATCAGTTCAATGTTCGCTTCCTTCAAATAGTCGGACAAAACCTGGTTGATCTTGAAGGAATAGGAAGCGATCTGGTCGAGTTCTTCCTTGGTGGCCCAGCCCATCGCCAGAATGTGGTATTCGTTCACCATGGGGTCGCCCAGGTCGTCGTTCTTAAAACAGTATTCCAGCACGGTGCTGTTCATCTTCACGCCCTCCGGCAGACCCAGGCGCTTGGACAGGCTCCCCGCCGCGATGTTGCGCACGATCACTTCCAGCGGCACGATGGTGACTTTCTTCACCAGTGTTTCCCGGTCGTTCAGTTCTTCCACCAGGTGGGTGGGCACGCCATTCTTTTCCAGCAGGCGCATCAGGTGGTTGGTCACGCGGTTGTTGATGGCGCCCTTGCCCAGGATGGTGCCTTTCTTCAGGCCGTTAAAGGCGGTGGCGTCGTCTTTATAGGACACGATGCAGTAATCGGGATTGTCGGTGGCAAACACTTTCTTGGCTTTTCCTTCGTACATCTGGGTGGTCTTTTCCATGGGGAAACCCTCCTTCTATCAGTCAAAATGATAATAAATGCAATGGATGAGAGTTCAGAGTGCAGAGTTCAGAGTTCAGATCAGAATGGGTACCAAGATAACCACGCAAAGCGCAGACTATATTCTCTGTACTCTGCACTCTGAACTCTGTATTCTTTATTTCAATCTTTCCGAAATCGCTTTGTCTTTTTCCAAGACCTTTTCCTTTGCGGCTTTGCGCAGGGCAATCAGCTTTTCTTGAAGTGCTTTGTCCTCCACGGCGATGATCTGGGCGGCCAGCAGGGCGGCGTTCTGCGCGCCGTCAATGGCGACGGTCGCCACCGGAATGCCGGAGGGCATCTGCACAGTGGACAGCAGCGCGTCCAGCCCGTCCAGGGTGGAAGATTTAATGGGAATGCCGATCACGGGCAGCACGGTGTTCGCCGCCAGCGCGCCGGCCAGGTGGGCCGCTTTCCCCGCCGCGGCGATGATCGCGCCAAAGCCCTTGTCCGCCGCGTTCAAGGCGAAGGCTCTTGCTTCCTCCGGCGTGCGATGAGCGGAAAAGACATGCGCTTCAAAGGGCACGCCCAGCTCCCGTAGGGTGCTCGCCGCTTTTTCCACCACGGGCAAATCGCTGTCGCTGCCCATAATGATGCCAACTTTTTTCATCTTCAGGCTCCTTTGCTTTCCTTGCCCGGGCGGGCACGCGGAAACGTCAATGACGGCCAACAGGCCGAACAGATTTTATTATAGCATGGTGAAATGAATTAAGCAAGATTAATTCTGAATTATTTTTTATTTTTATTTCCGAACGTTCGTCTTTTGCGGATCACAATCCATTCTTTCATGTGCAAAATGATAAAAAAATAGACCGTCCGGTTTAAAAACTCGAACGATCGTTCATGGAGTGATTAACCATTTTTCTCCCTGATCTTCCATGAAACGCCAATCCGCGTTCCGCTTTCCAGTATAAACAATCAAAAATCAGCCATATTGAAAGGGAGAAACCTGCAAAGCGAGGGAAGAACATGAAGAAAAAACTGAGCCGGAGAAGAAAAATTTCCGGCGTGCTTTTATCGCTGCTGACGGCGTGGATGATCTTATCCCCCACGAGCCAGGCCCTGCGCACGCTGCCGGATACCTTTCGCCTGAACGTGGGCGAAGCCTACGCCCTGGACGTGGGCGCGGCGGTGCTGAGCAGCGCGGACGAGCGGCTGAACCTGCAAAACAACACCCTCACCGCCCGGGAACAGGGCGAGGCGGAAGTATCCATCAACCTGTTCGGCCTGTTTCCCATTGGCCGGGTGCGGGTGCAGGCGGCGGACGAGCAGCGCCTCATGCCGGGCGGCGCGGCGGTAGGCGTGGCGCTGGCGACGCAGGGCGTGCTGGTGATCGGCGTTTCGGACGTGTCCGGCAAAAGCCCGGCCCAGAGCGCGGGCTTGCGGGCCGGGGACGTGATCGAGCTGGTGAACGGCCAGCCGGTCAACAGCAGCCAGCATTTGGTGGAGTTGGTATCCGCCTCCAAAGGCGTGCCCCTGTCGCTGACCTTTGAGCGCAACGGCGCCAAGCGCACCGTTTCCCTCCAGCCCACGCTGGACGCCGCGTCCGGCCTGTACCGCATGGGCGCGTGGGTGCGGGACAGCACCGCGGGCGTCGGCACGCTTTCCTATTATAACCCGCAGAACGGCACTTACGGCGCGCTGGGCCACGCCATCAACGACGGCGACACCGGAAAGCTTTTGCCCGTGAAGGAAGGTTCCCTGCTCAAAGCGGAGATCGTGGACGTGAAGAAGGGCCAGAAGGGCACCCCCGGCGAACTGCGCGGCAGCTTCCTGCGGGATCAGGTGGTGCTGGGCACGATCGAGGAAAACACGAACCTGGGCATTTTCGGCGAGATGGACGCGCCTTACGTGAATCCCCTCTACCCCGACGGCCTGCCCATCGGCTTCCAGGAAACCGTGAAAACAGGCCCGGCGACGATCCTGTCCACCATCGGCGGCGAGGGCATCCAGGAATACAGCGTCGAGATCGTCCAGGCCAGCCGCCAGATGGCCCCGTCGCAAAAGAGCATGATCCTAAAGGTCACCGACCCCCGGCTGCTGGAAACCACCGGCGGCATCGTGCAGGGCATGTCAGGCAGTCCCATCCTGCAAAACGGCCATATCATCGGCGCGGTGACCCACGTGCAGGTCATTCCCATGATGCCCACGGATCACTGAAAACCTTGTAGAATAAGAAGCCTTACGGGGCTACACAAAAAATTCATCAGCATTCATCTGCCAGTGTTTCCTCCACTGAAACCGAAGCATTTGCGAACATTGAACAAAAGGACGCGCCGCAAAAGCGCGTCTTTTGTGTTTCCCGGCGCTGTGGATGGATTGGAAACAGCTGCCCGAATTTATATGTTTTTTCCGTTTTTTCCATTGTGGTTTTTGTCCCCCCTGTTGTATGATAGAGACAGTTCATCATCCGGAGAAGCCGGACTTCACCTCATCCGGCGCTCCGCGCCGTCTCCCCCTCAAGGGCAATGCTGTCAGCTTAAAGCCAAGCGTTATCAACCAAGCGACTGTAAAATATCAAATTGACATAAAGGAGAAGATCGTTATGAAAAAGGCTTCCATGACCCTGGACAAAAACTACCGGATTGGGGCAATCGACCCCCGGATATACGGTTCCTTCATCGAGCACCTGGGCCGCGCGGTGTACGGCGGCATCTATGAGCCCGGCCATCCCCTGGCGGACGAGCAGGGCTTCCGCAGGGACGTGCTGGAAAAAGTGCGGGAAATTGGCGTGCCCATCGTGCGCTATCCCGGCGGCAACTTCGTGTCCGGCTTCAACTGGGAGGATTCCGTAGGCCCCAAGGAGCAGCGCCCGAAGCGCCTCGATCTGGCCTGGTTCACCACCGAAACCAACGAAGTGGGCCTGCATGAATTTGCCGACTGGGCGAAGAAAGCCAACACCGAAGTGATGTACGCCATCAACCTGGGCACCCGGGGGCCGGAAAACGCCCGGGACGTGGTGGAATACGCCAACCACAAGGGCGGCAGCAAGTTTTCCGATATGCGCATCCGGAACGGCGCGAAGGAGCCCTTCGGCATCAAACTGTTCTGCCTGGGCAACGAGATGGACGGCCCCTGGCAGATGGGCCACAAGACCGCCTATGAATACGGCCGGGTCGCCAACGAAGCCGCCAAGATGATGAAGTGGGTCGATCCATCCATTGAACTTGTGGCCTGCGGTTCCTCCTCCTCCCAGATGCCCACCTTTGGGGACTGGGAGCTGACGATGCTGAACGAGTGCTATGAGAACATCGACTATGTGTCCCTCCACCGTTATTATGGCAACCCCACCAACGACACCCCCGGCTTCCTGGCCCGGAGCATGGACATGGACGATTTCATCCATACCGTGGTGGCTATCTGCGACGCGGTGAAGGGCAAGAAGCACAGCAAAAAGCAGATCAACCTGTCCTTCGACGAATGGAACGTGTGGTACCATTCCCACGAGCAGGACAAGGAAATCTGGAAGCGGGAAAAGTGGGGCCCCGCCCTGCCGTTGCTGGAGGACGTGTACAACTTCGAGGACGCCCTGCTGGCGGGCTCCATGCTGATCACCTTCCTGCGCAACGCCGACCGGGTGAAGGTCGCCTGCCTGGCCCAGTTGGTAAACGTGATCGCGCCGATCATGACCCGGAACGGCGGCGGATGCTGGGCGCAGACCATCTTCTATCCCTACATGCACGCCAGCCGCTACGGCCGGGGCACCGCTTTGCGGGCGATTGTGGACACGCCCGTGTACGACTGCAAGGACTACGAGGGCGTGCCGCTGATCGACGCCACCGCCACCATGGCCGACGACGGCAGCGTGACGGTGTTCTGCGTGAACCGCGACATGAACGAGGATTTCTGCCTGGACATCGACCTGCGCTCCTTCGGGGATTTGAAGCTGAAGGAGCACATCCTGCTCCACCACGACGACGTGAAAGCTGTGAACACCGAGGACAACCCCGGCAACGTGTCCCCTGTCGCCGGTCCCGGCGGAAAGATTGACGGCGGCAGGGCGGAAGTCAAAATCCCCGCCCTGAGCTGGAACGTGATCCGCTTCGTTCCCTGACCCGGCTGAACCTGGGGAGAAACCAAGATGGAGCCATTCCGTCTGGCCGCCCTGATCCTCAACCAGGGCAATCGCTTACGAAATAATGTGAGACCTGGAAATAAAAAACCATGTAATTGTAGGGGCGGATATCATCCGCCCGCATCCTGTAAATCATTCATCCATGCGGGCGGATACTATCCGCCCCTACATTTGTTCTCTAAATTGAAATAGATTTGTAACTTAATTGCAATAAGTGATTGCCCTGGTCGTCAACATCCTGCCCATTGATATGGGCAGTTTTTTCTGATATAATACATCGCATAGAGCGCGCCAAATCCACGGCTGCTCAGCAAATCAAAGGGGAGACGTGTACGATGCCCAACGATTATTTGTACGATCTTGCGTTTAAATTCAGAGCGTCAAAAATCTGGAAAACAGTCTATGAAGCGGAAATGTTCGCCGTGAAGCTCCCAGACGGCCAATGAGGACGCCGTCGTTGAGGAAATCCTGGATGAGCTTGCGGAATTGTCGGATGAGGAATTTGCGGCTTTGCCGGATTATCTGATCAATCATTTGACAGAGATGAAAAAGAAGGGACAGCTGCCAGATATCATAGCAGACAAATTAGCGAAAATACGGTAAGGCCGCGACAATCTGAGCGCGCTTGCCGACATTTGGGGCAGTTTCTCTTGCCACGGTATTATGCGTTTGGTATGATCGGACTGTGCGGCAGGATGTGGGAGTTCTTAAAGGCAGAATGAAACGCTGCAAGGAGGGCGCTATGAATTTTCGGGAATGGAGATACATGAAAACCAATTTCACCGGCGTATCGCATACCACGCTGAACCCGCGGGGCCCCGGCGTGGTCCGCATTCATCTGGTGCCGCCCAAGCATCCCATGAGAGAACCAGCCGTGGCCATTCTGAACGGGCAGGATATCATCCCGGTCAATCCCAGCTGGGCCGTGCTGCTGAACAACTTCATCCGCCAGGTGAACCAGTATCCGGACAAGCCTTTGGCTCAGGAGGATTTGGACAGGATCGTGGAGCAGGCGGTGGCCGATACCTGCCATATCTTTTCCAGAACGCCCCGGGAGACCATCCAGGATGACCTGGGCACGATGCTTCGCGCGTTGATGGACGTGGCCTATGGCCGGAAGCCGGAAACGGAAATCGGCTATCTCTCCCTGGGGGAATACGCGCCCTCCATGACCGCGCCGCACCGGATGGATTTGATGGTGTCCGCCATGACAAAGGACGGGCACTGGCACTGCAACCAGAAATGCCTGCATTGTTATGCCGCCGGACAGCCCGAAGCGGAGGTCAAAGAACTGACCACGGCGGAATGGAAGCGCGTGATCGACAAATGCCGTGAGGCGAATATCCCGCAATTGACCTTTACCGGCGGCGAACCCACCATGCGCGAAGACCTGGTGGAGCTGGTGGAATACGCCCAATGGTTCGTGACCCGGCTCAACACCAACGGCGTGAAGCTGACGGAAGATCTGGCCCGCGCCCTGTACGACGCCAGCCTGGACAGCGCGCAGATCACCTTCTATTCCAGCGTGGAAGCGACCCACAACACCCTGGTCGGCGCGGCCAATTGCCAGAAAACTTTGGAAGGGCTGAAAAACGCGCTGGCGGCCCGCCTCAGCGTGAGCGTGAACACGCCGCTGTGCAGCCTGAACGCCGGGGAATATGTGGACACGCTGAAATTCCTGCGGGATTTGGGGGTCGGATATGTGTCCTGCTCCAGCCTGATCCTGACGGGAAACGCAAAAGAAAAAGACAGCCAGGCCACCCAGCTGACCGAATCGCAGTTAACTGACACCCTGTCCGCCGCCGCGTCCTTCTGCGCGGAGAATGAAATGGAGCTTTCCTTTACCTCCCCCGGCTGGGTGAAGGAGGAAACCTTGCAGGCATTGGGCCTGATGGTGCCCTCCTGCGGAGCCTGCCTGTCCAACATGGCCGTGGCCCCCAATGGGGACGTTGTTCCCTGCCAAAGCTGGCTGTCGGACAAGCCCCTGGGCAGTATGCTGACCGACGACTGGAAACGCATCTGGAACAATCCCACCGCCGTAGCCATCCGCGACTATTCCGCGAAAATGACCCATGAATGCCCGCTGAAAAAGGAGGGCTGCTGATGAAAAAGATATTTGCTTTGTTTGCGCTGCTGATCTGCCTGCTGCCCGTTTCCGCTTTTGCCAAGGACCTGGATGAAATCCAGAACTACGGCGTCAGCGTGCAGCTGCGGGAGGACGGCACCGCCGACCTGACCTATCACCTGGATTGGCTGGTGCTGGACGATCAGGCGGAAGGCCCCCTGGAATGGGTCAAGATCGGCATTCCCAACCAGCACGCCGACAGCTTCACGGCCATTTCCCAGAATATCAAAAAGATCGGCCACCTGTCCGACGGCGGCTCCTATGTGAAAATCACCTTTGACCGCAAGTATCAAGCGGGAGAAACCGTCTCCTTCGATTTTTCCCTGCATCAGTCCTACCTGTACGTGCTGGAGGACAACACTGTGCGTTTCTCCCTGACGCCCGGCTGGTTTGACAAGATTGAAGTGAAGAACGCGGTGGTGCGCTGGAACGCGGCGGGCGTACAGTCCTCCAACGCGGAATTGGAGGAAAACGGGTATCTCTTCTGGAAAACCGTTCTGCGGAAGGGCGAGCGGCTTCGGACGGAAGTGGTCTATCCCAGGAGCTATTTCATGCGGCTGGACGAAAACCAGCAGTCCACCAACGCAAAAGCGGATGAAGACGATGAAGAGCTCGCCATCGTCTTTGGAGTGCTTTTCCTGACCATCATCTTTGTGATCATCATCGTGGTGATCGTGGGAAGAAACGATAATTACCGCGGCGGCTCCGGCTTTGGCGGCGGGCATCCCGTAATCGTCCATACCCATTCCCGGTCGGGCGGCTGCGTGCGTTCCTCCTGTGCCTGCGCTTCCTGCGCCTGCGCGTGTGCCTGCGCCTGCGCGGGCGGCGGACGGGCCGGCTGCTCCAAGAAGGACTTTTACACTGGCCCGGCGGGAAACGCCCCTGACCATACGGACGATGTGTTCCCCATGCTGTTTCAGGCGCTGGAGAATACAAAAAAGAAATAAGCGGATATGCTGGATTCGTGGGAAAAGGAGCATCCGGCAGGAAAAAATAGTAGAACAAAGCCGCCTCTGCTGTGAAACACAGCGGGGCGGCTTTTCTGATGCGGTCCATTTCTCAGCCGCGTCGTAAACAAACAATTCAGTATATCAGCTCATTCCTGGCGAATAATAACAGGTGAACCATAGAAGAAAGCGCAGTTTTCCGCTTCGGCGGGCAAACAGCGGGTGCATGAATGAATAGGAAGGTGAAAGCATGATCATCGCGGAAGTGAAAAATGAGTTAACGACCGTCCGGATTCACGATGAATCCTGCCGCAATGAAACAGAGCAGACGATGCTGGAAATCAGTCAAATTGTTTCCCAAGCGTATCAGCGCCGCGCGTCCGCCCCGTATCCCATGCCGTTTGAAAATCTTTCCATGGGCCTGGAGCATTGACAAATCCTTCGGCGTTTCCTATGATAGAACCGGAAAGGAGGTTCCGGATGGAGCAATATGCGAAGTATCTTCGCAAATCGCGCTTCGACCGTGACTACGCGGAACTGAGTGTGGAGGAAACACTGAAGCGTCACGAAGCCATCCTGGACAGGCTGGCGGAGGAGAGAGGATACCATATTGCGAAAACCTATCACGAAGTTGTTTCCGGCGAATCCATTGCCGCCCGGCCCATGGTGCAGCAATTGCTGGCGGAGGTGAACGCGGGGCTGTACGCAGGGGTGCTGGTGGTGGACCTGGAACGCCTGGCCCGCGGCAACAGCGCCGACCAGGCGTACATCAGCCAGGTGTTCCAATTCTCCGAAACCAAAATCATCACGCCCGCCAAGGTGTATGACCCCGGCAACGAATTCGATGAGGAATATTTTGAATTCGGCTTGTTTATGAGCAGGCGCGAATACAAAACCATCAACCGCCGCCTGATCCGGGGAAGGGAAAGCAGCGCGTCCGAAGGAAAATACCTGGGCAGCATCGCGCCCTACGGCTACCGGCGGGTGAAGCTGAAAAACGAAAAGGGCTATACTCTGGAGCCCGACCCGGAGGAAGGGCCGGTGGTGCGGAAAATCTTTGATCTGTTCCTTCGGCAGGAGGGCACGAAGAAAATCGCCAACTTCCTGAACAGCGCCTCCATCCCCACCCGCCATGGGGAGCCGTGGACCTACGCCACCATTTCCAATATCCTCGCCAATCCGGTGTACATGGGAAAGATCAGGCGCGGGTACTGCAAGCAAACCAAAAGCGTGGAGAACGGGCAGGTGGTCAAGCGGGTCAGGCACCTGAAAAACATGGCGGACTATACGGTGTTTGACGGGCTCCACCCCGCGCTGATCGACGAAAAAACCTTTCAGCGCGTCCAGGAAATCCGGCAGGGAAAACAGCCTGCCGCCCGCGTGAAGGACAGCCACGAATTGCGGAACGCCTTCGCCGGGCTCATGTACTGCGCCTGCTGCGGCAAGCGGGTGGCCCGCACCACCATGGCGGCGTCGCAGCACGGCCGCGTCCGGGTGCGCTGTGTGAACATGCGGGCCTGCCACAACGCCACCGCGGATTACGCGCTGGTGGAGCAGGCAATCATCGACGCGCTCCGGCAATGGCTCGACGGCTATCGGGTCAAAATCGAAACCGTCGGCTTTGCCGAAGAGATTGCCGGCGAAAGGGCGCAGGCGGAAAAGCTGGCGCTGGAAATCCAGCGGATTCAGACACAGCTGGACAACGCATACGACCTGGTGGAACAGGGGCTGTACACCCCGGATTTTTTCAAAGCCCGGCGGGAAAAGCTGAACGCGGCGCTTTCCGAAGCGGAGAGCAAAAAAACGGCTGTCGAAAAAAACATCGCCCAGCTGGAGGAACAGGACGCCTCCCAATCCAGCCTTGTTCCCAACACGGAAGCGCTGCTGGAAAGCTACGATGAAATGACCCCGGCGGAACGGAACAAGCTGCTGAAAGCAGTCCTGCGCCGGATTGAGTACCGAAAAGGCTCCGACGGAAAAATCACCATCGACCTGTTTCCCCAGCTTCCGCGGCTTGGCCCGCAGGAGCGGGCGGCGAAGTGGGCATCATCCGAGTGACTCACGTGTTTGTGGACGACCCCACGCACGGCTACGGGCTGTACATCGAATGGATGCTGAACGCCGCCGAAGCCTTGGATCAGGCAGCGTAACGCTGCGCATTCCAAAGAGCTGTTTCATAAAAAAGAGCACAAAAAACATGACGAAACCCTGTAGGGGCGGATATCATCCACCCGATCAGACGGTTCCGTCATGACGCGGAAAAGTCAGTCGACTCAACGTGTTTCATTCGGGCGGATAATATCCGCCCCTACAGGTGACGGGGTTCGGCCATCCTGCATTTGTGCGATTTTTACAGAATGTGAGACAGTTCTTTTTTGCTGACTGTTTTACGGAAACAATCCCTTCTCCGTCAGCACGGCCGGAATGCTGACGTCATTTTCCGCCATGGGAATATCCGCCCGCAGCATTTCATGGAAGCAGAGGCAGACGGCGTTTTCCGCCCCGTTCCTCAGGAACCGGTCATAGTATCCCCCGCCATGCCCCAGGCGCTTCCCATTCGGGGACGCACAGACGCAGGGAACGAGGATCAAATCCAGTTCCTCCGCCTCCGCTGTTTCCGTCCAAGTCCGGGGCTCCGGAATCCCATAGCTTCCGGGAGCGAGATCGTCCAGGCTGTCCAGACGGATGGCCAGCATCTCCCCGCGGTTCACGCATTTGGGAACGTATACCCTTTTGCCGTCCTGAAGCGCCTGGCTGAGAACGCGGCGCGTGGACGGTTCTTTTTCCATGCTGATGTAAAGGAAAATGGACTGCGCCCTCCGGTATTGCGGCAGGGCCAGCAACCGCGCCTCAATGCGCTCACCCGCCCGGAGAACGTATTCCTCCGGCAGGGCCCTCTGCGCCTCCCGCATCACCCTGCGGAGGCGCTTCTTTTCTTCATCCGGCACGCCGCGCATCACACCCCGAACAGTTCCGCCGTCTTTGCCATACGCTCGGCGATTTTGACGCCGAAGGGGCAGCGGCTTTCGCAGCTTTGGCAGCCGATGCAGGCGGAGGCGGTGGGGCTCAGCGCCTCGTAGTGGGCGCGGACGCTTTCGGGCACGGTGTCCTGCTGGACAGCCAGGTCGTAGAACTTATTGACCATGGCAATGTCAATCTCCATGGGACAGGGCTTGCAGTGGCCGCAGTAGGTGCATTGCCCCCGATAGGCGTGGAGCGGCGCGGAGGCAATGACGGAGGCATAGTCCCGCTCGTCGTCCGTGGCGGTTTCATAGGCCACGGCCTCGTCGATCTGGGCGATGGTGTCGTAACCGCACAGGATGGAGGAAACGGCGGGCCGGGTCAGGGAATAATGGATCAGCTGCGCCGCGGTGAAAGCCGCGCCGAAGGGCGAGGTTTTTGCGTCGAACAGCCGCCCGCCGAAGAAGCCCTTCATGACAGTGATGCCAACGTTCTTTTCCTCACAAAGCTGGTACAGCGCCGCGCGTTCCGCGTCAATGCCGTTGAAGGTCTGCTGGTCGTAGCCGGTGAACATGCTGTCCAAATCCTCCGTGGCGGGGCGCATGTCAAAGGCGGGATTGATGCTGTACAGGATCATTTCAATGAACCCGCTCTCCGCCGCCAGCCTGGCGATGCGGGGATTGTGGGTGCTCAGGCCGATATGGCGGATGATGCCCCGGTCATGGAGTTCATGCACATAGCGGCTGTAATCGCCGCTCAGCACCTTTTCCCAATCCTCCATGTTGTCGATGTAGTGAATCATGCCCAAGTCGATGTATCCGCCGCCGATGCGGGCGAGCAAATCCTCAAAAGCGGGCTTGACGAATTTCATGTCGCGCGAGCGCACATACTGGCCGTTCTGCCAGGTGGAGCCGATATGTCCCTGCACGAACCATTCGTCCCGGCAGTCGGCGATGGCCTTGCCGATGATGTCCCGGGACTTGGGATCGGGCATCCAGCAGTCGATGATGTTGATGCCCTTCTCGTGGGCGTGCTGAATCAGGCGGATGGATTCCTCCTCCGGGTGACGCTCCAGCCATTCCCCGCCAAAGCCGATCTCGCTGACCTTCAGATTCGTTTTGCCAAGTGTTCTGTAATTCATTGTTCCTTCCCCCTCAAAGCTGATGAATAATACTCGCGTCCATTTTTCCCAGGTCGCCGCAGCCCGTGTAGGCCATGGCCTTTTTCAGTTCGCTGTTCGCCTGGACGAGATAATCCGTCACGCCCTTCGCGCCGCTTTGCTTGATAGCGGTCATCAAAGGCCGGCCGATGCACACGCCCTTCGCGCCGAGCGCCAGGGCCTTGAAGGCGTCCATGCCGGTTTTGATTTCGCAGTCCACGAACAGTGGCGCACGGCCAGATGTCAATCGAGCGATCTGAGGCAGCATCATGAGCGGCGGCACGGCGTATTCGATGCGGTTGTTGTGGTGGGAAAGCACCAGGCCCTTCGCGCCCGCCGCCAGGCACCGTTCCGCGTCCCACAGGCTCAGCACGCCTTTCACGATCACAGGCAAATGAGACGCCTTGCAGATGGCCGTCAGTTCCTTCGTCGCCAGCGGGGCCATTTCATGGCCGTCCACCACATCCGGGGAGCCGTCATTGCCGAAAGGATGGTCGATATCAATGCCCACAGCCAGCAGTCCACAGCTTTCAGCGTATTCGATCTTTTGATAAATTTTCTCCCGATCCGCGTAAGGCTTGATGATTTCGATCATCTGGGGCCAGATCGCGGACAGGCGGCGGATCTCTTCATCATCCGCCATGCCGTACCAGAGCACCGCGTTCGCGTCCTTCGCGCCTTGCGCCAGGGCATCCGCCGCGCCAGGAAACATGAAATGATCCAAATGCGAAAGCGCCGCCGTCATGATGGGCGAAGAAAACGATTTTCCATACAGTTCAAAATCCGTCGTGGGGAAAACAGCGTCCATATACCGCGTTTCGATCAGCAGCGAATCAAGATAGCGGCGGCTGATTTGGTTGGAATTTCCAATATCCGACATAAAGAACCCGCTCCTTTCCTTTTTTCCAGTATATCAAAAAAGGAAGGAAACCGCAAGGAAAAGACAGCTTTTCCTTTCCATTGTATCAAGAGAAACCCATTGACAAATCATCCCGCCCATGATAACATGACTTTTACCGGCACAAGCCGGAGAAAGGTTTGCTCAAGCAGGCCGCCGTAAGCAAAAGGTTCCAGAAGAATAACGGTATCATAAGGTGCCGAGGGCTGTCGCAAGACGGCCTCTGGCGCCTTTTTCCATCCAGAGGAAAGATGTATTGAAGCAGGAGGTTTATCCGATGAAAATGTTTGAAAAAGCGCTGGTGTTTGCCCTCGTTCTGTGCCTGTGCTGCGGACTTTTTGTACCCGCTTCCGCGGTCACTTTTACCGATGCCCACGGCAACGAAATCGAACTGGACGATTCGATGGAAGCCTATACGGAACATGCGCTGCTTGGCGCCGACCATGCCGGACGGAAGGGAGAAACCAACCTGGGCAACCTGTGGACGGACGCGCTGCGCTGGTTCGCCGTGTCCGGCAGGATCAACGAATATTTTGAAGAGGACGACGTGACCGCGGGCAACACCCAGGTGGACGCGGACGCCGACCACATCGTGGCCCTGTGGAACGGCGGCAACCTGCGGGCGGACGTGACCGCGGGCAAGTTCGGCGCGGAACAACTGGCCGAGGTGCTGCCCTATCCCAACAAGGTGGCCATCATTTACATGACCGGCGCGCAGATCCTGGAAGCGCTGGAAGCCGCCTCCCAGGGCCTGCCCTATTCCGAGGAAACCGCCTCCGCCTGCGCCGCCTTCATGCAGGTGAGCGGCCTGGGATACACGGTGGATACGGCCAAAGAATATGACAAGGGCGAAGCCTACGGCGACCACTGGTTCAAGGCCGCGTCCCTGGGCCGCGTGACCATCGAGGATGTGAACGGCCTGCCCTTTGACCCGGAAGCCGTCTATGCCGTCATCACCAGCAACGCCAACTTCAACGGCATGGATTCCTCGTATGTGTTCAAAGCCGCCGCGGAAGAGAATGAAAAGAGCACCATCACCACCGCCGCCGTGCGGGACGTGGTGTGGATGTACATCGCGGAAGAATTGAACAATGTAGTCGGCCCGGAATACGGCGAATACCAGGGAAGAATCGCCGTCCGCTAAGAAACCGGGAAGCGTCGCCATCGGCGCTTCCCACCGGCTGTCCGCCCATACTTGGACGGCAAGGCAAACGCCCTGCCGTTCTCTTTCTTTAGGAGGAAAAATGCGTCCGGAACTGGAAAAGGTGGTATCCGAAATTGAAAAGGTGATCGCGGGCAAGCGGGAGGTGATCGAAAAGATCCTGCTTGCGCTGCTGGCGGACGGCCACGTGCTGCTGGACGACGTGCCGGGCGTGGGCAAAACCACGCTGGCCCTGGCGCTCAGTCGCGCGGTGGGCCTCAGCTTCCAGCGCGTGCAGTTCACGCCGGACGTGCTGCCCTCCGACCTGACGGGCTTTTCCATGTACGATCAAAAAAACGGCGGGTTTTCCTACCGTCCCGGCGCGCTGAGCCACGCCAACTTGATCCTGGGGGATGAAATCAACCGGGCCTCCAGCAAGACCCAGTCCGCCCTGCTGGAAGCGATGGAGGAGCGGCAGGTGACGGTGGACGGCACGACGTATCCGCTGGAAAAGCCCTTCCTGGTGATTGCCACCCAGAACAGCGTGGGCACGACGGGCACGCAGTTTTTGCCCTACGCTCAGATGGACAGGTTCCTTACGCGGCTCTCCCTGGGTTATCCCGATTATGAGGCGCAGATGGCTATGCTTCGGGAGCGGCAGGGAAAGAATCCCATGGAGCGGGTAGAGCAGGTTCTTGCAAAGGAAGAACTGCTTTCCATGCAGCGGGAGGCCCAGCAGGTGACAAGCAAGGACGCTATCCTGGATTACATCACCCGCCTTTGCATGGCTTCCCGCGGCCGGGAGGAAATCGCGGTGGGCGTCAGCCCGCGCGGCGCGCTGTTCCTGGACAGGATGGCGAAGGCGAAAGCGTATGCGGAGGGACGGGATTATGTCGTCGGCACGGACGTGCAGGCGGTATTCCTCGACGTGTGCGCCCACCGCGTGCTGCTGAAAGAAACGGCGCAGGGCAAAACTGTGGAGGGCGCGCTGCTTGAGATGCTGAAAACGGTGGAGACGCCCGACCGCCATCGCTTTCCCGGATTGAAAAAATGAGCGGACGGCGGATCATCGGATACAGCGTCTGGCTGCTGCTGGCCTGCTGCCTGTATTTCTTTGAGAATAATACGGGCACGCGCATCGTGCTGATTTGCGCGGTCCTTCTTCCCTTCCTCCCCCAGGCCCGGCGGTTCCTTTTTTCGCCGGACGAGGGAAACGTGCCGGAAACGCGGCCCGCAACCGTCCAGGCGTTTTCCTTCCGGGAAGAAGAAGAACCGGGCGACGTGCGTTCCTACCAGCCCGGCGACCCTATCAACCGCGTGCATTGGAAGCTGTCCGCCAAACGAAATGAATTGCTGGTTCGGCAGGCGGCCCACACCATGGAACCGGAGGCGGCAGAAGCGGAAGCACGAACTTCCAATGTGGGAAATGACCGCGGGAGCAAGCGCAAAAAGCAGCTTGCGGTTTTCTTGGCTGTCCTGCTGCTGTCCCTCCTTTTTCTCCTTTTCATCCCGGCAGTCAGCCGCAGCGCCCAGGCGCTGTGCAATCGCCTGTTTGACGCAAGCGAGGCTGTAAACGCCTATGTGTATGACCGCTTCCCGGTGCCGGAGGAGCAGTCTGTAGCCTGGGCGCTGGCGCTGCTCGTTTTCCTGCTCACAGGATGGATGGGGATTCTCCTGCTTTCCGGCAGCCGCCTGCTGGCGCTTTTCACCATGGCGGGTATCGCGCTCTTTCAGGTCTATTTCGGGCTGGCCTTTCCCGGCTGGCTCAACGTGCTTTTGTTTGCCCTTTTCGCATTCTGGATGGCAAGACGGCCCTGGAAACGTCAGGAAATTTGGTGTTTTCTGGCAGTCCTTCTGATCGTTTCCATGGGTGTTCTTTTGCTCTTTCCCGGCGTGGACGCCGCCACGGAAGCCGCCTCCGAACGGGCGCGGGACAGGCTCAGCCTCCTGGCCCAGCAGGTCACTGGCACGGCGCGGGAGACCCCTGCCGAGATCAACGAAACCCGGCATACCCACTCCCTGTCCTTCACAGCCGGAGAGCAGGAGGCCCAGGCGGACAAGGAATATTTCCTGAAAACGCTGAAGGAAGCGCAGATTTCCATGCCGCACTGGGTGGATTACCTGAAAATCGCGCTGCTGCTCCTGCTGGCCATCCTGCTCATCATTGCGCCCTTCCTGCCTTTCCTCTGGCTGAACGCCCGGCGGAAGAAAGCGATGGAAGGCCGGAAAGCGTTTGAAGCCGAAAACGTGAATGACGCGGTCTGCGCCATCTTCCAGCAGGTCATTGCCTGGCTGGAAGTGATGAAGCTGGACGCGGGCAACCTGCCCTATCGGGAGTGGGCGCGGCAGATGCCGGAAAGCGTTTCGCCGGATTACGCCCAGCGGTTCGCTTCCTGCGCCGCGCTGTTTGAAGAAGCGGCTTACAGCAGCCATCCGCTGACAGAGGCCCAGCGCCAGCAGGCGCTTGATTTGCTGGAACAAACAGAAAAAGCCTTCTGGGCGAAGGCGGACTGGAAGCAGAGGCTTTACTTGAGGTATATCGCATGTTTATGGATCGGGAAAGAATAAAAAAGAGCGCGCTTGTATTCCTGCTGCTCGTCTGTCTGGTTTTTGTTTTGTCCGGGTGCCGCGCCAGAACCTCGGGAAGCGGAGCGGAACAAGCGGCGTCGAACGCCTCTTCCGGCATCGCGGCGGAAGACGCGCGGGGAGAAACGGTTTCGGACGGCAGCGCGTTCTATGACGCGCCCTCCGCGCAGGGAAAAGATGGAAATCTTAGCGAACAGACGCAGGAAAATCCCGAAGCGCAGCGAAAAGAATACGATGAAACCGCGCCTGCCGAAATCGTGGCGGGCACGGCGCGTCTGCTCCACGCGGAGGGCGAAGGAAGCGGCGCCGCTCTGCCCGGCGAAGACACGGGAGCAACCGTATCCCGCCTGAACAGCGAGGCCGAAGAGCCCGCCACTCAGACCGTCGCCGCGGAACAAGCGGACAAACAGGGCGTATCGGAGGACGCCGAGGCGGCGGAATCCGCCCTGACCTATTTCTCCGTTCTTTTGCGGGACAGGCTGGAATCGGTTTACGAATGCCAGCGCGCGAACCTGTACTGGGAAACGAAGCAGGATCATGTGACGGTTCACAAATCCTCCCCGGAGCACGCGCTGATCCTGGACACCGGGGCCTACGACGTATCCGCCTGCTTTCCCGCGAAGGCTGGGCAGGCATCGACGCCATCCGGAGCCGCCAGGTGCTGCTGCTTTCGGAGGAACTGCTTGAAGCTCCCCACCTGCAAACGGCGGCGATGCTGATGATTGCCAAAACCGCCAACGCCGCGCTTTTTGAAGACGTGGATTTATCCAACGCGCTGCGAATGCTCACCGAGGAAGCGACGGGCGCGATTCCGACGGGCATATTCTATTTTTCAGCCAAGGAGGACGGAGCATGAACATTCTTGTCATTGACGGCCAGGGCGGCCGGCTGGGCCGGAAGCTGGCGGAGGGCATCCGCAAGATCTGCCCGGACGCTGTCATTACCGCGGTCGGCACCAACAGCATGGCGACGCAGAACATGATGAACAGCAATTGCGCCGACCATCTGGCCACCGGGGAAAACGCCGTCGTCGTAGCCTGCCGCTCGGCGCAGATCATCGTGGGGCCTGTAGGCATTGCCATGGCCGACGCGCTGATGGGCGAAATCTCCCCCGCCATGGCGAACGCCGTCGCGTCCAGCCCGGCTTACCGGGTGCTGATTCCCATGAATCTGTGCAGCACCTATGTGGCTGGAGCGCTCAAGAGCTCCGCCGCCATCCTGGAGGATGCCATGGAACACATCCGGCAATTGGCCGAACAAAACAGCGCCAAATGAACCCGCCCCGCGGCTTCGCGGGAAGAGCAGAAAAGGCACGGGCTTCCGCTGATCCGGCTGGAAACCCGTGCCTTTTTATATTGGGTTCATTCACGTTACAACCCGTACACATCCTTGCATTTCGCTTCAAGGTAATCCAGATAATAGGCGGGGTCAAACGGCGCGCCGAAGGTGTTTTCCAAAATTTCGGCAGGCGTCAGGCTGCTGCCGAAGCGCCAGATGTGCTCCCGGTTCCAGGCGTTGATGGCGGAGAAATCGCCCTGATCCAGGGCAGCATCCACGTCCACGGTTTCCTTCATCTTCGCCAGGAACTGCGCCCCGTAAGCGCTGCCCAGCGCGTAGGACGGGAAGTAGCCAAACGCGCCGAAAGACCAATGGCTGTCCTGCAACACGCCGTGTTTGTCATCGGGAACGTCGATGCCCAGGTACTCCTTGTACATCCGGTTCCATTCCTTTGGCAGGTCGGCGACCTTCAGTTCGCCCGCGAACAGCCGCTTTTCCAATTCAAAACGAATCATCACATGCAGGCTGTAGGTCACTTCGTCCGCCTCCGTTCGGATGAGGGAAGGCTGCACGCGGTTGATGGCCTTGTAAAAATCCTGCCAAGTGTAAGGTTTCATTTCCTCGGGGAACAGCTGCCGGAGCTTGGGGAACGCGAACTTCGCAAAGCCCTTGCTGCGGCCCAGGATGTTTTCGTAGAAACGGCTCTGGCTCTCGTGGATGCCCATGGACACGCCGCCGTCCAGCACGGTGTAGGCCAAATCCTCGTCCGAACCGGTGTCATACAGCGCGTGGCCGCCCTCGTGAATGACGCTGAACATGGAGTAGGACACGTCCTCCGCGTAGTAGTGCGTGGTGATGCGCTCATCCAGGTGCGAGCCCAGGCTGGTGGTGAAGGGGTGCTCGGTGGTGGACAGGCCCACGTGATCCCGATCCAGGCCGATCACGTCCATGAGCCAATAGGCCAGTTCTTCCTGCTTGTCCTCCGCGAAATCGCCCTTGATGCAGGCGTCGCTGACCTGGGGCCGGGCGGCGCACTTTTGAATCAGCGGCACCAGACGCTCCCGCAGCTTGGCGAAGAAGGCGTCAAGGGTCGCTTTGCTCAGACCCGGTTCATACTCGTTCAGCCAGTAATCATAGGGGTCTTTGTCCGGCGCGGCGTAGCGGGCGAAGCGGACGGTGTAGTCCAGCATCTTTTCCAGGAAGGGCTGGTAGGCCGCGAAATCGCTGGCCTGCTTGGCCTTGTACCACGCCTCCTGGCAGTCCACCACAAACTTCTGGTACGCCACGTATTCGTCCATGGGAATCTTCTGCATGAAGCGGATGTCCTTGAGCAGCAGGTACACCATCCGCTTTTCCCTGGCGTCGAGGGCGTCTTTGTTTTCGTCCAGGTATTCCAGCAGCTCCACGGTTTCCTTGCCGGTGGACAGCTTGTACATGATCTCGCTCAGGATGCCCATGCTGTGGCCGCGGTTCTGCGCGGTGCCGCGGGGCGCGGTGGTTTCGCCGTCATAGCTGAGCAGGCTCATGGCGTGGTTGTACGCGCTCATCCGCTCCTGTAAGGAAATTAACTCTTTTCTTGCCTGTTCCAGGTTCATATACATTCCGCCTTTCGATGATTATTCCAACGCGTGGTCGATGGGGATATGCCCGCCGCTCCACACTTTTTTGCCTGTCCAGTCCGCGTCCGGGTCTGCCCAGAAGAGGTCGTCCGGCGTCAGGCCCAGCGGCAGGAACACCGCGCTGCACAGGTACAGGGAACCGATATTGATGTACCCTTCCGCCAGCTCGGGCTGATACCCGTACACGCCGGGGCGCAGGAAGCCCTGTTCGTCGAACATGTCCGGGTTGCTCATCACCCGGCGGATCACCGCCGTCAGCCCGCAGCGCACAGAGGCAGACGACAGATGGCTTTCTAACGTGTGTTCCAGCGCGGCCTGGGCCAGCATCTGGAACGCGCCGAAGCGATAGCAGATGGAGCGGCCCACGATGGGATAACTGCCGTCGGGCCCGATCATCCGCTCCAGCACGGAGGCGTACCGCGCGGCGCGACGATTGACGGGTTCGCGCATGGCCGCTATTTCCGGGTTTTCATCCGCAAAAAGGTTCACCAGGTCAACGTACATCGGCTGGATGACGAAGCTGTTGTAGTAATCCCAATGGAAGTCGGGCCCGTCGCCGTATGTTCCGTCGCCGACGTACCATTCCTGGAAGGAGCGCAGGGCGTTCAGCACACGCATGATGTCGTAATCTTCGCCCAGCGCATGGAGGCCAGCCTCCACCATCGCGGTGAAAAACAGCCAGTTCGTGTTGCACGCGGCGATCTTTCGTGAGGCGCGGAAAGCATCGGCCAGGTGTTTGCGCGTCTGTTCGTCCATCGCCGCCGCCAAAGCTGTCGGCGCGCGCACGATAGCGTGGGCCAGGAACGCCGCGTCCACCAGCGGCTGGCCGCCCCGGTCGAACAGCATGTAATCGGGGGACGCGGGATTCGTCGCCTGTTCGATACACAAAAGCGCCTGTTGCCGAAACTGCCTCTGCAAAGTCCTTTCTTCAACAGATATCTTTGTTTCGTCCGCTTCCAGCCACGGCGCCAGCCCCAGCATACTGCGGCCAAACGCTTCCAGCGGCGCGAATTCCGCCCGGTCGGAATGGAAGTCCAAAGGCAGGGTTTCCTTGAGCCGCCCCTCCGACAGCGCGTCCAGAACAGGCGAAACGATTTTCAGCAGCGCACTCAGCCATTCCTGGCGGGTAGACATAGCAACGGCCTCCTCTTGTTTTGTCTATTCTACTATATCACCCATCGAAGCTGGACGCAACAGAAAACTTTTTTCTCATCCTAAAAAACAATGTCATCCCGACCGAAGTGGAGGCGAGAGCCGCAGCGGAGTGGAGGGATCTGGTTAGCAATCGTAAAATCAACAAACAGATCCCTCGACTTCGTTCCGTTCTCGCTCCACTCCGCTCGGGATGACACAGCTTTTTCACTTTGTTATCCGTTTCTATGAAACATCATATGAAAACAAATTACGCCAGCGTCAGCTTCCCTCTCCCGATATTCTTGCCGCTTCCCTTATCAAACAGCACGGCGGCCTTATGGAAGTCAAACTTCACCTTCGCGTCCACGGGATAGTCCACGTCGCCGAACACCACGGCGGTGAGGGAGGTTCCGTTCACGTCCAGCTTGACGGTGGTCTCCATGCCGGAGGGAAGGGTGGAATACACCGTCGCCTCCTGCCTGCCGTCCTCATCGATATGGATGTACTCGGGCCGCACGCCCACCACCACGTCCCGGTCGCCCAGGTCTTCGGCTCCTTCAAACCGGGCTTTCATTCCGGCGAAGGTCACGTCGCCATTCCCGGACAGATGCCCGTCGATGAAGTTCATGGTGGGGTTGCCCATGAAGTCCGCCACGAACAGGTTGGCGGGGTTGTTGTACATTTCCAGCGGCGGCGCGTACTGCTGCAAAACGCCCGTTTCCATGATGCAGACCTTGGTGGACAGGGTCATGGCCTCCAACTGGTCGTGGGTCACGTAGACGAAGGTGGAGTCCGTGTCGCGGTGGAGGCGCTTGAGTTCGGTACGCATTTCCATGCGGAGTTTTGCGTCCAGGTTGCTCAGCGGCTCGTCCATGAACAGCACCTTCGGCCCCGGGGCCAGGGTGCGGGCGATGGCGACGCGCTGCTGCTGGCCGCCGGACAGTTCGCTGGGATAGCGCTTTTCAAACTGCTCGATGCGCAGCATGGCAAGCAGTTCCTTCACCCGCGCCTGAATCCGTTTCTTGTCCCATTTCAGGTTTTCCAGGCCGAAAGCAATATTCTGGTACACCGTCATGTGGGGCCAGAGGGCGTAGTTCTGGAACAGGAAGCCCACGTCGCGCTTGTTGGGCGGCAGGTTGATCCCTTGGTCGGCGTCGAACACGACCTTGCCGTCGATGCTGATCTGGCCCTCCGTGGGCGTTTCCAGCCCGGCGATCATGCGCAGGGTGGTGGTTTTGCCGCAGCCCGAGGGGCCGAGCAAAGTAATGAAGGAATTGCTGGGGATTTCCAGGTTCAGGTTGTCCACAGCCACAAATTTGCCAAATCGCTTGGCGACGTTTTTCAGAATGATTTCCGGCATCTTAACCGCCGACCCCCTTATCTATGGACGCGCCCGTCAGCTTGTTGACGGTGAAGTTCACCAGCAGCACCACGATGATGATGAGCAGGTTGATGGCGTTGCCGAACTGGGCCCAGCCCTTTTCGGAATACTGCATCAGCATGGTGGTCAGGATGGTATTGCTGGTCGGCACCAGCAGCACGAACAAACTCAGTTCACGCATACAGGACACCATCGGCAGCAAATAACCGGACAGGAAGCTGCTTTTCTGAATCGGGAAAATGACCCGCACCATCCGCTTCCACCAGGGCACGCCGGTAATCACGGCGGCTTCCTCGATTTCACCAGACAATTGCAGCATGGCGTTCACGCCGGAACGGGAAGCAAAGGGCAGATATTTCACCGAACCCACCAGCCCCAGCAGCAGGAAGCCCCGCAGCCATGGAATTTTGCTGCTCATGGCCAGGTAAATCGCGCCGAAGGCCAGGGAGGGCATGAGGTACGGGAAGAAGGAGAGCGAATTGACCCAGCTTGCCAGCTTACTGCCGCGCCGCTTCGCCACGCCGTAGCCCACCAATATGCCGCAGGTGCCCGCGACCAGCGCGCAGGTGACGGCCAGGCCCAGGCTGTAGCCCAGCGCGTTCCAGACCTTCGGGTTCAGCAGGATGCCGGTGGAGTCGCCCTGATCGAGGCGCTCGGACAGGTTCGTGCCGATCCAGAAATCGAGGGTCATGTTGGCGAGGCTGTAATCCCCCGCCTTGATGATCACGGATTCCATGGCGAACGTCACCAGCGGCACCACGGCCACCAGCAGCAGGATAATGACCAGGAGGATGGCGACGGGGCGATTGGCCTTGCCCAAATTGATCTTGCTGATTTGGCCGCTCTTTCCGGTCACGGTGGTGAACTGCTTGCGGCTGTTGGTCACCTTCTGGTTCAGCAGCAGGATGGCGACGCCAAAGAGGATCATCACGCCCACGATGATGTACGCCTGGCCCGGATAGCTGTCCATGAGGGACTTCATCTTGGTGGAAAGCACGTAATACCGCACCGGCGAACCCAGGAACACGGGCACGGAATACGCGCTCATGGAACTGGCGAACACCAGCAGGAAGGTCGACAGCATGGCGGGCTTCACGATGGGCAGCGTGATCTTCCAGATGATGCGCGGGCGGCTGGTTTTCAGGATGGTGGCCGCTTCCTCTAAGTTGGCGTCCATGTTGCGCAGGATGCCGCCGATCAGGATATAGGCGAAGGGCGCGTAATGCAGCCCCAGCACCAAAGCAATGGGGAACGCGCCGTACACGAACCACTCCGGCATATAGATGCCGAACACGGCGGCCATGATGCCGTTGGAGGTTTTCAGGCCGATGTTCACGTTCTTA
>CADAKE010000050.1 GCA_902788445.1 uncultured Eubacteriales bacterium
CTCGAGGACGCCGAACGCCTGACCCAGTGGGGCGTGGACTACATCACCACCAACATCATTGAGTGAGGGCAGCAGATCGGGCTCGATGGTGAAAGAACACTTTAAATGATGAAGGGAATAGGGAATAGGGATTAGGGATTAGTAATAATGTCTTTCAGCTTTTGATGAAACAAGTCGCAATAGAGAAGGTTATCATGACAGCCATATTCACCTAATCCCTATTCCCTATTCCCTTTTCCCTCGTCCCTGACTTAAAGTGTCCTTCAACGCAACGAACAAAAACGAAAGGAACGAACATCCATGCGCACTGAATTTCAGGATTTAAACTGCACGAACCTGTTTCGCCGTGCCGCCTCGCCCTATTATCTGGGGCTGAATGGACAGTGGCAGTTCACCTACTATTCCTCTCCCTACGACGTGGAGGAGCTTTCCGGCGAAGCGGGCGAGGGGCAGCAGGGCACGATCCAGGTGCCCGGCGTGTGGCAATTGCAGGGCTACGGCAGGCCGCAGTACACCAACGTGCGCTTCCCCATTCCCTTTGACCCGCCCTACGTGCCGGACGATACGCCGGTCGGCGTGTATGACCGTGTGTTCACCCTCCCCCACGCTTTCCGCGGGCGGCAGACGGTCATCCGCTTCGAGGGCGTTTCTTCCTGCTATTACGTTTACGTGAACGGCCATCTGGCGGGCTTTTCCAAGGGGCCGCACCTGCCCGCGGAATTTGACATTTCCGCGTTCGTGCAGGACGGGGAAAACCAGCTTCGCGTGATCGTGCTGCAATGGTCGGACGGCACCTACCTGGAGGACCAGGACATGTGGCGGCACGCGGGGATTTTCCGCGACGTGGCGCTGCTTTCCTTCGGCAAAACGCGCATCAACGATCTGGTGGTCAACACCACGCTGAACAATGATTACCAGGACGGCGAAATCACCATCACCGCCAAAGTCTGGAACGCGGGCACCGTTCGCCTGACCCTGCTGGACGGGGAGGACGCCGTGTTCACGGAGCTGTGCGACGTGATCAACGGCGAAGCGGGCCTGACCGCCGAAATCAAGAACGTGAAGCCCTGGACGGCGGAAACGCCTCACCGCTACGAGCTGATTGCCGAAATCCCCGGCCAGGCGGAGCGGGTGTACGTGGGCTTCAAGAAAATCGAAATCCGGGACGGCGTGTTCTATCTGAACGGAAGGGCCGTCAAATTCCTGGGCGTGAACCGCCACGACACCCATCCCCTGCTGGGCTTCTACACGCCTGTGAACGAAATGGAAAAAGACGTGCTGCTCATGAAGCAGAACAACATGAACACCGTCCGCACCAGCCACTACCCCAACGACCCCCGCTTCCTCGACCTGTGCGACAAGTACGGCCTGTACGTGGTGGACGAAACGGACATCGAGTGCCACGGCGTGACGCAGTTTGCGGAATACGACTTCATGGCGAAAGACCCCAAATGGAAGACGCAGTTCGTGGATCGCGGCGTGCGCATGGTGATGCGTGACCGCAACCATCCCAGCATCTTCATGTGGAGCCTGGGCAACGAATCCGGCTACGGCTGCTGCCACGTGGCGATGGCCGAGGCGATGCGGAAGATCGACGCTTCCCGCCCCATTCACTACGAGCGCGACCAGTGGGAAAAGGAAGCCATCACCGCCGACGTGACCAGCCGCATGTACGCGAGCATTCCTTTCATGAAAGAGTACGCGGAAGGGAATCCGAAAAAGCCCCTCTTCCAGTGCGAATACTGCCACGCCATGGGCCAGGGCCCCGGCCTGCTGGAAGCCTACTGGCAGACCTACCAGGCGTATCCCCAGCTGATGGGCGGCTGCATCTGGGAGTGGGCCGACCACGGGCTGGTGAAAGAAGAGAACGGCCAACAGTATTACGCCTACGGCGGCGACTTTGGCGAATGGCCCCACGACGGCTGCTTCTGCGTGGACGCGCTGACCTACCCTGACCGCGCGCCGCACACGGGCCTGATCGAATACAAGCATGTGCTCCGCCCCGTCCGCGCAAGCATGGTGGATGAAGCGAAGGGCGTCGTGTCCTTCCAGAATTATTATGCTTTCCTGCCCCTGTCCCGCCTGGCTGGGCGGTACGCCGTGGTTGCCGACGGAAAGACGCTGACCCAGGGCGAAATCGTCCTGAACACGCCCGCCGGGGAAACCGAAGAAGTCACCCTGAACCTGGGCGCTTATCCCGCCGGGGCTGCGCTGAACTTCGCCTTCACCTTAAAAGAGGACACCGCCTGGGCGCCTGCCGGATTCGTCGTCGCGCAGGATCAGCTTTTGCTTTCGCTGGGCCAGGCAAAACCCGTGGTGCGCCTGCCCCGGAACGGCCTCAGCGTGGAAAAGACCCATACCGGCTGCCTCGTCGCCGGGCAGGACTTCGCCGCTGCCTTCGACCGCGAAGGGCTGTGCGGCCTCACCTTCCACGGCGTGAAGCTGATGGAAAGCGGCCTCAAGGTGAACCTGTGGCGCGCGCCGACCGACAACGACAACGGCTGGCCGAGCATCGCCAAGAAGTGGGAAGCGCTGGGCCTGAACCGTTTGCAGTGCCGGGGTGAATCGGTTGAAGCGTCCCTTGCCGATCACGCCGCCGTGGTCGAAATCTCCGGCGTGTACGGCCAGAAGGTCATGCCGCCGCTGCTGCGCGTGACGCAGAAATACACCGTGACAGGCGAGGGCAAAATCAGCCTGAGCATCACCTATACGCCCCTCAAAGAAATCGAAGAATACCTGCCCCGTCTGGGCGTGCGCCTTGACATGCCCGCGGGCTTTGACCGCCTGATCTGGCAGGGCCGAGGGCCGCACGAAAGCTATCCCGACAAGAAAACCGGCGCGTTGATCGGGCGCTGGGAAACCACCGTGGACGAAACCCACGAACCTTACGTCCGTCCCCAGGAAAACGGCGCGCACGAGGACACGCGCTTTGCCGCGCTGCTGAACAACCGGGGCATCGGCCTGCTCGTTTCCGGAGAGAGCTTCTCCTTCTCCGCCCACCACTACACCCCCGAAATGCTCACCGCCGCCCAGCACACCATCGAACTGGGCCGCACGGACAGCGTCACTTGGCTGATCGACGGCGCGATGGGCCCCCTCGGCACCGCCTCCTGCGGGCCGGAACCGCTGGAAGAGGACCGGCTGTACCTGAAAGAAGCGCGTTCCTTCCAGTTCGCTTTCCTGCCCTTTGACGCGGAAACCCTCTCCGTGGACGCCGCCGCCAGCGCCGCCCGGTGAGGACACGACGGCGGCAGGTTTCCAGACAAACAAAACACAGCCGGCAGTCCCTCAGGGATGGCTGGCTGTGTTTTTCTGCGTTTCCAATGATGCGATGTTTTGGCGTCGAATCATTCTGGCTTTTCCCGCAAAACCTCCCGGAACGCTTCCAATTCCTTCTGATTGCCGCGCACGAAGTGGCCCGGCTCGATCTCGCACCAGACAGGCGGGTCAACGCTGTAATCGTGGATGGATTCGTCGTAGGACAGGGGCGGCTGCTCCTGCTTGAGATCGGGGGAGGGAACGGGCACGGCGGACAAAAGCGCCTGGGTGTAGGCGTGGAGGGGATGGCGGAACAGGGTTTCCGTGTCGGCCAGCTCCATGAGCAGGCCCTTGTGAATGACCGCGATGCGGTCGCAGATGAAGCGCATCACGGAGAGGTCGTGGGAAATGAAGAGATACGTCAGTCCCCGCTTTTGCTGGAGATCCGCCAGCAGGTTCAAGACCTGGGCGCGGATGGATACGTCCAGGGCGGAGATGGGCTCGTCGGCCACGATGAACTCCGGCTGCATGATCAGCGCCCGGGCAATGCCGATGCGCTGGCGCTGGCCGCCGGAAAACTCATGGGGGAAGCGGCTGGCGAACTCGGGGAGCAGTCCCACGTCCAGCAGCGCCTGGTGCACCATCTCCTGGCGCTGCTCCTTTGAGATGCCCTTGTGGCTGTTGTACAGGCCCTCGGACACAATGTAGTCCACCTTGGCCCGCTCGTTCAGGGAAGCCATGGGGTCCTGGAAAATCATCTGAATCTTGCGGGTGATTTCGTGGTCGAGTTCCTTACTGATTTTGCCGTTGATCTTCTGGCCCTTAAAGACGACCTCTCCCCCGGCGGTTTCGTAAATGCGGATGATGGCGCGGCCGATGGTGGTTTTGCCGGAGCCGGATTCGCCCACCAGGCCGAAGGTTTCGCCGGGGAAAATGTCAAAGCTGACGCCCTTCACCGCGTGGAAGGGATGGCGGCGCGTGCCGAAATCCACCTTCAAATCCCGCACGGAGAGCAGCGGCGTTTTCTGCTCGCTCATAGGCTCACCTCCTGAACAAGCCGTTTCAGCACCGGCGGCGGCTCCACCTTCGGCGCGTCGGGATGCAGAAGCCACGTCCGCGCGGAGTGGGTGGGCGACACGGAAAAGAGCGGTGGGCGCTTTTCAAAGTCGATTTTCAGGGCGTGGGGATTCCGCGGCGCGAAGGCATCGCCCTTGATTTCGAGGAACAAGTTCGGCGGCGTGCCCTGGATGGAAAACAGCTTTTCGCCCTTCACGCCCAGCTGCGGCAGGGAGGACAGCAGCGCCCAGGTGTAGGGGTGCTTCGCGTCGTAGAATACCTCCCGGCTGGTGCCGATTTCCACAATGTCGCCCGCATACATGACCGCCACGCGGTCGGCCACGTTGGCGACCACGCCAAGGTCGTGGGTGATATACACCGTCGTCAGGTTATACTTGTGCACCAGGTTGCGGATCAGATGCAAAATTTGCGCCTGGATGGTCACGTCCAGGGCGGTGGTGGGCTCGTCGCAAATCAAAATCTGCGGCTTGCAGGCCATGGCGATGGCGATCACCACGCGCTGCCGCATCCCGCCGGAAAACTCGTGGGGATACTGCTTGCTGCGGCGCTCAGGCTCCGTGATGCCAACGTCGGTCAGAATGTCGATCACGGCGCGGTGGGCGGCGGGGCCGGTTAAATTCTGATGCAGCTTCAGTGCTTCCTCGATCTGCGCGCCAATGGTTTTCAGCGGGTTCAGGCTGGTCATGGGGTCCTGGAGCACCATGGCGATTTCCTTGCCCCGGATGGTCAGCCATTCCTTTTCGGTTTTGTACTGAGCCAGATCGTGGCCGTTGTAGAAGATGCTGCCGCTGTCGATCCAGCCGTTGGCGTCCAGCAGGCCCATGAACGTTTTCGTCAGCACCGATTTGCCGGAGCCGCTCTCCCCCACGATGGCCAGCGTTTCTCCCTTAAATAAATCCAGCGACACGTCGCGGATGGCGTGGAGCACCTTTCCCCGCAGGGAGAACTTCACATTCAGATGCTGCACCGACAAGATGGGTTCCTGATCCATGAATGCGCTCCCTCCCTTACAGATGGTTCTTGGGGTCGGCGGCGTCCGCAAAGGCGTTGCCGAGGATGTAGAAGGAAATGGTGATGATGCTCAGCACGATGGTGGGGAACACCAATTGGTAGCTGGCCGAGGTCGCCAGCAGCTTGCGGCCTACGTTGATGAGGTTGCCCAGGGACGGGATACTGACCGGCAGGCCCAGGCCGATGTAGGTGATGAACACCTCGCTGCCGATGGCGCCGGGAATCGAAAGCGCCATGCGCAGGGTGATAACAGAGACGAGATAGGGCAAAAGGTTTCTAAAGATAATCCGGAACGTGCCCACGCCCAGGCAGCGGGAGGCCAGGTTGTAATCCCGGTCGCGGATAATCACGATCTGGTTGCGGACGAACCGGGCCATGCCCACCCAGCCGGTAATGCTCATGGCGAAGATCAGGGTGGAAACGCCGGGGCGCATGATGTAGGAAATCAGGATGAGGACGATGGTGGTGGGGATATTGTCAATGACGTTATAGACCTCGGTCAGCAGCCGGTCGAGGGCTTTCACATAGCCCCACAGCACGCCGATCAGGATGCCGATGATCGCCTGGAAGAACGCCACCGCCACGCCGATGGTCAGGGACGTGCGCGTGCCGCTCCACACCATGGCCCACAAGTCCTGGCCCGCGTTGTTGGTGCCGAATAGGAAGGGCCGGGTGTCAGGCAGGAGGCGCAGCTCGGCCTTCTCCTTGGTAACGGCGGTGCCATCGTCGTTGATTGTCAGGGAGGATTTCTTCACGAACAATTCGTTGCCCTTGTTGTTGGTCATTTCCTTGGGCGCGGTATACATTTTCACCGCCAGGTTGGACTTGGCCGTGTAAGGGGTATCTTCATAATCGTCCGGGAGCTTGAGCTTGGTGGTGAAATCGTTTTTCACGTAACCGTTTTTCCCGTCGTACTCCACCTGGCAGAAGTCGTCGCCGTACTGGAGCAATGTAAAATCCTTGCGGGAAGGGATGGTCAGCAGCAAATTGCTCACCGCCGCCCATTCGCTGTTCTCCCAGGGCGTCACGATCAGCAGCGTGCCCTCCTCCGCCGTTTCCACCACGTTGGTCAGCCCCGGCTGAATGTTCATCATCTGGATGCCGGTGATGGGGTGGTCGATCACCAGGTTGGCCTCAAACTGGCCGGGCAGGTAGGGCTGGATGATGGTGAACAGCAAAATCACGCCCAGCACGATCAGCAGGCTCATGGCAACTCTGTTTTTCAGGAACGCCCGGAAGGTGCTACCCCAGTAAGAGTAATTGGAGTAGCCTGCCTTTTCCGCGGCCTCGCTGTCGTAGGCGGCGAACTCCAGCATGGATTTTTCAATGGATTCGGAAATGTTGTCCTTGACTCCCTTCATCAGCGCGCACCTTCTTTCCGGTTCAGGCTGATGCGCGGGTCAATGACAGCCATCAAAATGTCGCCCAGAATCATGCCGATGATGCCGATGCAGGAATAAATCATCACAAGCGCCTGCACCATGGGGTTGTCCTGCTTGGTGATCACGTTCACAAGCAAGCCGCCCATGCCGGGGATGGAATAGAGGGATTCAATGTAAATGGAGCCGCTGATGGTAAAGAGCAGCGAGGTGGGGATGTATTGGATCATGGGCACGAAGGCGTTTCGGAACACGTGCCGCATGGTGATTTTCTTGCTGTCAACGCCCTTGGCCCGGGCCAGGCGCACATAGTCCTTGTTCATCTCGTCCAGCATGTAGCGCCTAAGCCACATGGCGTAATACGCGATGTTGCCCAGTGACATGGAGAACACGGGCAAAATCCAGGAAACCCAGTTTTCCCGCTCGAACAGCATCCCCACGTTCAGCGCCAGGGAGCCGTAGGACTGCAAATAAATATAATACACCGCCGCGGGGACGGCGTTCACCAGCACGATAAACACCGTGCCGAACTTATCCCAGAATTTGTTTTTGCTGCGCGCCATCGCCGCGCCCAGCGGAATGCCCAGGAGCATGGAAACCGCCATGGAAAGCAGGCCCATTTCAATAGAGATGGGCGCTTTGGAGGCGATGATGCCCGCGATGGGCACGCCCGCGCTGTAGCGGGTGGAGGTGCCCAGGTCGCCGTGGAGCACGCCGACGAAGAAGTTTTTCAGCTGCACGAGCAGCGGGTCGTTCAGCCCCATGCTGTCCAGCGTGGCCTTGATGACCGCGTCGTCCAGCTTGTCGATGTTTTCAAAATAACCGTCAATGGGCATCTGGCGCACCATAATGAACACGACCGTCAAAATGATCGCCAGCGTCAGGAGCGACTGCCCAATGCGTTTCAGCAGATATTTTGCCAAGGCTTTTTCTTCCTTTGAGTAAGATTCGGGGAACATAACTGGTCAGTCGAATTCAGAAGGAGCAAAGCTCTAAGTTCCAAGTTCAAAGTTCCAAGCCATTCGTTTGTTATAATCGGGTACAAATATTTGCCGTTCACACGAGGTAGGACGAAATATCTTAGAACTTGGAACTGAGAACTTAGAACTCTCCTGACCGCGACTGAATAGTTACCATGGAACAGAATAAATATCCATGCGGCAGGAAGGGATGCTTCCCCTCCTGCCGCGGAAAAAATGTGGTTCTAAACGATAGGATTATTCAGCGTCCAGGGCGTCCTTGGCGGCCATGTAGGCGTCATAGGCGTCGTAGTAGGCGTCGGTGTCCATGTAGCCGTCCAGCTTGTACTGGCCCTTGAACCGTTCGCTGGTCACGCCGAAGGGCGCGATGGCGGCGGAGAAGGGATCGAGCAGGGAAGCGGTGTAGCCGCCGGAGCCGTAGCCGAAGGCCATCACGAAGCCGTGTTCAAGCAGATAGGCTTCCGCCTTGGCGAAGGCCGCGTAACGGGCGGAAATATCGTTCACGATCGCCTTGGCTTCATTGACCAGTGCCAGATATTCTTCCACCTGGGGATTGCCGGCCTTGTCCATGAAGTTGTAGCTGTTGCCCTCGGAGAAGGGATCGGTGAAGGTTTCGGGGTCGGCGTAGTCGGGGCCCCAGTTGCAGTTCATCATGCCGTACATGCCGGTGCGGCGGGAGGTGAGGTAGCTGGTGGCGGGGCCGGACTCGATGATCACGTCGATGTAATCAAGGCCCAGCACGCCTTCCAGCTGCTGCTCCACGATCTGGGCTTCCTGGTCGGAGTTGTTGGCGGAGGCGTTGGGGTTGTAGAGCAGCAGGATCTTCACGGGGAAGGTGGCGCCCGCTTCGGTCAGTTCCGCGATGGCGGCTTCCTTGTAGGCCAGGGCGGCGGCTTCGTCCAGGGTATCGGCGCCCTTGGCGGTGATGGCGGCCAGTTCGCCGATGTTCACGTAGTCCACGCCGTTGTCTTCCACGAAGGTGGGCGGGGTGATGGTGTTGTACAGCATCATTTCGGGATTCTCGGAATCCAGCAGGGTCTTGGCCTTGATGCGGTTGAAGGCGTTGATGATGGACAGGCGGAAGTTTTCGTTGTTCACGGCCAGCTTCCAGTTGTCCGGCTCATAGGCGGCGTCGAACTGGGGATCGAAGTTGAAGGCGTAGAAGTAGCTGTAATAGCTGGTCAGGCGGGAGGGATGGATCATGGCGGCCTTGGCTTCGTCGGCCAGCCAGTCGGCGGTCAATTCGTTGCTGAGGGAAGCGGAGTCCACTTCGCCGCGCAGGTACAGCTCGGGGGAAACGGTCGCGGATTCGGTGTTGTACTTCTCCACGATCTCGTCGATGTGCACGTTGTCCGCGTCCCAGTTGGTGGCGTTCTTGCTCATCACGCGGATCTCCTGGGGCTTGAATTCGCTCATGTAGTACGCGCCGCAGTAGAGCAGGGTGTCGTTGCCGGTGGCGAGGCCGAAGGCATCGCCCTTTTCGGTGAGGAAGGGCTCATACACGGGCATGAAGTTCACGTAGGTCAGCATGGAGAGGAAATAAGGCACGGGATGGTTCAGGGTGTACTGGAGGGTGTAATCGTCCAGCGCCTTGATGCCCACGGTGTCCCATTCCATCACGGGAGCGGGTTCCTCGCCCTCGGCGGGGGTAGCGGTGCCCAGGTAGTAGGCTTCCGCGCCGTCGATGATGTCATAGAGCAGGTTGGCGGTGGAGGAAGCGTTCTGGGCGTTGAGGATGTACTTGGCGGAGGCCACGAAGTCGTTCGCCGTCACGGGAGCGACCACTTCGCCGTTGCCGTCCACCCAGTTGGCGTCCTGGCGCAGGGTGAAGGTCCAGGTCAGGCTGTCCTCGGAGGTTTCCCAGGAAAGGGCCAGGGACGGCAGCATCCGGCCGTACAGATCGTATTCCACCAGGGTGTCGATCAGGTTGGCGGCGATGCCAAACTCGTTGGTGCTGGAGGTCACCAGGTAATTCAGGGTGGTCACTTCGCTGCTGTACAGCGTAGTATACGTGACCTTGTCTTCCGCCACCACGCTGGCCACGCTCATCAGCATGACCGCGCAAAGCAGCAGGGAAACCAGTTTCTTCATAGAGGCATTCTCCCTTCGTTCTTGTTCGGCGCGGCAGGTTCGCCGCGGCTGTTCAGGGTTTCAGCATATCACGCCGTTTTCAGAAACGCAAGCAATATACAATAAAAATTCAGTTTTTTCATTGTATATTCATTGTATTCAGCGTTTGGGTTCATTTCGCGCATAAAATCACTGGATCATCGGAAGGGGAAAAGCCTTTTCCTTGAAGTACTATTGTCGGCTTGATGCCAAACAATCTCAGCCCAAAAGCATAAAAAACGAAAGAAGCATTGTCATCCTGACCGGAGCGGAGGCGAGAGCCGCAGCATTGGCTGATTTTGAAAGTTGTCTCAGCTTCTTTCCTTAAGTTGACGACATGATATTCAAGGAAAGGTCTTTTGGCTGGTTTCCATGATCGATACATCAGTTGCAGCTCAGTACCGGAGCTTTACTCCACAAACCCCATCACGTCCACGATTTTCTGTCCCGCGCCGTAAATCAGCTTGAGGGCCTTTTTCCCCTGCAAGCGGCGGAACAACGCGGAGGATGGGCCGCCGTCCAGGTCGTACACCCATTCCGGGTGGTATTCGCCCTCCAAAAACTCGTTGGCTTCCACCAGGGTCAGGCCGTGGCTGGAGGTGCCGGTGAGGATGACGTAGGTGTTTTCCTCCGGCAGCTTGGCGATGATGGTGCGGATATAGCGGGTGGTGGCGAATTTCCAGGTCTCGTCCACCAGGCTCTGGCCGTTCACTGCCATGGGGCAGCCTTCGTAAAAGCTCCAGGTCTGGATGGGATTGTGGGACAGCACTTCCTCGTTGTCCGCGCCGACGTACATGTGCAGCCCGTCCTCCTCCAAGGTCAGGCCGTAATACGGCACGCCCTCCAAATTCCGGTACACTTCCCCGTCCACCACCGCGATGGAGCCCAGCGGGGTGTAGTAATAATCCTTGCTGGTACCGGGATAGTTGTCGGGGATTTCGGGATAGGAAGGGCTGACGTAGCCGCTGCCGTTGATGACCACCGCCGCGCCTGTGATTTTCTTGGCCAGGTCTTCCGCCTTTGCCAGCTTTTCATGCCAGGGCGAAATGGCTTTCTTGATCTGCCGCGCCGGGTCGGCCATCCAAATTTTGGTCACGTAGCAGTTCGTGCCGTTCATCTTCACTTCTTCCAGCGTATATTTCAGCGTTTCCGTGTCGTATTTCACCGCCAGGTTGCGCTTCGTCACCTGATACTCCGCTGTTCCGCTCAGCGGCAGCAGGCACAGCAAAAGCAGGAGCGCGAATAATTTTTTCATCTTGATTCCTCCTATCCATCGGTTTTTTGCAAACAGATTATAACACGGCATGGATTCCATGGCAATGCGCATTTGCCCGGCGGCTTGTAAATTCCTTTCAGCGCTTGCCAGACGCTTCCAAAGATGATAAGATAGGGAAAAAAGAGAAAGCGGAAAGGAAGCGGACATCATGCCGTTGTTTCGCAAAAAGCCCGTGAGCAAAATCTCCTATGATCCAAAAACGCAGGAGCCCGCCGTGCGGCGCAGCATCTGCACCGGGGAAATGACCGTGGGCTTCATCGACAAGGCCACCGGAAAATTTCACGACCTCATGATGGTGGACAGCCAGGGCCTGGAGGATTTCCGAAAGCAGGTCGGGGCGGAGGAGATCAGGACGATCTATTAGGCTGGGGCATTGATAAAGGTCACTTTAAGTCAGTAAGGAGAGTTCAGAGTACAGAGTGCAGAGTTCAGAGAATTTAGCGTCCAATACAGTTCATTGTCTTCTCTATTCTCTATTCTCTGTACTCTGCACTCTGAACTCTGCGCTCTGTATTTCAATCCGGTTGCGCTGCGCCTGAAAGTATGGTAAAATAGTTTCCGAATTCAATCACCAAAAGCAAAGGAGATTCTCAAATGGGCGAAAGCCTGACTGAACGCAAAGCCGCCCCCTGCGTGGTTTGCCTGGGTTTTTTTGACGGGGTGCACCTGGCCCACCAGGCGCTTTTGCAGGCGGCAAAGCGGGAAGGAAACCGCCTGGGCCTGCCGGTATGCGTGCATACCTTTGACCACGCGCCTGGGGCGAAGGAATTTGAACTGACCACGCTAAAAGAACGCGAAGCGCTGCTGAAAAAATACGGCGCGGATACGGTGTCCGTCAGCGCGTTTACCGAGGAAATGCGGCATATGCCCGGCGACGTTTTCTTCCGGGAAATCGTGCTGAACCGTCTGAACGCCCGCCACGTGGTCTGTGGCGACGACCACCGCTTCGGCTACAAAGGCGCGTGGGGCGTCAGCGAACTGCAAGCCCTCTGCGACGAAGCGGGCATCGGCCTTACCGTCGTGCCCCAGGTGACCCTGCCCGATGGCCAGCGCGTATCCAGCACCGCCATCCGCAGGGCGATCCGGGAAGGAAATACGGCACTGGCGGAAAAGATGCTGGGAAGGACAATGAAAAAGAGTACAGAGCACAGAGCGCAGAGTACAGAGAATATTGTTTGAATTTTCATTCAGCTTGTCTGTTGCTTTAACAAACTTGATTCTCTGCACTCTGTACTCTGAACGCTGCACTCTCCTAAAACCTCTTGCCTAATTATGAAAAACATAGTAAAATAGTACCAACAAATCACACAACACGAACAGGAGGCATGAACCATGTACCATGAGGTTATCGACAACGCCAAGGCAAAAATGATCAAGACCAAGGAATTTTACCAGAAGGATATGCTCTCCCTGCGCGCGGGCCGCGCGAACCCCCAGATTCTGGACCGCGTCGTGGTGGACTATTACGGCACCGCGACTCCGCTCAAGCAGATGGGCAACATCAACAGCCCTGAACCCCGGCTGCTCACCATCTCCCTGTGGGACCCCAAGGCCATTCCGCTGGTGGAAAAAGCCATCCAGAAGAGCGATCTGGGCATGAATCCCTCCAACGACGGAAAGCTCATCCGCCTGGTGGTGCCGGAACTGAACGAAGAGCGCCGCAAGGAACTGACCAAGGTCGTGCGCAAGGGCGCGGAGGAAGCCAAGGTCGCCATGCGCAACACCCGCCGCGACGCCATGGAACAGATCAAGAAGCTCAAGAAGGACTCCCAGATCACCGAGGACGACCAGCGCAAGGCCGAGGACGAACTGCAAAAGCTGACCGACGCGCAGATCAAGGAAGTCGACAAGGTCGCCGCCGAAAAGGAAAAGGAGATCATGGAAGTCTGATGTCTGAATACCTGGGCCGTTCCGTAGAGGCGGCCCTTTCTTCCCTCCCGGTAGACGCTGAAAAGCCCCGCATCGTCGAGACCGCCGCTCCCCGCCGCGATGGAAACACCCGAAAGGACGGTACCCTGCGCGTGGTCGCGGTCAGGGACGGGGAGTGGATCACGGCAAGGTTTTATGAGGATGCGAGGAGTGAGGAGTGAGGAGATAGAAGATAGGAGTTATTATAGATCAAAGTACGCAGCCTGGGCTTTCGTTTTTGAAAAGCACGATAAAACTCCTATCTTCTCTCTCCTATCTCCTACCTTTCTTTTCCCTCCTCCCAATTACAAATAAGAAGGACACAGACAATGAGTGAACGTCCTCTCCCCCGCCATGTCGCCATCATCATGGACGGCAACGGCCGCTGGGCCAAACAGCATAAGATTCAGGTCGCCCTGGGCCATCGCAAGGGCGTGGAAGCCCTGCGCGCCATCATCCGCGAAAGCAGCGACCTGGGCATCGAGGCCCTGTCTCTGTACGCTTTTTCCACGGAAAACTGGCGGCGCTCGCCGGAGGAAGTGGCGGCGCTGATGGGACTGCTGCTGGAATATTTTACCTCGGAGATCGACGAACTGGACGAAAAGAACGTGCGCATCCGCATCCTGGGCGATAAAGACGGAATGCCCGACAGGCAGCGCGACGCCCTGATCAACGCTGAGGAGCGCACGAAAACCAATACCGGCCTGAACCTGAACATCGCCATCAATTACGGCGGACGGGCGGAGCTGGCCCGCGCCGCGCGGATGCTGGCGGAAAAAGCCGCGAGGGGTGAAATCAAGCCCGAGGAGATCGACGAGCAAGCGCTCTCCGACGCCCTGTATACGAAGGGTCTGCCGGACGTCGACCTGCTCATCCGCACGAGCGGCGAAATGCGATTGAGCAATTTCCTGTTATACCAGTGTGCCTACGCGGAATTCGAGTTTCCCGCGGTGCTCTGGCCCGATTTTGATTTGGCCGCCTATCACGAAGCGCTGGACGCATTCCAGCATCGTGACCGGCGATTTGGAGGACGCAATTCATGACCCAGCGAATTATCACCGGCGCCGCGCTGGTGCTTATTCTCGGCCTGGCCCTGTGGGGCGGCGGGCTTTGGTTCGCCGTGCCGTGCATGATCACCACCATCCTTTCCTTCCACGAAATGATCAAGGCCACCGTGCAGGCCGGGCACAAGCCGGTACAGTGGCCGTGCTATCTGTGCCTGATCCTGTCCATTCCGCTGTACCACTTTTTCGGCAGCGTGGCGCTGATGATGCCGCTGGTGGGCGGGGCGTTCATGTTCATTGCCATGACGGTGATCTTCCGGGCGGAACCGAAGCTGGACGACATCATGGTGTCCGGCCTGCCGATGATCAGCGTGCTGCTGCCGGGCCTGTGCATACTGGGGCTGCAAAAGGCTCCTGGCCAGGGCAACCAGACTTTGCTGCTGCTGCTGGCCTTTGGCATCCCGCTGTTCGGCGACACGATGGCGTACTTTATCGGCAGCCGCTACGGCAAGCGCAAGCTGTGCCCCGCGGTGAGCCCCAACAAATCCGTGGAGGGCGCGGTCGCCGGGCTGATCGGCAGCATCGTTTGGGCCATGGCGCTGGCGGGCGTTTTCGCCCTGTTCATCCCCATTCCGCCCTTCTGGCATTTCCCCATCCTGGGCCTGCTTGGCGGCGTCGCCGGGCAGATGGGCGATTTGTTCGCCTCTCTCATCAAGCGCCACTGCGGCATCAAGGATTTCAGCAACATCATCCCCGGCCACGGCGGCATGATGGACCGCCTGGACAGCGTGTATTGGGCTTCCACGGTCATCTATATGTATTTGAATCTGGCGATTCGGACGTTTGGGGCGTGAGATGAGGGTACTGGGCAGATATGAGAGTACAGAGTTCAGAGTACAGAGTGCAGAGATGTTAGTTTCAATAAGATTAGCGTCTGCATAGCGCAATCTATATTCTCTGAACTCTGTACTCTGCGCTCTGAACTCTAAAAGATTGCTCTTTATAAGTGAGGTATCACAGTATGAAGCATGGCCTCGCCATTCTCGGCAGCACCGGGTCGATTGGAAAACAGGCCCTGGAAGTGATTGCGTTGCACTCCGACCGCTTTTTTGTGACGGCGCTGACCGCCCACAAAAACGCGGCGCTTTTGTTTGAGCAGGTACGGGCTTTCCGGCCCCGGCTGGCGGCGCTGACGGGAGTCGAAAAGCCTGTGGATGTTCCGGCTGACCTGTCCTTCTGCGAGTTCCGGTTCGGCGCGCACGCTTTAGAAGAAGTGGCGAAGGAAGCGGAAGGCCCGGACGTGCTGGCCGCGGTGGTCGGCGTGGCGGGGCTGAAAGCCGTGATGGCCGCCAGAAAAGCGGGCAAGCGCGTGCTGCTGGCCAACAAAGAAACCCTGGTCGCCGGGGGCGAAATGGTGATGAACGCCTGCCCGCCCGGCACGCTGCTGCCCGTGGACAGTGAGCACAGTGCCATTTTCCAGTGCTTGCAGGGAGCCGGGCCGAATAAATATGAACAGATTCTTCTCACCGCCTCGGGCGGGCCCTTCCGCACCTGGGACAGGGAGCGCATCCGCACCGCCACGGTGGAGCAGGCGCTGGGCCATCCCACTTGGAACATGGGCGCGAAAATCACCATCGACTCAGCGTCGATGTTCAACAAGGCGCTGGAGATCATCGAGGCCAGGTGGCTGTTCAGTGCCCGGCCCGAACAGATTCAGGTGGTGGTGCACCCCCAGAGCATCGTGCATTCCGCCGTGAAATTCGCGGACGGCGCGGTGATTGCCCAGCTGGGAGCCCCGGACATGAAGGTGCCCATCCTCTACGCCATGAGCTATCCCGAGCGCCTGCCCACCGGCGGCAGGGAATTGGATTTGTTTCAGGTGGGCACCCTGACCTTTGAGCGGCCCGACCCCGACAAATTCCCCGCTCTCCGCATGGCCTACGCGGCCCTGCGCCAGGGCGGCGCGGCCTGCTGCGTGCTGAACGCCGCCAATGAGGAAGCCTGCTATGCTTTCCTGGCCGGAAAAATCCCCTTCGGCCGCATCCCCGAAATCGTGGAAGCAGCCCTCGACAAGCACGCTTCCCTCCCCGCCCGTTCCCTGGACGATATCGACCGCGCCGACGCGCTGGCGAGAGAAACAGCGGGAAAATTCATGGCAGGTTAAACGCCCGCGCCTTTGATCATCCTGTGTTTGGAGGTGTACAGTATGTCAACCACTCGCGCTTTTATGACTGGGCAAAGCCAGGCGGTTCATATTCCCGAAGAATACCGTCTGCCCAATGAGGATATTTTTGTCAATCGGATCGGCAGCATGATTACCCTGACCCCTGTAAGCAAACTCAAAGAAACGTTCACTCAGGGGCTGCAAATGTTTACGGATGATTTCATGGCGGACGGAAGACCTCCGCATGTTGAATCCAAAAGGGACGGCTTATGATGTACATGCTGGATACCAATGTCCTGATCCGCGCCATCAGACGCCCCGCTGATTCAGTGTGTGAAAAAATTCTTCAGCATGTGGGCGGGGAATTGTGCGTCAGTTCCATTACTTATGCGGAATTGGTCTACGGTGCCAGGCACAGTTCCAACTTTGAAAGGAATATCCAGGCTGTTCAGGCCATCCTTTCCGGAATTTACATTCTTCCGTTTGATGCGGACGCGGCGTATGAAGCCGGCGGCATCATGGCTTATCTTGCTTTGTCGGGCACGCCCATCGGGGACAGGGACGCGCTCATAGCGGGCCATGCCCGCGCGTTATCCATGAAGCTGATTACGCATAACACGGGGGAATTCAGCCGTGTGCCCGGGCTTCAACTCGAAGACTGGCAATGACCGCGCAAGCCTGAATCGCTTAGAATTCATCATTGTTTTATTGTTCAGCCGCACACTTCAAGAACAATTTCAATCAGTTTGGAGACATCGGATTGATCGTGTTTTGATACAGCGCCAATCTGGCTCTCGCTCTTTGATTTGTCTAAATTATCTCCTAATTCCTATCTATTGCCTAATCCCTATTGCCTAATCCCTAAAAACAAAAAAGGAGTACCCCATGAACATCCTCTACATCCTTGCCGCCATCGTGATGCTGGGCATCATGGTGACGATTCACGAGGCCGGGCACTTTTTCGCCGCGCGGCTGACGGGCATCCCGGTGAAGGAATTTGCCATCGGGTTCGGCCCGAAGATCCTTTCCTGGAAGAGCAAAAAGCATGAAACAGAGTTTTTCCTCCGCGCCATTCCCGCCGGGGGCTACTGCATGTTCTACGGCGAGGACGACGCCGAGGGCAGCGAAGCGAAGAACGACCCCCGCGCCATCGGCAATTTCGCTGTGTGGCGGCGGATCGTGACCGTGTTCAGCGGCCCGATGATGAACTTCGTGCTGGCGCTGGTGGTGGCCGCCGCGCTGTTTGGCCTGGTGGGCGAGGACACGCAGGGCCATTACGCCGATTATCCGCTGGTCGTCAGCGTGGAATCCTCCGGCCCCGCGGGCGAAGCGGGCATCCTGCCGGGCGACCGCCTCATCTCCGTGAACGGCGAGGACGCTTTCGGCGTCACCGAGGACGGCAGCCAGATGATGGTCAGTTCCCTGATCGACCGGTTCGGCAGCGCGGGCGAAGCCCTCATCCTGGGCGTCAAGCGCGGGGACGACAGCCTGACAGTTCAGTTGACGCCTTCCTACGATCAAAGCCTGGGCCGCTATCTGATCGGCGTGTCGCTGAACACCGCCTATGTGCCGGGCTACACCCCCGTGTCTCTCCCCCGCGCCGTCCAGCTTGGCGCGCGGTACTGCGTCGCGGCGGGCGGGGCTATCCTCACCAGCCTGAAAGATTTGATCACCACCGGCGCGGGGCTGGATCAGACCTCCGGCCCGGTGGGCGTCGTGCGGCTGATTGCCGAGGAAACCCAGCGCTCCGCCGATGCCTCCGCCATGCAGGCGGTCATCACCTACGGTGAACTGCTGGTGCTGATTTCCGTGAACCTGGGCCTGTTTAACCTGCTGCCCATCCCCGGCCTGGACGGCAGCCGCATCCTGTTCCTGATCGTGGAGGGCATCCGCCGCAAACCCGTGCCCCAGAAGGTGGAAGCCTATATTCACCTGACCGGGTATGCCCTGCTGTTCAGTTTGATGATTTTCTTTACATATAAGGATATATTGAAAATCTTTCAGTAACAAAAAGCTGTTTCAGGTTTTCACCCTGCTTGACTTCCCATCGTGAACATCCTATAATAAAACTGCCGCTGAGCAATCAGCGGCAGACAGGGAGACAATACGCGGAGCTTGCGCCTGCCGGACACAAAGGAAGGCAGGTGATGGACATGGACGGATACCAGATTGTCATGATTTGTATCTCGGCTATGACCCTCTTGCTGAAGCTGATCGAAGTTTTTCTGAACCAGATCAACAAAAAGTAAGAAGAAGCCACCGCGTACTGCAATGCGCGGTGGCTTTTTGAAGTTTATCACCAGCAGGTGACGAACTCCGCGAAAGTTCACTCACTCCCTGTCTTTATTATATTTCGCTCGCGTTACTTTGTCAAGCACAGAAAAATGAACCGCACGATTCAAAAAGAAAAGTTATACCTGCGAAAAAAAGTTGGAGGAAGCTATGTCTATCACCAAGCAAGTCCACGCGGGCGCCGTCGCCATCGGCGGCGGAGCGCCCATCTCCATTCAATCCATGACCAACACGGACACGCGGGACGTGCCCGCGACCCTCGGCCAGATCAAGCGCCTGGCCGCGGCGGGGTGCGACCTGGTGCGGGTGTCGGTGTACGACCGGGCGTGCGCCGGGGCGGTGCGGGCGCTGGTGGACGGCAGTCCGGTGCCGCTGGTGGCGGACATCCACTTTGACCACACGCTGGCTATCGCCGCCATGGAGAACGGCATCCACAAAATGCGCATCAACCCCGGCAACATCGGCGGGGCGGACAAGGTGCGCAAGGTGGCGGACTGCGCCAAGGCGCACCATGTGCCCATCCGCATCGGCGTCAACGCGGGGTCGCTGGAAAAGGAAATCCTTGCCAAATATGGCGGTCTGACCGCCCAGGGCATGGTGGACAGCGCCCTGCGCCACGTGCGGATGCTGGAAGAGGTTCACTTTGACGACATTGTGATTTCGCTCAAGGCCAGCGACGTGCCGCTGACCGTGCAGGCGTACCGGCTGATGCACGAAGCCTGCGATTACCCCCTGCACCTGGGCGTCACCGAGGCGGGCCTGCCGGGCCAGGGCACGGTGAAAAGCGCCATCGGCATCGGGGCGCTGCTGCTGGACGGCATCGGCGACACCGTGCGCGTGTCCCTCACCGGCGACCCGGTGCGCGAACCCCAGGCCGCGCTGGAAATCCTGCGGGCGCTGGATCTTCGCAAGGGCATCCGCTTCGTCTCCTGCCCCACCTGCGGGCGCACCCAGATCAACGTGGAAGCCGTGGCCGAGCGCATGACGAAGGAGTTTGCCGACGTGCGGGAGCCCGTCACCGTGGCGGTCATGGGCTGCGTGGTCAACGGCCCCGGCGAGGCCCGGGACGCCGATGCGGCGGCAAGGACTGCGGCGCGCTGTACGTGAAGGGCCAGTTCATGCGCAAGCTTACCGGCGATTTGGGCGAAGAAATGAGCCGCGCCGTGCGGGAATATCTTGCTTCGTCCCCCTCAAATGCGTGACACGGACGCCGGTTATCATTCCCCTGATTCTGCAACAGCGGAAATGACGGCTGCTCTCAAGGGCAGCCGTTTTTATTTATTGTATGGATTTGGATTGTCTGTCCGGCCTAACAGATAATCGGTGGAGGTGTGATAAAGGTCGGCCAACTGAATCAGTATATCGGTTGGAACATCCCGGTAGCCCTGCTCATAGCGGAAATACTGCGGCTGCTTCATGCCGAGCATTTCCGCAACCTGCGTTTGGGTGTAGTCATGATCTTCCCGCATTTCACGAATCCGGCGATAGTATGCCATATACCCCACCTCATAATAACCGAATAGGTATATTGACAATACCGTGAAAATCATATAAAATGTTTCAAATATAATCATACGGTTATATTTGAAAGGATATGTATGTTCTATGCGGAAAAGATCAGAAAAATGCAGCCTTTTGATTCCCTGCGACGCGCGCCAATTGACCCGCTTTCTTGCGGGACTGATTGCAATCATGGAAACGTCTTACCAGGAAGGAGTTCTGGAAAAAAGAATTGTAGCTTTCAGTATCAATCAAAACACAATAAATGATCAGGCCACCGTGCATTTTTCCTATAAAAAGTCAGGAATAAAAAAATACTTCAAATCCCATTATATTCCGGATAGACGATTTTCATTTGATGATTCTGACAGGATTGTATTTGATTGTTCTGAGGTTCAGGATTTTACACCGCAATGGGTAGATGCGTATAATTCAGAACAGGTCATCATAACAACGTTTCTTGAACTTTGCCCTTCCGCGAAAGTATTGACTTCATCCCATTTTACAGACGCCAAGGGAAAGCTGTTCTGTTCCTTCTCATTTCAAATTGAAGGTTAAGAACTGTTTACTTTTTCCTTGCAAAACCTTCCCATATCCTGTATAATAGAACCATAAACTACACGATAAAGGGGAGTCGATTCCAATGAAAATTTTGATCGTCAACGCCGGTTCTTCCTCTCTGAAATACCAGCTCATCGACATGGAAGATGAATCCACCCTGGCCAAGGGCATCGTGGAACGCATCGGCATGGGCGGAGAAGGCCACGCGGACATGAAGGTAAACGGCCAGACGGTGTGCGACGTGGTGGAGCCCATTGAGGACCACGTGAAGGCGTGCCATCTGATGCTGGGCTTCCTGACCGATCCCGAAAAGGGCGTGGTCAAGGACATGAAGGAAATCGGCGCTGTGGGCCACCGTGTGCTGCATGGCGGCAATAAGTTCTCCGAATCCGTTATCATCAACGACAGCGTGCTGGCCGCCATCGAGGAATTCATTCCCCTGGGCCCGCTGCACAATCCCGCCAACCTGATGGGCATCAAGGCCTGCCAGGAAGTCATGCCCGGCACCCCCATGGTGGCGGTGTTCGACACCGCCTTCCACCAGACCATGCCCCCCAAGGCCTACATGTACGGCGTGCCCTATGAATACTACGAGCGCCTGCACGTGCGCCGCTACGGCTTCCATGGCACCAGCCACCGGTTCGTGAGCAAGCACGCCGCCGAGTTTATGGGCAAGAAGCCCGAAGAAGTGAAGATGATCACCTGCCACCTGGGCAACGGCTCCTCCCTGGCCGCCGTGGCGTACGGCAAGTGCGTGGACACCTCCATGGGCCTCACGCCTTTGGAAGGCATGATCATGGGCACCCGCTCCGGCGTCATGGACCCCGCCGTGGTGCAGTACATCTGCAATAACGACCACATCTCCGTGGACGAAATGCTGAACGTCTGCAACAAAAAGTCCGGTCTGCTGGGCATTTCCGGCTTGTCCAACGACATGCGCGACATCGAAAAGGCCACCTTCGTGGACCAGAACCCCCGCGCCAAGCTGGCCTGGGATATGCTGATCTATGAAATCACCAAGTACATCGGCTCCTATATCGCGGGCATGAACGGCGTGGACGCCATCGTGTTCACCGGCGGCATCGGCGAAAACACCAACAAGCTGCGCGAGCAGGTGATCGACGGCCTTTCCTGGATGGGCATCGCCATCGACCATGAAAAGAACAGCGCCATGAAGCCCGGCAAGGCTGTGGATACCGACCTGACCGCCGAGGGCAGCCGCGCCAAGGTGCTGGTTATCCCTACCAACGAAGAAATCGCCATCGCCCGGGATACGCTGGAACTTGTGACAAAATAATTGCCGACCATGTGAGGCACTGCTCAAAATATAACAACGCCCCGCTCCAGATGAGAAGGAGCGGGGCGATCTTTTGTCTGTCATTTCTTAGGGATGGCAATTGGGGCAGGGTTTGTAGCCTTTGTCGATCAATTCCGAGCGCGAATCATTCAGGTATTCCCTGGATGCTTCGGAAATCGAGGACACGGTCGAGCAGGTAGGGATATGGAACATTTTTGATTTCTTGTGGGCAATGTATTTACATGTGGGCGCTTCTGTCTCAGCAGGCGCGCTGGCCGATTCGGCTGCATCGGCGGCGGGTTCCTCCGCAGAGCTTTCCGCTACAGACTCCGCATCGGGCAATTCCACGACAGGGATAGGGCTGAATTTGGCCAGAATATCATTGGTTTTATTGGCCGCGATGGATTCAATCTTCAAAATTCCAATAACGCTGCCTCTTACGAGGGGGATGTAAGTGTAGTAATACTGATTATTGTAATAGGTAAACTTTAATTCTACGCAGCTATGCTCCTGCCCCAGGAATTTGACCGTTTTCACTTCGGCTTTGGCCTTGTAGCTTGCATAATTATCTTCGAGGTAGCTCTTGTATTCAGCCATGTATTCTTCCATAGAGAATGGCTGGCTTGAATCAAGATGTTCCGTCCACATGCTTATGGACTGATAACCGTTGTTTGAACCGCAGTACACAAAATTGCCCAACAATCCATTTTTATTATTTGCGAAATTTAATCTTCCCATGTACAGACGATCGTTAAAATCCTTTACAGTATAGCCAAATTGGCTTATTAAGCTTTCGACAGAATAATATGTCCAGCTGCTATTGCTGATGGTCAAGTCAAAGCCGAAGTAATCATTTGAATAAACGCTATTCCCGGCGCTGTCCTTCCATGTTCCGAGGATGTTGGGAATATTCTCCGCCGCAGGCGTCTCCATGGGGGTCAGTTCTCTTTCCGTTGCATCCTGGATAGAAATAAAACTGGCCAAGATATCATCGAGCGCATCTGCTGTACAGACAATCCCAATCAAAAACACATGATCGCCCTTTTCAAGAAAGAATGATACAGCGTAATTTTCTGGTTCATCCTTCAAAATGTAAGCCGGCTGATCTTTTCCAAGAAAAGTGATTGTGCCTTCCGGATAACCCTTTAGTAAGGTATTTTTTGTTTCTTCCTCTTCTGCCTTGGTAGCATAGGTAACTTGCCACAAGTATGTGTATTTTCCGCTCTGCTGTGTTGCTTTTGCTCCCATAAAACCGTCGCTCACCCGATTTGCCAAGGTGATTTGCCAATCCTCAGAGTAATTGGCAAAAAGAAATCCAAAGAACTCATTTTTATATACCCATGCGCCATTTGAAATTTGGTACGCCTCGCCAAACATACTGGGATCATATTCTTCCGCGAATCCTACGGCGCTGAATACCATGACCAAGAGAAGCAACCAGGCCGTCAATGCTTTTTTCATGTGAACTTCCCCCTTTTCTTATTTTGGATGTACTACGATAGAGGATTTGCCAGCATCTTCTGGCAACCTTTGCACATATATCATTACAAATTGCAATAATTATCAAGAGGCAATATGACAAAATGCAATTGAGGTGAGGAAGTGGAGACGAATTTACGTTTGCTGCGAAAAAAGCATGGATTATCTCAAATTGCGTTGCAAATGAAAACGGGCATTGATCAGTCCCTGTTATCCCAGTTTGAAACCGGGAAAAGGATTCCCCCAACGGATACCCTGATGCTCTTGGCGGATTTTTATAACGTCAGTATGGATTACATTATGAAACGAACTGAAAACCCGGAAATCAACAAATGACCCTTGTCCGGCATTGGCGTACAAGGGTTTTTTGCTGCCGCAATTTATCCGCTAAAGAAACTATTCTGTCATTTTTTAAAAGACATTTGATGCACTAATACCATATAACTGTAGGGGCGGATATCATCCGCCCGCATTTGCGGGAAATTACGAACGATGATTCATTGGCTCAACTGGATAATGTACGTAGTGAGGCGGGCGGATGATATCCGCCCCTACGATTACCTATCGTGAGTCGGATGAACAATTACCTTCTAAAAAAGAAATGCCAGGAGGAAGAAAGCTCTCGCTGATCACTCCACTGCAGCTCCTTGATGCTCAGGAGGCAGGACACCGTGCTCATGCGTTGGCCATGCTGCTTTTTTTCTGGGACGCTGAATAAAAAAAGCGGGCAAAGACTTCTTCCGCAAGAAAAAAGTCTTTACCCGCGCCAACTATATGACAGCGGTATTATTCATCCCACAGCTCCGCCTGCAAGCGCAGAACGGCGCTTGCATCCAAGGTGATTTCGGCCTCGTCGAACGCTGCCAGCGTCCAGTCGATGTAAGCCATGAGCAGGTCGTCCTCGCTGCCTTCCATGCCGGCGGCGCAGGCTTCCTGGAGCTTATCGCTCAGCCGGTCATCGCAGGCGCGGGAGAACAATACATCCTCCGTCAGCCCGAAGGAGGCCATGTACCGCGTGACGGTTGCTTCGGGGGCGCTTGATGGCACATACCGCCCGGCGGGCAGATAGGCCATGCCGCTGTCGCTGTTGATGATAGCGCGGTACTGCCGCCACTCTTCTTCCGCCGTTTCTCTGGCTTTCCGCAAATCCTCGTCTGTGAGGACGATGCCGTTTTCCGCCGCCAGCCTGCGGATTACAGCCTTGTTTTCCAGGTCGAAAATGACCTTGTCCATTTCGTCCTCGATGGTCAAAGGATCGACAATGTCGAGCGCATACCCATATCCCGCGCAGCGCAGCGCGCCGATGAACAGCTCCAGCCGCACGGCCTGCCTGAGCTCCGCGTACGTGACGACAGCGCCGTCCACAGTGAGAACCGGCTGCTCCTCAAGCGTTTCAGCCACCCCCAGGGAAACCAGGCACACCAGCGCCAGCAGGGCGCAAAGCAGCTTCTTTTTCATGCTGTTTACGCGGCGACCGGTTTGATCGTCCCGTCCTCCACATCGCGCCGGAAGAAGAAGCGGATGGTGCCGTCGGCGTATTTCACGCTGATTCTTCCGCAGACGGGCAGGTTAACCACGATTCCTTCGCCGTAAGGAGTTGCCACCTTTGCGCCGCGAACGATGTTCAACATTTTGTTGTCCTCTTTTCTCCTGGCCACACTCTGTGGCGCTTTTTCAGTTCCGCGGTGATTTTATCACGGGCAAAACGGGAGCGCAATGGCGAAACCGGGATGAAAAAATCCATGGACAGCGGAAAGCTATATATTACAAGGAATGAACAAATTGTATTTTTTTCGTGTCGTTTTTATGTTAAATTTCGGAAATGAGGGGGAAAACGCGGAGAAAAAATTTCGGCTCACGTTCAGGAGCATCCTTTTTAAGCGTCAAAGCTCATCCTCATTTGACCGTCAATCCAGCTTTCCTGCTTTGCGTCACGCACCTGGTCGCCCGGCTGTAAATGACCGATCAGCAGCGGCGAAGCGGGATCGTGCAGCGCCTGATTCTTGCGGACGGTGTCCGCGTCATAGTTGGCATAGCAGTACCGGCAGAAGTGGGCGCAGGTGTTATAAGCCCCGATATCGCCGCTCAGGAAACAAGCGCACGCCTTTCGGGCGGGCGGATGCGCGGGCGCTTTGAGACGCTGATGGATGGCCTGCTCGTACATGGAAATGGTCATGCAGCCGCCGCAATCCGCGCCGAACCGCTCGAGTTCCTCTCCCTCGGCGCAGGGCCGCAGCGTCATGCCGTATGCGCGGGCGATCTCCGCCATGGCCTTGCCCAGGGTCAGCCGGTCCTCAGCGGAAACGGGCCGCGCCTCCGGAAAATTCCGTCTGGTTTTTTCATACAGGTCGATGAAGCTGATCACCGCGGTATGCGTGAAGCCGCTCAGCGCCTTGGCCATGTATTCAAACGCCCGGATGTGGCGCTCCACGGGATAGGCTTCGCTGACAAAGATGGGGTCATACCGCCAGCCCACGCTGTCCGGGCCGACGATCTGGGAAAGACGCCTGAAGCTGTCCAGCGCCGCCAGCTTTCCCGGCACATGGGGCTCGATTTCCCGCCCGTAAGGCGTAATGGTCACATACCAGTATTGGCCGAAGGGCTTGAGCAAATCCATGCGCGGCAGCATGGGCGCGGGATTTTTCGTGCAAAAGCCAATCACGTCCACCACGTCCGGGGTCAGGCGGTAACGGGTCACGCTCTGCGGATTGTACGGATTGCGCACCAGCACGAAGCCTTCCCGCAGACGATTGCAGAGCCATTCCGAATAAAAGGCGGGAATATCGGTTCTTTGTCCGGTATTGATAATCATGCTGTCAGCTCCCGAAACGCGGCGGAAACACTTCCGGCGCTTTCACTGTTCTTGTCTGAAAGTAAGATTTGTGTCATTTATCATACCGAAGCGCGGCGAAAAAGTCAATGGAAAAAAACTCGGCAGGCCAGGGCAATCGCTTACAGATTGTGTGCAACAAGAAATCTCGGGTATGTAGGGGCGGATATCATCCGCCCGCGCTAAACAATGTCATACAAACCCATGAAAATGCTGATTGCCGCCAATCGTTTCTTTCGGGCGGATGATATCCGCCCCTACAATGATCGCAATTCTTTCTCAGCTTCGTAACTGTTTTGTCACGGAATTGCAATAAGCGATTGCCCTGCTCGGCAGGCCGGGTTTGTCCGGTTTGCGAATATTTTTAAAAAAATCGGCAAAAACTTGAAAAAAGGGGTTGACAAACCCAGAAAATGGAGTAAAATTATATTTGATCAAAGATAATTGATCGGTGAAATGTCAGACAAAATGCAAGGAGGATGACCCCATGAGTTTTTACGATTACGCTGTGACCACCCCCAAGGGCGAAGAAGTTTCCATGAAGAATTTTGAAGGCAAGGTTGTTGTTGTTGTGAACACCGCCACCGGCTGCGGCTTCACCCCCCACTACAAGGATTTGGAAGACATGTATGAAAAGTTCCATGAAAAGGGACTGGAAATCGTGGACGTGCCCTGCAACCAGTTCGCCGGCCAGACCCCCGGCACCGACGACGAAATTCATGAATTCTGCACCCTCAAATACAACACCCAGTTCCCCCAGATGAAGAAGAGCGACGTGAACGGCGAAAACGCCCTGCCCCTGTTCCAGTATCTCAAGAGCCAGAAGGGCTTCGAGGGCTTCGGCCATGGCCCCATGGCGCTCATGATGGGAACAATGCTCAAGAAGATCGACAAGGATTATAAGGACAATCCCGACATCAAGTGGAACTTCACCAAGTTCGTCGTCGACCGTCAGGGCAACGTGGTCGCCCGCTTCGAGCCCACCGCCAACATGAAGGACGTTGCCGCCTGCGTGGAGAAGCTGCTGTAATTCAGAGTGCAGAGTACAGAGTTCAGAGAAGAATGTTTTACAGTAAGTGTGGTTTCGGTCTGTGCTGTCAGACTATTATATCTGAACTCTGCACTCTGAACTCTGTACTCTCATAAACCGACTTTTGGAGGTTGAACATGCGTTACGACATCGCCATCATCGGCACCGGCCCGGCGGGGCTGTCCGCCGCCATCACGGCCACCATCCGGAACAAGAAGGTGCTGCTGCTGGGGAACAAAAACCTCAGCGAGAAGCTGGAAAAGGCGCACGAGATTCAGAATTATCTGGGCTTCCCCGCTGTGAAGGGGGCCGATCTTGGCGCGGCTTTCCAGAAGCATATCGACCAGATGGGCATTGAAATCACGGAAAAACGGGTCAACACCATTTATGCCATGGGCGATTATTTTGCCCTCCAGTCCGGCGATGAAATGCTGGAAGCCTCCAGCGTCATTCTTGCTACCGGCGTGGTGCAGGGCAAGCCCCTGCCCGGGGAAAACGAACTGCTGGGCCGCGGCGTGAGCTACTGCGCCACCTGTGACGCGCCGCTCTACCGCGGCAAGCGCGCCGCCGTGATCGGCTACAGTCCGCGCGAGGAAGAAGAAGCGGCCTTCCTTTCCGAAGTGTGCAGCGAAGTGCTGTATTTCCCCACCTATAAAGAAGAAACCCATCTGCCCGAATCTGTGAAGGTCATTCGGGAAAAGGTGACCGGCATTGAAAATCAGGACGGTGAAAGGGTTGTCAAAACCGCCGAAAACGGGTATACTGTGGATGGCGTGTTTGTGCTGCGCGAGGCGGTAGCGCCCGGCCAGCTGGTGCCCGGCCTGGAAACGGACGGCGCACACGTGGTGGTGAACCGCAAGATGGCTTGCAGCATTCCCGGCGTGTTCGCCTGCGGCGATATTGCCGGAACGCCTTACCAGTACATCAAAGCGGCGGGCGAAGGCAACGTGGCCGCCCTCAGCGCGGTGGCGTATCTGGACGCGAAGAAGAAGGAACAATAAGTTCCAAGTTCCAAGTTGATTTGGGTAATCTCTATTGGCTTAGAACTTAGAACTTAAAGCTTAGAACAAAAAAGGAGATCAGAAACATGGTCAAGAAGATCAACGCGGAACAGTTTGAAAGCGAAGCCAAGAAGAGCGCCGTGGCGGTCGTGGATTTCAGCGCCACCTGGTGCGGCCCCTGCAAGATGCTGGCGCCCGTGGTGGAAACGGTCAGCGAAAAGCTGGCGGACAAGGTGGACTTCTACAACGTGGACGTGGACGACGCGCCCGACCTGGCCGGGGAATACCGGGTCAATTCCGTGCCCTGCCTGGTGATGATGAAGAACGGCGAATTCGTGAGCCAGTCCATCGGCTTCAAGCCCGAACCCATGATCACCGCCTGGATTCAGGAAAACCTGTAATTTCCAGAGCCCATCCATGGCGCGGTTTGCCCCCTGGCGGGGACGGATTGCGCCATGGCTTTGTTTTACAAAGGAGCGTGTACAGGCAATGAAGCGTTACGGAATCTGTTTGCTGCTCATGATCTTCCTGGCCGGGCTGCTGATTCCCGGCGCTGTGGCGGAGGAGCGGGTGTCCGATCCGGCCCAGCAGCTGATCGAACGGCTGGTGGTATCCTATGGGGCCCAAGAAGAGACGGACAGCGAGGCCCTTTCTCAGCTCGTTTCTCTCGATCCGTCCTTAGGGGAAAAATGGACGCGCATCATGGCGCTTTGGGCTTCGCCCGTTGCCGTAAACGCGGAGCTTCCCGGCGATCTGCCGGACGATGATTCCCTGTGCCTTGTGGCGCTGGGCTTCCAGCTGAACCCGGACGGCACCATGCGGGATGAGCTGATCCAGCGGCTGAACGTATTGCTTGCGTCAGCGGAAAAATATCCCCGCGCCGTCATCGTCTGCACCGGCGGCGGAACGGCTGCCGAGGAGCCCACGGCGACGGAAGCGGGGCGGATGCGGGAATGGCTGATCGCTCACGGCGTGGACCCGGCCCGGGTGGTTGCCGAGGACCGTTCCCTGACGACGGCGCAGAACGCCATCTATACCTTTGATCTTCTGGCGGAGCAGTTTCCCCAGGTAAAACAGATCGCCATCATTTCCAGCGATTACCACATCGTCACCGGCGCGCTGCTGTTCGGCGCGGAAGCGATCCTCCGGGAGAGCGATACGCGGGTCGTCAGCAATGCCGCGTGGCATGCGCCCACAGGCACGCTGTCCGCCATGTTCCAGGCCGGGGCGCTGATCGAGCTGTCCGGCGACATGGAAACAGCCTTTGCAATCTACTATGATACCTATGACATTCATGAGCTTCCGCCGCTGCCCGGCAGCGAAGGAGCGGCAGGCGCGCCGTAACATTTTGCGCGGAGCATTTCCTTTTTTGATTGGCAGGTGACAACCATGACCGATATGGAACAGCTTCCCCGGGACGACCTTCCCCAGCTGCACTTGGACAGCCAGCTTTGCTTTCCGCTGTACGCAGCGGCGCGGAAGGTGGTCAACCATTACACGCCGTACTTAAAGCCCCTGGGCATCACGTACACCCAGTATATTGTGCTGCTGGCCCTGTGGGAAAGCGGCAGCGCTACGGTGGGCGATTTATGCCGCAGGCTGTATCTGGACAACGGCACGCTCACCCCGCTGCTCAAGAAAATGGAGCAGGTGGGATATGTCACCCGCAGCCGCTCCAAGCAGGATGAGCGCGTGGTGGCGATCACCGTTTCGCCCAAGGGCTGGGAGCTGCGCCAGCAGGTGAAGGACATTCCCTTCCAGGTAGGCGGCTGCATCCCCCTGCCCCAGGAAGAAGCGCTGCAACTGTATCAATTGCTGCATAAGCTGATTCGAACGATGGATTAATCTGTGTGAGGGACAGGCTATGAAGATCGGCGCTTACCAGTTTCCAGTCAGCGGCAATATGGAAGAGAACGCTTCCCATATCGAAAGCGCCATCCATCAGGCGCATAACGCGGGCATACAGCTGCTCGTCTTTCCTGAATGCGCAATGACGGGGTATCCGCCGCACTGCATCAAGTCGTCATCGGATGTAGATTTTGATTTGCTTGACCGTATGTTTCAGCGCGTTCAAGCCTTATCCGTTCAGGATTCCATGTATATCATCCTGGGTTCAATCACCAAAAAAGAAACGGGATATTATAATTCCGCGCTGGTGTTTGAACCTGGCGGCGGCATCGGCTCTTATGATAAGCGGGCGTTATGGGGCTGGGACAGAGACAATTTTTCGCAGGGACAGAGCCCGGGCGTTTTTGAAATCGGGCAGATGAAAGTCGGAATCCGGATTTGTTTTGAAGTCCGATTCCCTGAATTTTTTCGGGAACTGTACAAAGAAAGCACGACGCTGAATGTCATCCTCTTTTATGACACTTCCAATCAGCCCAATGACAGCCGATATGCGCTGATCAAAGGACACATCCAAACCAGGGCGGTAGAAAATGTATGCTCCATCCTGTCGGTGAACGCGACCTCGCCGTATCAAACAGCGCCAACAGCCCTGTTTGGATGTTCGGGAGAAATGCTGTGTGAATTGACTCCCGGGAAGGAAGGCCTGCTCCTGTATGATTTTCAGCCCTCTCCCTTAAACTTTGGAGAATTGGGCCGGAAAGAAATCACGGATTCATTATTGCCGTAAGTCTCAGGATGTCAACACCACGAATTAAAGGCGCGCCTGCCACCTCCATGTGGATGGTGAAAAGCGCGCCTTGATTCATCATAAGTTTGTATTTTATTCCGCGTCCTCGTCCATGGTTTCCAGCAGGAAACTGACCGGGCGGAAGCCATCGTTGCAGGAAATCATGGCGGACTTGGGATTTTTCATCCAGCCGTCGTAGAAGTTTTCCCCGCCGTGGGCCAGGGTCATCACGAAGGACGACATCGTGTCCCACGCGCTGGGGCAGAAACCGGCGGGCCGCTCCCAGCCGTTGCAGACGAAGGTCTGGCCCAACTTCATGGCACAGGCGTGCTGGATCGGGTTTTCATATTGCTGGATCAGATCGTCGTAACGGGCGATCTTTTTTACGGTGATGCGAACTTTTTTCATTTTCGCAGAAGCCCTTCCTTTTCACATTGTTATGCTTCGCGGTTATGCCCAGGTTCCGTTGCGGAAGATGGGTTCCGCCGTGCCGTCCGGCTTCACGCCGTCGATGGACAAATCGTCCGCGCCGACCATGAAGTCCACATGGATGATGGAATCATTGATGCCTTTTTCCTGGGCCTGCTTGACGGTCATGTCATCACCTCCGGGCAGCACTTCCTTGAAGCCCATGCCCAGGGCGCAGTGGCAGCAGGCGTTCTCGTCAAACAGCGTTTCATAGAACAGGAAGCCGCACTGGTTCACCGGGCTCTCCTTGGGCACCAGCGCCACTTCGCCCAGCATGGCCGCGCCGTCGTCCATGTGGATCATCTGCTCCAGCAGCTCCTGTCCCTTGGCAGCGCGGCAGGAAACGGCCCGGCCGTTTTTGAAGGTGATGGAAAAGTCTTCGATCAGCTGGCTGTTCCAGGACAGGGGCTTCACCGCCACCAGGGTGCCTTCGCACTTGCCCGCGATGGGGGAGGTAAAGATTTCCTCCGTGGGCATATTGGGAATATAGAACGCGCCGTTTTCGCTGTTGATTGCCCC
>CADAKE010000051.1:0-15305 GCA_902788445.1 uncultured Eubacteriales bacterium
GAACAGCGGATCAAGAATGCCAAGGGCGATCTGGATCAGTGGTACAACTTCATCTACGGCGGCAACGAAGGCATCATGCGGACGCTGAACCAGTCCATGCATTTATAGTAGCGATAGTTTTCCTTCGCAATCATGCTGGAAATGGAAATGTCACGGAAGAAATCATATCCGCTGCGCAGGAGAACAGCAGCCGAAATCATCCGTGACAATCTTTCATTTCCTTCCGGGAATGGCCTGGCAACCAGAATATAGGCCTGTCCGACAGCGGCCTTGATCAGTGGATGCACATTCCCGGCCTGCAGGAAGGCATAGTATTCGTACATTCGGTCAGGGAGAGAAAACGCTGAGGGCACCTCATATGGTTCATTGTTCATGGCGGCAATATCTTCTCCGGAAGATCCAGTCTACCACTTGGATGAGTATGATACGGAAACACAGGCTGAAATACAGGACAAATGGAACACGCTGCGCGGCTTTAAGAATACGCTGATTACAGATTCAAACGACAACGATCCTGAACGATGGGCTCAGCATGGTTATACAGTGATTGATCCCGATGGAAACGCATATATGAGTGAAAGCGATCTTGACCTTGGAAAAACATGGGAAGAAGCACCATTACACAATCTGCGGGAAACCGCACGAATTCCCGTAATGTTCACATTTAACACGGATACAACAATCGTTTATGATTTTTCCGATCACGACGGTGTAGAGCTTGATGACTGCACCATACGTATCCATCACCTCCGCTTTTCACCATTGATGACCATAGTTGATATCAGCCTGATCCCCAAAGAGAGTACGCAGGAGGCCGCTCAGGAACTGGTAGAGCGTTATGGTGCCATGGATTTGGTAGATGAAAGCGGACAGCCCTTGAAATATTCATCTATGGACTATGAGTTCAGCCCGAACCCTTGGGTCACAGAGCACTGGAGTGAGAATGAATGCTGGGCATGCACTTACAGGATTGAAATGCCGGGGCTTCAAGTCTGGCCAGAAAGGATCAGGGTGGTGACAGAACACGGAGAAATCCTTAACTTGAGAATAGAAAAATCAATACCGCCTGGTGAATGATAGCCTGAGAAGTGTAAAAACTTGCTCCCCCTTGTACATGATGTAGGCCAGGGTGTTGGTGGCCGTACCGGGACCGCCGCGGGTCATGATTTGGATTTCGGTGAATGCCTTGATGCCGCCCGTCACGGACACCAGCAGGCAGAAGTTGTAGGTATCCTTGAGCAGAGGCAGCGTCATGTACCAATGGGTCTGCAGGGTGGAGCAGCCGTCCAGCTCCGCCGCCTCATAGTAGTCCGTGGAGATGGACTTCATGCCCGCCACGATCAGGGCGAACTGATAGCCCATCCACTGCCAGGCGTTCACAAAAGCCACCGCCCAGATGGCGGAATAGCGGCCGTTCAGCCAGTTCTGCTTCCAGTCGATGCCCAGCCGGTCCATCAGGGTGTTGAGCAGGCCGTGATCCGCGTCAAAAATGGACACCCACAATTGGCACACGATGGTCACGGAGAGTACCACGGGGATGAAATAGGCCGTGCGGAAGAACTTGCGGAAGGGCACCCGCTTGTCCGACACCGCCAGGGCAAAGATGGTGGCGAAGAAGATCTGGTATACCGTGATCAGCAGGCCAAACTTCAGCCCGTTCAGGTTCGCCACGGTAAACAGCGTGGAATTGAACAGTTTTTTGTAGTTGTCCAGGCCCAGGAAGGTGGCCGCGTTGACCCCGTCCCAATCGAAGAAGCTGTAATAAAACACCTGCACGATGGGCACGAACACGAACACCACGAACAGGATCAGCGCGGGCGCCACAAACAGGGCAATGGGCTTTTTGTTGGCAAGATAGCGATTCATGGATTCCTCCGGTGGTTTGTTGGAAATGCCCGGAGCGGGAAGCCCCGCCCCGGGCAAACGGTTACAGCTTATTTGTTTTGATTATTCCATTTCCGCAGCGATTTCCTGAACGAATTCGTCCACGGAGTATTCGCCGGACACCAGCGCCTGGGTCCAGGTGCCGATGGCGTTGGTGAAAGTGGAGTTGGTCAGGCCCCAGGTGAAGGCGGTGGTGCTGGTCATTTCGGGGATGGCGGCCACCAGGTCCTGCATCATGGGGGGCAGGGTGTCGTTGTTCAGGCCGGTGTTCACGGCCACCAGGGGATTGTTGCGCAGGGTAATCTTGGCTTCGCAATACTTTTCGCTGATGAAAGCGGCCACTTCGGCGGCCAGTTCGGCGTTGGGGCTGTCGGGATTCACGGCGTAGCCAGCCACGGAGCCGGAGCCGGAGAAGGCGTTCTTGCTGGTTTCAAAGGCTTCGGCGGAGGGAGCGGGATAGGCAATCCAGCACACGTCGTCGCCCAGGGCCTTGGTGGCGTCCTCGATGTACCACTGGCCGTTCAGGAACATGGCGGCCTTGCCGCTGAGGAACATTTCGGAAGCCTGATCATAGTTGGTGGAGGTGACGGAAGCCTGGAACAGGCCAGCCTTGGTGAGGTCGTACAGGGTCTGAGCGGCGTTCACATAGGCTTCATCGGTGATCTGGGCTTCGCCCCGGTCCAGGGCCTTGATGCCGGCGGGGTTGTAGCGGGTGGCGATGGTATGCTTGTATGACATTGTTTAGCGCGGGCGGATACTATCCGCCCCTACATCTCCGGGATTTCTTGCTGCATACAATCTGTAAGCGATTGCCCTGCATACCAAAGTGCAAGAACGGTTTGAACAATGCTATCGCAAACGAAGCCATCATCTCCAAAGCCGCCTATCGCCTCACCTCTCGTAGATGCCACGGAGTGGCTGGGTGGCTTTTTTATTTCAACACCTATTGACTTTCTTTTGTTTTTCTGATATAGTTATCTACGATAATTATTCGAGGTAATTATTTATGAAGGTAGAAAGCGTGAAACTGATTCTGGATGCCTGCGCGGCAGCGTCCCATGTGGAATTGATGCTGCCTGCCCTGCCCAAGGGAATCACCCCCCGCTGTGTGCGGGTGATCGAGCAGATTGCTCATTTAACAAAGCAGGACAAAGCGGTGAAGGTCAGCGACATCAGCGAAATGCTGGATGTGACCCGGCCTGGGATTACTGCGGTGGTTCGGGACTTGGCGGAAATGGGCTATGTATCCAAAGAACGGGATACCGTGGACAATCGGATCGTCTACGTATCTTTGACACAATCCGGCTGGGAACTCTATCAGGCCTACGTGGAAGAAGGGCATACACGCCTGGCGGAAGTATTTTCCGATATTGGAGACGATGGAGCGGAGCAATTGTCAAATATGATCCATAAAGTACTCGACCTGATGCAGAAGGATGTCAAGAGAAGGCAAGAGCGGTAAAACGCTCTGCAAATAAATGAAGGGGGATTTTCAAAATGAAAAAAGCGTTCTCTATGCTGCTGTGCGTGATCATGCTGCTCACGCTGTGCGCAGTGCCCGCGCTGGCTGAAACCGTTTCTGTGACGGAAGCGGGCTTTGGCGGCGACGTGACTGTGACTCTGACCGTGGAAGACGGGAAAGTAACGGACGTGCAGATCGTCGGTCCCGGTGAAACCGAAGCCCTGGGCGGTGCGGCCATGCCTGTTCTGGCCGAGGAAATCTTAGCTGCCCAGTCTCCCTATGTGGATGCCTACACCGGCGCTACTGTGACTTCAACCGCTGTATTGGCGGCTGCTGAAAAAGCGTTTGCCGAAGCTGGCCTTTCCGTGGAAGCCCCGGAAGTCGTAAAAGGCGAAGACGAAACCGCTTCCTGCGACGTGGTCGTGATCGGTATGGGCGCGTCCGGCAGCTTCGCCGCCGTGTCCGCCGCTGAAAACGGCGCTGCCGTTATCGGCATTGAAATGACCAATGGTCTGGGCGGCATGGGCAACGCGGCCCAGGGCATGTTCGCCATTGATTCTGTGCTCCAGCACGAGCGCTACGGCGACGATCTGGGGTCTGACGAGCAGTATTGGTTTGAGCACATCTTTGACCGTACCCAGTACCTGGGCAATGGCCAGCTGATCCGCACCCTGGTGGGCGAGAGCGCCGAAACCGTGCAGTATGTGCTGGATCACGACATTGCCATGTACCTGTCCGCCCAGCCCCAGCAGATTGCCCACTTTGGCGAAACCATCGTGTACCATCGCTGGAACAATACCAATCCCTTTGTCCACATGGCGGAATACATTGAAAAGAATAACGTGGACGTGCGCTTTGGCACCCACGCCGACAAGCTGGAGCCCGCGGGCGACGGCACCTGGAACGTGATCTGCACCAAGGCGGATAACGGCACCCTGACCGTGAATGCTAAAGCTGTTATCATGTCTACTGGCTCCTTCGCAGGCAACGAAGCCATGATGCGGGAGGCTCTGGGCGACGACGTGTATGAAGCGGCTTTCGTGATCGGCGGCTGCGACGGCACCGGCCTGGAAATGCTCTATGACAATGGCGCTGCCAAGGGCGAGCTGCTCACCATGAACCACGGCGTCGGCCCCCGTGCCGCTTCCACCCCTGACGGCGGCGCAATCAAGGTGGCGACCCAGTTGACCATGAACACCCCCATCCTGTGGGTAAACCGTCAGGGCAAGCGTTTCATGAATGAAGATCTGCTCAAGGACACCGTGGAATTCTCCTCCGCTGTGCTGGCCCAGGGCGGCTATGCCTACACCATCGATTCATTATTGGGATCAGAACGGTATGCTGGATGAAAACGGCGAGCACACCATCTATCATGCCCCCATCAGCAAAGAAGATTTCCTGTCCGACTTTGAAGCCCTGACCGCCAGCGGCGACGGCATTGTGGCCCAGACCATCGAAGAAGCCGCTGCGTTCATTGGCTGCGACGTGGATACCCTGAAAGCCACCATCGAAAACTACAACAGCTATGTGAAGGCTGGGAAGGACGACGAATTCTTCAAGTCCGCCGAAAGCTTGATCTGGACGGTGGAGGAAGGTCCCTTCTACGTCACCAAGGGCTACAACGCCGTGCTGGGCGCGCTGGGCGGCGTGAACGTGACCGAAAAGCTGGAAGTGCTCACCGCCAAGGATGAAATCATTCCCGGCCTGTACGCCACCGGTAACAATCTGTCCGGCATTTCCGTGGCCGCTTATGGCAACGTGGAAGGCGTGGGCCTTTCCACCGCTCTGACCACTGGCCGTCTGGCTGGTGAATATGCCGCAGCATATGCCGCGAAGTAATAACTAATGAAAGATAGGCTGCCCTTGCTTCTTCATAGAAAGGCACGGGCAGCTTTTTTTCTCTCACAAAGGGTGCGTTAAGCTTTTCACGCCGACACCGAAAACAATAAATATACTCCCCTTTAAGCTTTCTTTAATGTTCCTTTGGTACTATTCCATCTGTCAGGAGGGAAAACCGAATGACAGATCAAACTGAGGAGGACAGGACGATGAAAAAAATGATTGCTTTCCTGATCGCTATGATCATGATCATATCTACAATGGCGGCTTTTGCTGAGGGAAATCCCCCTGCCGGTGGCCCTGGAGGTACACCGCCAGCTGGCGAGATGGGTACTCCGCCAGACGGAACGCCCCCTGACGGCTTCGGCGGTGGACAGGGCGGCGGCTTCGGAGGCGGCACACCTCCCGGAGGCCAATCCGCATCCTTCGATTATTCCGCTGCAACCGAAATCACAGAAGCAGCAACTGTGGATGGAACAATCTATTCTTCCGAAACCGTCGATGAAAGCGCATTGATCGTAAATACCACGGAGGCTGTTTCTCTGAACAACATCTCTGTTACCAAAACCGGCGATTCCAACGGCGGCGACAACTGCAACTTCTATGGTCTGAACGCGGCGCTTCTGGTCATGGGCGGTTCCACCACCACGATCAGCGGCGCAACCATCACCTCTGACGCCAGCGGGGCCAACGGCGTGTTCAGCTACGGCGGGAATGGAGGAAAGAACGGCGCGGCAGGCGACGGCACCACCGTGATCATTTCTGATTCCACCATCACCACCACCGGCGACGGCTCCGGCGGCATCATGACCACGGGCGGCGGCGTTACCTACGCCAGCAATCTGACGGTGGAAACCTCTGGCCGATCCTCCGCGGCCATCCGCACCGACCGTGGCGGCGGCACCGTGGTGGTGGACGGCGGCAGCTATACTTCGAGCGGCCTGGGTTCTCCGGCGATTTACTCCACGGCGGACATCACCGTGAGCAACGCGACATTGACCAGCAACCTCTCCGAAGGTGTCTGCATCGAGGGCAAGAACAGCATCACGCTGATCGACTGTGACCTGACCGCTAACAACACTTCCATGAACGGCAACGCCACCTTCCTGGACACCATCATGATCTATCAGTCCATGAGCGGCGACGCCGACAGCGGCACTTCCTCTTTCTCCATGACGGGCGGCAGCCTGACCAGCAAGAGCGGCCACATGTTCCATGTTACCAATACGAACGCTGTAATTAACCTGTCCAATGTTGATTTGGTCAATGAAGGAAGCGATATCCTCATCAGTGTCTGCGATGACGGCTGGAGCGGGGCTGGCAATATCGCCACGCTGAATGCGGACGCGCAGAAACTGAGCGGCGTAATCCTGGTTGGCAGCGATTCAACCCTGAACCTGAACCTGAACAACGGTTCTGCCTTTGAAGGCACTGTCAGCGGCGAAATCAGCAATGCCAAGGGCGCCGTGGTATCCACAGAAGTTGGCACAGTCAACGTGATCCTGGACGCCACCAGCACCTGGACGCTGACTGCCGATACCTATATCTCCTCTTTCGAGGGTGATACGGCAAATGTGATCACGAATGGATATAAACTGGTTGTGAATGGGGAAGCTATCGTATAAGCTGATGCTCGTCGGAGTAACATCCGGCGGGCTTTTCTTGTGTACAGGTTGTGGAAATACTCGGTAGATGCGGTTTTCAAATTTAAAACATACATTGTCTTTTCATGTAGAATTTGGTACAATATATTCCCAAATAATTCCTGATTTCTTTCCCTTCCAATCATGCCGTCCGTAACTTATCCTGTTGTGTATTGTTCATGTTGCCCACCCCCAACGGAAGGAGCGCCCCAAATGAATAATCACTTGTTCATTGATCTGCGCGATAAGCAAGATTACCTTGCTGACCACATTCCCGGCTCCCTACACATGTCCCTGGAGGACATAACACGGGAGGTGACAGATCCACAAACGCCGATTGCGTTATACTGCTAACAGAGCATTTGTCAAAGACAGAATGTAACTTTTTATTTATGTCATAGATTTTTTTGTTCATGATATTTTTTTCATCAAAAGCCTTATTTGTGTTGGCTTTCTCCTGTATAATTATTTTTTGGAAATATGTGGTCTGCGGAGAGAGGACAGCCATTCCTCTTTGCCGGTTTTACCCATGACGATGAAGAACGCGCGTCCGGGGAAAAAACGCTTTCTTCCATGAATTACCGCTGCGAAAGGTGAATGAAAATGGTTGAGAAAAAGACACAGACTTTAGGCTTCAAGCTCAGCGTGGTTATCCTGAACTTCCTGCTGCTCGTCCTATGCAGCTGCGGCGTTCTCACATATTTCAATCAAATGAACAGCTATCGCCAGCAGTGTGAAACGAACCTGCGGGACGCGGGCGAATATCTGGAATTACTGATCTCCCAGGACGGGGAGGACTTTGCCCGGTATCAGGCGTATTTCCTGAACCATTATACTGAGGTAAATATCCCTGTTGACGCCAAGGAGTATGTGTCCTACCGGAAGGATTACGAGCGCCTGTTCCACACAACGTATCCCTGAAAGACGCTGGGCGTGGATATTGAATTCGACGAACTCAGCGACGAGGTAAAACACGCCTATCTGTTCTATCACCAGCTTTATTGGCTCCAGACGTTTGAAAACGCCAGAACGAGTTTTGGCCTGACATATACCTATTATCTTTTGCCGGACTCAGATACGGAATCTGACATTTATATCATCGACGGAACGGTTCCCTCCCGCGCGGATCATATTCAACTCATGGCAGAATACCCGGATGAATACCCCGCCCGGTTTAACCATCCGCAGGGGGATGAAGCGGAATACCTGTATCTGGGCGACCAGGTGCCCAACGCCCGTTCCGATTTTGGCGTGAAATGGTCTATCTGGGACAGCGGGGAAAAACAGATTGGTTTCCAGACCTGGGACAACGAATACGGAAAAACCTACGCTTACTATACCCCTGTCGTCATCAACGGCCAGAGGATGGGCATGATCGGCACCGAGATTGATATTGAGAGCGTGAATACCGCCATCCTGAATAATACGCTGCGCCAGTTCCTGATTATCGGGCTGATTTTCGTCAGCGGAACGCTGCTTCTGATGTGGTACTTCAGCCGCCGCTACGTCCGGAAGGTTTCCGATCTGGAATGGCAGGTTCGGAACTTCTCCAAGACGAAGGACGTTTCCGTGGCCGGGGAGATTCGCAAGAATATCCGGGGCAAAGACGAGATCAGTTCCCTGTCGGAAGAAGTGGCGCTGATGATTGAGGAAATCCATACTTATATCGTCACCCAGGAAGCCATGCAGGAGGAGCTGGAAAAGAAAGAACAGGAGAACGAAAAGCTGATCTCTGTCACCGAGCATGACGAGCGGACGGGGCTCTATAACCGGAGCTTCTTCTATGAGTTTGCCAACCGTATTCACTGGGAGAATCCAAACAAGCCGATGGATTCAATCGTGATCAATATTGATCAGTTCCATTCGGTCAACGAGCTGAACGGGCGGGACTTTGGCGATCGGGTGCTGTTGGCGCTGGGCGCGGAGATTCTTGGCTTCCTGGCTGAATCAGAGGGCGTTGGCAGCCGCTTTTCCGCGGACGATTTCTACATCTTCTGCCCGCCCCAGAAAGATTACCAGGCCCTGCTGGACCGGTTCCAGAACCGGGTCAACGAGCTTTCCGACAGCGCCAGCGTCCGCCTGCGCATGGGCGTGATGCCCTGGAAGAAAGGGCTGGAGCCTGTGCAGCTGCTTGACCGGGCGCATACCGCGTGCAACAGGGTGCGCGGGACAGAAAAGCGCTTTGTGATTTATGATGAAGAAATGCTGGAGCGGGAGCACCTGAACGAACGGCTGCTGAACGACCTGGACCGCGCCCTGCGGGACCACGAATTCAAGGTGTATTACCAGCCCAAGTTCAACGTGACGATCGACCCGCCCGTCCTGAGCAGCGCGGAGGCGCTGGTGCGCTGGCAGCATCCGGAACTGGGCATGGTGCCCCCGAACAAGTTTATTCCGCTGTTTGAGGAAAACGGCCTGATTCAGCATCTGGACGCCTACGTCTGGCGGGAAGTGGCGGCGCAGATGGCGGCCTGGCGGGAGAAGTACGGAAGGGTGTTTCCCGTGTCGGTCAACGTGTCCCGGATTGATCTCTTCGATCCCGACCTGATCGAAACCCTCACCGCGCTGGTGAAGGAATTCAAAATCCGGCATGAGGATTTCCTGCTGGAAATCACGGAATCCGCCTACACGGAGGACTCCGAGCAGATCATTGAGAACGTGAAGAAGCTGCGGGACGCGGGCTTCATGATCGAGATGGACGATTTCGGCAGCGGCTATTCCTCACTGAACATGATTTCCACCCTGCCCATCGACGTAATCAAGCTGGACATGCAGTTTATCCGCAACGCGTTCAAGGGCCACAGCGACACGCGGATGCTGGAAGCGGTGCTGGGCATCGCGGATATGCTGTATCTGCCCACGGTGGCGGAGGGCGTGGAAACCATGGAACAGATGAACGTGCTTCGCGGCATGGGCTGCGACGTGATTCAGGGGTATTATTTCTCCAAGCCTGTGCCGCCGAAGGAGTACGAGCGCTTCATTGAGGAGCGGCTGACCGTGCCGGAGGACGTGGGCTCCGCCGAGCATTCCTATCACAGGCTCCGGCTCTCTTATGATGATTATTCCTTCGACGAGCTGCACGACCCCCTGACGGGCCAGTACAACCTGACGGCCTTTAACATGCTGGTGAAGGACGCGGATCAGTACCACACCGCGCTGCTGCTGGCGGAGGTGGCGGACGCCAGGCAGATTCAGGCGGAGCAGGGGCAGGAAACGTATGAACGGGTGATGAAGCACGTGGCGGACGTCGTCAAGCGCTCCTTCCGCCCCGTCGATCACCTCTGCCGTATCAGCGGCACCCGGTTTGCCATCATCATGTCCCGGGTGGACAGCGATATTCAGGAACAGGTGCAGGAGAAGATTGGACACATCAACGACCTGCTCACAAAGCACAGCAGTCCCCTGCCGCCCGTTTCGCTGGCCGTGGGCGTTGCGTTCGCGGACCGGGTCAATCCCGGCAATGGCATCCAGGAGGACGCGGAAGCCGCCCTTCGCAGCCTGACGGAGCGGAACGGAACCGGCTGCGCGTTTCATTGAAGCCAGGTGTCTGTTCAGGCGGCAGGATGGATGAAGGGATTTAAGGTAGGGATGAGGGAATAGGGATCAGGGGTTAGGGATTAGGGATTAGTAATGAGGGTACCGTTCCAAAAGCCTTTCCCTCGCAGGGCAATGTCGTCAAAATAATCAAAACACTTTCCGGCATCAACCAAGTAACATATCTATCAACCAACTACAATTGTCATTCTGAGCGCATCCGAACGCGAAGAATCTCCTCGTAACGCATTAAGTCAAGCAACATATCATCCAGCAAGGAGATCCTTCGCGTCCGGATGCGCTCAGGATGACATTGTTGGTTGACTTGCTTAAAGACGCTTGGACGCTATCGTTTCGCCTTAAGTTGACAACATTGCCCTGGCAGGTGAAGGCTTTGGGACGGAAGTTTCTCTGCTCTGCACTCCGAACACTAATCCCTATCCCCTATTCCCTATTCCCTTATCCATATTCCCTTTTCCCTATTCCCTAATCCCTTAATAGCTTAAAGCGTCCTTAAAGCAAACGGCTGACCAGTTACGATCAGCAAAAGGAATCGGGCATCGCGTTTGAAGAGGTGAATGAGCCATGGGATTCATTCATAGGAGATGGATGGCGCTGCTGTTTTTGATCGTCATGATGACGGCCATTGTGCCGGGAAGCGCCGAAGGTGACGAAGGCGCGGTTCAGACCGTGCGGGTGGGCTGGTACGTGTCGCCCTTCAACCAGATTGATTCGTTTGGGCGGCGCTCGGGCTATGGCTATGAATACCAGCAAAAGATCGCGGCGTATACGGGCTGGGATTATGAATATGTAGAGGGAAGCTGGCCCGACCTGCTGCAAATGCTGATGCGCGGAGAAATTGATCTGCTGAGCGACGTGTCCTACACGGAAGAACGCGCGGAAACCATTCTGTTTCCTTCCATGCCCATGGGCGCGGAGGAATATTACATCTTTATCGCGCCAAACAACCGGGAATACGCGCCCGGCGATTATGCGTATTTCGACGGGAAAAAGGTGGGCGTGGACAAAGGCAGCGTTCAGGCGGGCATTTTCAGAGCCTGGGAGCAGGCGCACGGAATTCAGACGGAACTGATCGAAGTGAGCACTGCCGAAGCGGAAACCTTCCAACTGCTGATGGCGGGCGAACTGGACGCCTTTGTCACCCTGGACGCCTACGGCGCGCACGACACCGCTGTGCCGACGATCAATATCGGCTCGTCGAATTTTTATTTCGCGGTCAGCAAAACCCGCCCCGATCTGCTGCGGGAGCTTGACGCGGCCATGAGCAGGATTCAGGACGAGAACCGGTTTTATAACCAGCAGATGTTCCAGAAGTATATCAGCACCACCGGGGCGAACCTGTTCCTGAGCGCGGACGAACAGGCGTGGCTTTCCTCTCATGGCGTGATCCGGGTCGGGTATCAGGACAATTATTTGTCCTTCTGCGCGGCGGATAAAACCACCGGCGAACTGACCGGGGCGCTGAAGGATTATCTGGAGATGGCGGCGGACTGCCATGAAAACGCGCACATTGACTTTCAGGCGATTGCGTATCCAAACGCCGCCGCCGCGATGGAAGCGCTGGAACGCGGGGAAATCGACTGCATGTTCCCTTCCAATCTCAGCACGTCGGACGGGGAAGCCATGGATTTGATCATGTCCCCGTCCATGCTGCGCACGGAGATTTACGCTGTCGTCCGCAAGGCGGACCAGGACAGCTTTGCCCAAAAGGAACAGGTGGTCGTGGCGATTGAGCAGAACGACCCCAATTATGACGCCGTGCTGAAAGACCATTTCCCCGCCTGGCAGGCGGTTCATTACGCCGACATTCAGGCGTGCCTGCGGGCCGTGGCGGAAGGGAAAGCGGATTGTGTGCTGATCAGCAACTATCAATACAACAATCTTGGCAAACTGTGCGAGCGCTACCAGCTTACCCCCTTGACCACGGGCAAGGAAGTGGATTATTCCTTTGCCGTGAACCGCGGGGACACAGAGCTGTATTCCATTCTTGCCAGAACGGCCAACATCGTCAGCCGCGCGTCCATCAGCGCCGCACTGGCCTATTATTCCGCTGAGGACGCAAAGACCACCCTGGCCGGTTTTATCCGGGAAAATCTGGCGGTTGTGGTTTCGGTGTTTGTCATCATGGCCGCGATGGCCCTGGTGATGATCCAGCAGCAGCGCATCATCCGCGCCCGCAGGAAAGCGGATGAAAGCCAGAACATGGTGGAAAACCTGAACAAGCAGGTGTATGTGGACGCGCTGACCCACGTGCGCAACAAAGGCGCTTTCAATAAATATATGCAAACCCTCCAGGACCGTCTGGACTGCGGGGAGGAAGCGGCCTTCGCCATCGGCATGTTCGACTGCAACAACCTGAAAACGATCAACGACCAGCACGGCCATGAGCAGGGCGACGAATACCTGAAAGCCTCCACGCGCCTGATCAGCGCCACCTTCCAGCACAGCCCGGTGTTCAGAATCGGCGGCGACGAATTTTCCGTCGTGCTGCTGGGAGAGGATTTGCAAAACCGGGAAGAACTGACGCGCCAGCTTATCCAGGCCCAGGAAGATTCGTATACGTCCGCCCAGCATCCGTGGGAACAGATCAGCATCGCCATGGGCATCGCGGTATACGATCCGCTGCTTGATCCGTCCGTGAACGGCACCCTGCGCCGGGCCGATCAGCTGATGTATGAAAATAAAAGAGCGAAAAAGGCGAAGAGGCGCTCAGTATCTTCCCGATACTGAGCTGTCAAGATGAAAACAGCCCTGCAAGGGGGCCAGGACAATTGCTTATTGCAATTCTGTGACATAACAGTTACGAAGCAGAGAAAGAATTGCGCTCATTGTAGGGGCGGATATCATCCGCCCGAAAGAATCGGATGGCAACAATCAGTATTTCCATAGCTTGTATGATATTGTTTAGCGCGGGCGGATCATATCCGCCCCTACATACCTGGGATTTCTTGATGTATACAATTTGCAGGCGATTGCCCTGTAAGAGGGCCTTAGAAACATTTACAGGTCCTTTCTTTTGTGGTATAATATAGGTGAATGAATGCGCTGCGATGCTGTGTGCCAATTTTCCAGGGAAGGTGCTCTGCCGCATGGAAACGGCAGATCACTCGGGTTGTTGCCTCTCCGTACCAAAAAAATCAACGCATGAGGAGGAAACCCATGAAGAAGATCATTTCAGCTCTGTTGATTCTGGCGCTGCTGCTGCCGCTGTGCGCCGCGGCGGAGGATATCATCGTCGGCGATCTGGATACCATGTTCGTCTACACGGAAAACGGGGGCAAGCTGAATGTGCGCAGTTCGCCTTACACGGGCGACAATATCATCGGCCAGCTGGAATACGGCACGATGGTGACGGTGATCGAGTTCATGCAGGACTGGGCCTGCATTGAGTGGAGAGATGATTCCATCGCGTATGTGCAGAGCCGCTTCCTGCAATGGTACGAGCCTGCCCCCAGGCCCAAGCCCGCCCCGAAGCCCACGGAGGACCCGCAGAAAAAAGAGGAAGAACGGAAGAAGCAGGCGGAATTGATCAGCGAAGTGGACATCGACCCCATCACGCTGCAGGTGCACGCCAGCCGCTCCTCGGGCTGGGTCAATGTGAGAATAGAGCCTTCCGCGGCAACGAAGCGCGTTGAATCCTGCCCGGACGGAACGCGGCTGACCGCCTACGGGAAAACCACCAACTGGTACCGCGTGGTCGATCCGTCCAACGGGAAAGCCGGATACATCCACAAAAACTATGTGATCGAGATTCCCACGCCGCGCCCTGTGATTGACCCTGCCGCGCAGCTGGGCAGCCTGAGCGTGAACGGCGAATTCCTGCTCCAATGCAGAATCCCGGAAGGTTATAAGCTGCAGGTCATTTCCGCCCGGAGCGCGAAGATCATCGCCACCCTGACCTCCGACGATATCCTAAAGCCGCAGATGATGCTCACGGTGGCTTTTGATGAAATGTACGCCAACGTGGAGCGGATGAACAATCTCAGCGAGGAAGAAATGGAGCTTCTGAAAGCCTCCTATTCGGATTTGAATGAAGTGCGGTTTATCGAAACAGAAACCTCCCACGGCTCCAAGCTGCTGATTGCCAGGGAGATCGGCGAGGACGAGGATTTCGTCAGCATCCTGTCGATCTATCAGGGATATTCCATTGAGTTTGTCCTCTCCCCCAATCCCGACGCGGCGGACAAGACCCTGACGGAAGAACAGATTCAAAAGAGCATCGACTTCCTGAGCGATCTTGATTTCATTCCCACCGTTGGGACAGTGAAATAATTTTCTCTCTTTGCGCGCCGAAAGCGCGCCGGCGCTCGTATGCTCTGGATGGGTTCATTCTTATCCAAGGCATACGGGCCTTTCCTTTGATTTGTTGTATCTGTTCAGTCGTATTCAGAAGCAGCAAAGTTCAAAGTTCCAAGTTCTAAGTTCTAAGCCATTAGCTTGTAATAATTGGCGCTTGTGTTTGCCGTTTGCACTATGTAGGGCAAAATATCTTAGAACTTAGAACTTTGAACTTAGAACTCTCATGACCGCGACTGAACAGTTACGATTTGCTGATTCAAAAGCTGAGGAGATACAACGATGCGCGGGCTGGAATTTGGGCTTCTTTCGCTTCTGTGCTGGGCGTGGTTCGCTTACGCGCTGGGCACGGACAGGAGCAAATACCGAAACTGCTATTACCTATTTATCGCTTTGGCATCCCTCATCCCGTTCATCCTCAGCCTGTTTGGCGAGCATATGGACGCCGCGCTCTGGGTCATCGTCAACGCGGGCCTGCTCATTTTGCTGATCGTGCCGATCTTCCTGATCTACAACGGCTTTGTGATGATGAAACGGGAAGGCAGGCATCTGTCGCAATTGCTGTCCCTGGGGCTGGGAATCATGATTCTGCTGGGCGAGGCCGCGTTTGCGGCGGCTGTGATCGG
>CADAKE010000051.1:15320-27613 GCA_902788445.1 uncultured Eubacteriales bacterium
CATCCGGCTGGTTTCTTGCGTGTATGCTGGTCAGCGTGACGGTGATCTATGGCGCGGTCTCGTTTCTGATCTTCATGATCTATACACTGTTCCTCCAAATCATTCCCCGGAAAAAGGACTTCGATTTCGTCATCATTCACGGGGCGGGACTGCTGGATGGGAACAGGGTGTCAAAGCTGCTGAAAGACCGGCTGGACAAAGCCATCGAGGTGTACCGCAAGGACCCGACCCCGCCCAAGCTGATTCCTTCCGGCGGGCAGGGTTCGGATGAAAGCATATCCGAAGCCGAAGCGATGCGGGGTTATCTGCTCTCGCAGGGAATCCCGGCGGACGATATCCTCCTGGAAGATGAATCCAAAACCACCCTGGAAAATCTAAAACTGTCCAAAAAGATCATTGACGGCAGCGAGGGCAGAAAATATACGGCGCTGGTGACCAGCAATTATCATGTGTACCGGGCGCTTCGGTACTGCCGGAAGATCGGCCTTCGGTGCACGGGCATCGGAAGCCACGTGGCGTTCTATTACTGGCCCAGCGCGCTGATCCGTGAATTCATTGCGATTCACGCGGAAAAGAAGCACCTGATCTTGTTCCTTGCCGGATGGGCCGCGTGCGTCGTCATGCAGGTGATCGTTTTTCTTCAATGGAATAAGATGGCATGAAAAAAACCCTGCCAATTTCGCGAACCTTATACACCGAATTACGGAGGAATCAAAAAGTGCCCGGTAAACGAATGAATTCTCTATTCCAAACGCTCTCTGCGCTCCTGCTGGCCCTGTGCCTTGCGGCCAGCGGGTGCGGCGCCATCGCGGAAGAAGGAGAACCGAACCAGCGGGAAACCGACCTGCAAAACCGTTTCGGGCTGGAAGCGGACATTACGCTGGACGCGGAAGGCAAGCCCGTGCTCGTGAATGGGTATCCCTTCCGCACGGCGAGGGCTTCCTATTATGACGGCGGGCTGCGTCAGGTGTTCGATTTTGAAACGGACATTCTGGACTATCCGTTCTGGCGCGCTTCCACGGAATACGACGGCAATCTGGCCGTGATGTCGCTGGCCATGGCGCTGAGCGCCAGCCGCATCCCCGCGCAGATGGACGAACAGATGGATTCCGCCCTGAACCTGGAGAGCTTCCTGACCGACGCGGGCTTTACGAACCTTCGCCTGGACGATTATTCCAAGGTGACTTCCATGTACACGGTGGCGACCGCCATGGGCCAGCGCCGGATGGAAGCGGAGGGCGAAGAACCCTTCACCCTGATCGCCATTGGCGTGTGCGGCAGCGGGTATCAGAACGAATGGCAGTCCAATATGTCGCCCGGGCAAGGCGGCATCCACGAGGGCTTCCGGGAAGCGGCGGGCCTGGTGGTGGACCGGCTGGCGGGCTACATCGCCACCCAGGGAATCGAGGGCCCGGTGAAGGTGTGGATTTCAGGGTTCAGCCGCGCCGCGGCGTTCTCCAACCTGGCAGCCGCGGAGCTGACCGATACGGGGATGCTGCCGAAAGAAAATGTGTACGCCTATACCTTCGCCACCCCGGCGGCGGTCATTGCTCCCCCGGAAACGAGCTATGAGCACATCTTCAATATCATCTGCCCCACCGACCTGGTGCCGCAGGTGATGCCATCTGATTGGGGCTTTGGGCGCTACGGTCAGGATATGTTTCTGCCGGTGCCGGAGTTTTCCTCCTTCTTCGGCGCGGAAATGACCAACCTGCGGGAGGAATTGGACCGGAGGGTTTTCGGAGTCGATAACAATTACAGCCCGGAACTGAACCTGCGGATGCGGCTGCTGATCTCGCTCGTGCTGGACGTGGTGGATAACCAAGCCTACTACGACAAAATAATCCAGCCCGCCCTGGTGGGCATCATGCAGGACCGTTCGATTCCCAACCTGCTGACGACGCTTCGGTCGCTCATGGAGGAAAAGATCGGCAGCACGAAATCGCAGATCAAAGACGTGGATGAGCTGATGGATTACTTCCTCCGGGTGTTCAGCGGAAGCATGACCCGCAGCGGCCTGGGCGCGGCGAATAATAATAACGTTTCCCCCATGATGCGGCTGTTCAATGAGCACTATATCAACTCGTATCTGGCGAATATGGACGCCATCCGAAACCGGCTGTTTGAGCCTTCCACCTCCGCCTATTATGTGATGGTTCGCGGCCCGGTGACGGTTTCCATTTTCTTTGAGGGCGAGCAGGACGGCTGGCTCGTCAGCATGGACGCCAGCGGCCAAAAGACGTATGCTTCATTTCTTTCGGACAATGCGCTCCAGGACGCTTTCTACATGGAGCGCTGCAATCAAACGACGGTGCTGGCCGTTCCCGCGGATTTGGATTACCGGGTGGAATGGACGGCGGAGAGCGGCGGCACGGTGGAATGCCTGCAAACGCTGGTGTCCGTGCACGATTCCGCCCGGTACGACTGCGGCGTGTCGGAGAAAATCCAGACGCGGCCCGGAGATTCCGGCATCGCCCTGCGCCAGGCGGACGGGCGGAATATGCTGCCCGACGGATTTACAGAGACGACCTATGACGCCCGAAAATTAGCGGAGTTCATGGGCATCGCGTCCCTTGGCGTCAATTGGCGTTACGCGCTGATGGCGCTCTGCGCGGTGATTGCCCTGGTCATCTGCGTCTGCCTTTGCTTTGCCGCCGCTCACCAGATGGAAACAAAGAAACGGTTCCGTTTTTTGAGCTGGCTTTGCTTGTGCGTGCTGGGCATCGCGGCGCTGGAAACGGAAGCGGCCTATTGGTTCTTTGCGGACCGTCCGCTGATTCGCGTCTTTTGGAAAGGCGTGGTGGCGGCCTGCCTGCTCCTTCTGTTCTTCCAAACGCATCCCGCCAAAGGACGCCTGGTTAAGACGTATTTCCCGGTGCTGGCGCTGATGCTGGCCGGAGACCTCGTGATTACCGTGCATTTTGTTTCCGGCGCTGTGCTGTTCCTGCTGGCCCACGCCGTGCTGATCTTCCGCTTCCTGCGTCAGCGTCCGCTCTCCCTTGGAAAGTGGGTGGTGTGGCTGGTGCTTTCCCTATCGCGCGCGGCAGTCATCGTGCTTTTTTACGCGCCTTCTTATGGCTGGATGGCCTGGGGCGCGGCGGTCTACACAGCGGTTATCCTGCTGACAATTCTGACTGCCTCCGGCCAGCCCTTCCGTACCCGCGTCAGCGTTTTCATGTTTGCCGCTTCGGACTTCCTTTTGATCCTTTATTCGGTTCTGCTGCATGATCCTTTGATTCACGCTCTCTATATGGGCCTGTTCTATATCGCGCTGCTATCGCTGGCGATGGGGGATGAAAGCAGGGCTTACGAATCAAGCCCCAGCCTGACGGGCGCGTCCGAAGCGCTGACTTAAACGGCTCAAAATGAAGCGATGAAAGGGTTGAGGAATGAGAGATTTTGTAATTTCCTGACGAGAAAAATACGAAGCGCAAACAATTCATGCATTGTTTTCAAACCGTTCGTATGCTATAATATGAACATTCCCGTCTGGGGAACCCACTTGTCATATACACATCATGAGGAGGAACAATCTGTGAAAAAGCTGATTTCCCTGGTTCTGTGCTTCGCGCTGTGCGCGGCCCTTGTGCCCGCCGTGGCGGAAGAAAACGTGGTGCGCATTGCTTACGGCTATGACCCCAACACGCTGGACTATGGCATGAGCAATCTGGACACCGCCAACTTCATTCTCACCCATATCGCCGAAACCCTGCTGGTGCAGGACGCCTCCGGCGCGTATGTGCCCGGCGTCGCCGAAAGCTATGAAAAGAGCGACGACGCCCGGGTGTGGACCTTCAAAATCAAGCAGGGCCTCACCTATCAGGACGGCGAAACCCCCATCACGGCCGAGGATCTGTACTATGCCGTGCAGCGCCTGCTGAACCCCGAAGACCCCAAGGACAACGCCACCTTCGGCCTGGTCAACGCCGAGGAATACTACAACGGCCAGGTTCCTTTCGAGGAAGTGGGCATCAAGCTGATTGATGATTACACCATCGAATACACCTTCGTGAACCCCACCTACGAAAGCAACTTCACCAGCGCCTGCCTCTTTGCTCCCCTGGAGCAGGCCTATGTGGAAGCGGGCGGCGAAATCTACGGTTCTTCTTCCTACCTGCCTCTGGCCAACGGCCCCTACATGGTGGAAGAATGGCTGGACGACGCTTCCGTGACCCTGGTTAAGAACCCCGCCTATCAGAATCCTGACATCGTAAAGGCTGACAGCATCCAGATCACCCTGAACGCCACCGGCGACGTGATCGTGGACATGATGCTGGCCGGCGAACTGGATATCGCCGACGTGCTCAATCCTCTGCAATTGCAGACCCTGACCGATGCCGGCTTTGTGCTGGGCCCCAGCCATTCCTCCACCTATCAGGGCATGAACCTGCGCGGCGGCGGCAAGAGCGAGGAAAGCGGCCGCTTCCTGTCCAACGCCAATTTCCGCAAAGCCATCAATGTGGCGCTGGATCGTGAAGCCCTGGCGGCCTCCGTCATGAGCGGCTACACCCCCGCCTACCGCCTGAGCGCCCCCGGCGAACCGGCTTACACCGCCAATCCGGATTACAGGGCCTGGGATACCACCGCCAACGTGGAACTGGCCAACCAGTATCTGAACGCCGCCCTGGAAGAACTGGGCGCAACCAAGGAAGAAATCCCCGCCATCGAACTCATGTGCTATGAATCCCAGGGCGCCATCGACGCGCTGGCCGCCGTGCAGGATCAGCTGCGCGTGAACCTGGGCCTGGAAACCGTGATCGCTCCCTGCACCATTCAGGTGATGATCTCCAACGCCATGAGCGGCAACTATGACCTGTGGTGGGGCGGCAACGAAGCCTCCGTGCCCGACGCCTGCGAATCCTATCTGGACGGCTTCCGCTCCAATTCCGGCTCTCCCCTGCGCGGCTATGCGGACGCGGAATTTGACGCGCTGTACAACGCCGCCGTGACCTCCGCCACCCTGGACGAACGCCTGGCCAACTTCGCAAAGCTGGAAGAATACTTCTGCGAAAACGCCATGAGCATCATCCTGGGCTGGGATATGCATTACATCGTCACCGCGGAAGGCACCACCGGCTATTACCTGATGGACGGCGGCCGCCTGAACGTGACCGGCCTGAACAAGTAAACCATTTTCTCTCAGCGGGAGCCTGCCCCTATCGTGCCTGGCACGGGCGGGCGGGCTCCCGCCTTTCTTTGTCAAGTGAGGAGCCACTATGGGCAAATATGTGCTGAACAAGGTATTGATCGCCATCGCAACCATTTTTGTGTTGGCAACGGCGACTTTTTTTCTGATGAAGCTCATTCCCGGCGACCCCTTCGCCAGCCTGAAAACCAAGGCGGCGGTGCAGGAAAAGCAGCGGGAATACTACGGCCTGGATCAGCCGGTGACGGTGCAGTATTTCCGATATATGGGCAATCTGCTCCGGGGCGATTTGGGCTGGAGCCTGAAAAAAGCGGGCCGCAGCGTGGTGGATATCATCCGGGAGGCGTTTCCGGTATCCGCCGTGCTGGGATTGACCAGCCTGTTTTTCAGCGTGCTGATCGGGCTTTTGTTCGGCATCCTCTGCGCCCAGTTCCGCAACCGCTGGCCGGATTATCTGCTCATGCTGGTGGCGGTGCTGGGCATCGCCCTGCCCAGTATGGTGCTGGGACCGCTGATGCGGTATTTTTTCGGGGTTCAGCTGAAATGGCTGCCGGTGGTAGGCTGGGGCACGGTGGATAAAATGATCATGCCCGCCATTGTGCTGGGTCTGGGCACCGTAGCGGGCGAAACCCGGGCCATGCGGGCCAGTATGCTGGGCGTCATGACCCAGGACTATATCACCACCGCCCGGGCCAAGGGCCTGAACAGCGCCCAGGTGATACTGCGCCACGAGGTCAAAAATTCCCTGGTGCCCATTGTCACGGGCCTGGGCCCCGGCATCGCGGGCATTATGATGGGTTCCTTCGTGGTGGAAAGCATGTTTTTGATTCCCGGCCTGGGCCGCTATTTTGTGGACTCCATCACCAACCTGGATTACCCGCTCATCATGGGGCTCACCATTTTTTACGGCGCGTTCCTGGTCACCATGAACCTGCTGGTGGACGTGGTGTACGGCCTGCTCGATCCCCGCATCCGGGAAAGCGGCAAAAAAGGAGGGAAGTAACGGTGGAAAACGCAAAAGAGAAAATGATTTTCCAGGCAGATGATTTTGACCGCTTGCCGCCCCCTTCCCAAACGGACGCCGCCATCGCCCGGAAGCAGACCACCTACTGGAAGGACGTGTGGCGCACCTTCAAGAAAAACCGAACCGCCGCCGTCAGCCTGGCCGTCATTTTTCTGCTGATCCTGCTGGTGGTGTTCGGCCCGATGATGAATGAGTTCGACTACCGCACCAACGATTATTCCGCCCTGAACCAATCCCCCAACGCGGTGCACTGGTTCGGCACGGACAACATGGGCCGGGATATCTGGACGCGCATATGGGAGGGCGGCCGCATTTCCCTTTTGATTGCGGTGCTGGCGACCCTGATTCCCGAGGTGATCGGCATGATCATCGGCGGCGTGTCGGGGTACTTTGGCGGCTGGCTGGATACGCTCATCATGCGGTTTATCGACGTGCTCATGGGCATTCCCAGTCTGATCTACATGATCCTGCTCATGCTGGTGTTCGGCTCCGGCAGCATTATGACCCTGATCGTGGCCATGAGTTTGACCGGGTGGATGGGCTCCGCCCGCGCTACGCGCGGCCTGGTGCTGCAAATCAAGGCCCGGGATTTCGTCACCGCCTCGGAAACCCTGGGCGCTTCTCCCTGGTGGATCATCGTCAAGCGCCTGATTCCCAACACCCTGGGCATCCGGGTGGTGGGAATCACGATGAGCATCCCCAGCGTGATTTTCTATGAAGCGTTCCTGAGCTACATCGGCCTGGGCGTCACCCCGCCCACGCCCTCCTGGGGCCAGCTCATCAAAGCCGCGGGCGAAAACTTCCGCTATTATCCCTATCAGTTCATCATTCCCTGCGTGATGGTGGGCATCACCATGCTGTGCTTCAATCTGGTGGGCGACGGCCTGCGGGACGCCCTGGACCCCAAACTCAGAGGATAAAACGATGGCAGAAAAAATATTGGATGTAAAAAATCTGGTAGTCACTTTTGACACCTACCAGGGCAGCGTGCAGGCGGTGCGGGACGTATCCTTCCACGTGAACAAGCGGGAAACCGTGGGCATCGTGGGCGAATCCGGCTGCGGAAAATCCGTCACCATCCGCACGGTGATGGGGCTGAATCCCAAATCCAACGGCTCCGTCAAGGGCGGCCAGGCATTCTTTGAAGGCAGGGACGTTTTGCGGCTTTCCGAAAAGGAAATCCGGGACATATTAGGCAACCGCATGTCCATGATCTTTCAGGACCCCTTTACCTTCCTGAATCCCACCATGCAGGTGGGAAAGCAAATCACGGAAGTGTATCTGCGCCACCACAAAGTAAGCCGGAAGGAAGCGGAGGAAAAGGCGCTGTCCATCCTGCGGCTCATTTCCCTGCCCAATCCCGAGCAGAACATGAAGCGCTATCCCCACCAGCTCTCCGGCGGGATGCGGCAGCGCGTCATGATCGCCATGGCGCTGATCTGCGAGCCCGCCGTGCTGTTTGCCGACGAGCCCACCACCGCCCTGGACGTGACCATTCAGGCCCAGATCATCGACCTGATGAACAGCCTGAAAGAAAAAACGGACACCTCCATCGTGCTGATCACCCACGACATGGGCGTGGTGGCCAAGATGGTGGACAGGCTGTATGTGATGTACGCCGGAAAGATCGTGGAGCAGGGCGACGCGGACGCCATGTTCCACCGGCCCCGCCATCCCTACACCTGGGGCCTGCTGGACAGCGTGCCGCGCCTGGACGAGCGCACGAAGGAAGAGCTTCATTCCATCCCCGGTATGCCGCCGGATCTGATCGCGCCGCCGGAGGGGTGTCCATTCGCCGCCCGGTGCCGCTACGCCATGAAAATCTGCCAGCGCCAAATGCCGGATGCCATCCCCCTGGAGGAGGAGGGCCATGCAGCCGCCTGCTGGCTGTGCCATCCGGAATACGTGAAGCAATACGGCGTCACCCGCAGGGAGGGCAAGGAAAATGGACAATGAACACAGCAAAACGCTGCTGGAGCTGAAGGACGTAAAAACCTTCTTTAAAGTATCGGGCGGCATTTTGAAGGCCGTCAACGGCGTCAGCCTCACCATCCATGAGGGGGAAACCATCGGCCTGGTGGGCGAATCCGGCTGCGGAAAATCCACTTTAGGCAAAACCATCCTTCGCCTGATTCGGCCCGCGGGAGGCCAAGTGCTCTTTGATGGGAAGGATATCTGGGAATTTAACCGGGCTGAGAAAAAGGCTTATACCCGTCAGGTGCAGATGATTTTTCAGGACCCCTATGCCTGCCTGGACCCCCTGAGCGTGATCGGCGACACCGTGGCCGAGGGCATGGATATCCACCGCATGTACGCCGATAAGCAGGCCCGGGGAAAAGAAATCCTGCGGCTGCTGAACGACGTGGGCCTGAACGAAAGCCACGCCAACCGCTTTCCCCATGAGTTTTCCGGCGGCCAACGCCAGCGCGTGGGCATTTCCCGGGCTTTGTCCTTAAAGCCCCGGCTGATCGTGTGCGACGAGCCTATCTCCGCCTTGGACGTGTCCATCCAGGCCCAGGTGGTGAATCTGCTCAAGCGCCTCCAGCGGGAAATGGGGATGGCCTATCTGTTCATCACCCATGACCTGTCCATGGTGCGCCAGATTTCGGACCGCATCGCCGTCATGTACCTGGGCAATATCGTGGAGATCGCCGACAGCGAGGATATTTACCTGTCCAATAAACATCCCTACACCCAAGCCCTGCTGTCCGCCATCCCCATTGCCGACCCCACCGTGGAAAAGAACCGGGAACGCATCGTATTATCCGGCGACGTGCCCAGCCCCGTGAACCTGCCCAAGGGCTGCGCCTTTGCGGGACGCTGCCCCCGCGCCTGCGAACAGTGCCGGGCAGAAGCCCCCGCGCTGCGGGAAATCGAGCCGGGGCATCAGGTAGCCTGCCACCTGGCGGAATGAGGGGGAACCGATGAAAAAGCTTTGTGAAGAAGATTTACGGAAGATAGTCTGGCTCTCCGACCCGGCCCTTTCGCCGGACGGGGAAACCGCCGTGTATGCGCGCGCGGTCAGCGATTACAAAACGGGGAAAAATATTCCTGCGCTGGTTGAAGTTCATATTGCCTCGGGTGAACAAAAGCCCGTGTCCCATTTGACGGAAAGGCAGACCACGCCCCGCTTCAGCCCCGACGGGGCTTTTTTGGCTTTCCGTTCGGACGACTGCAAGGTGAACCGCCTGTATGTGAAAAACCTGGAGACCGGCGAGGAAAAGCAATTGACGGTTTCCGGCGTGACGGATTATGCCTGGAGCCCGGACGGGAAGCAATTGGCGACGCTTTTGACCCGGTGCTTTGACCGGCAGGGACGGGAAATGCCTGTTACGAATGAAGCGGAATACGACGCCTGGCAATGGGAAATGAAGCACGCGCCACGCTTCACGGAAAAGCTGATGTACAAGCTGGACGAGGCGTTCGGCTTTCTGGATGGAAGCCTTTCCTCCCTCCGCCTGATCGACCGGGAAAGCGGAGAAATCCGGGAACTGGTCTCCCCCACCTTTCCCATTTCTCTGCCCGCGTTTTCAAAGGACGGGGCCAAACTGTATTTTTACGGCCAGCCGCTGGACCGGGAAAAGGCGCTGACGCAGAAGCTGTTCTGCTATGATTTGCGCCTCGGGCAGTACCGGGAAATCCCCACCGCCCACTCTGTGCAAGCGGTGATGCCGGTGATGGAAAAGAACGGCCTGCCCGTCTATGCCGGTTACAATCAGGAAACGGGACGCACGGAATTATTTGCGGTCGATGAAGGGAAAGGCGCGGAAGCACCCCTGCTGCCTGCCGACGGCACGGAGGGGATTGATCCTGCTATCCTGGGCGATGATCGAAACGGCAGCATGGGTTTTCCTGTGCGGCAGGAACAAAACGGCGGTTTTCTTTTCCTGACCGCCCGGGATGGCCGGATGTTCGTATCTGACGGGCAGGGAAAGGAAGTCCTGTCCGGCGGCTGTATTCAGGGCATTTCCGAAATTCACAAGGATCGGCTGGTGTTTTTCCGAAGCTATCCCGACCATCCGGGAGAGTTATATTTCAGAAACTTGAAAACAGGGGAAGAAAAGCGCCTGACCCAAGATAATGACTGGATCGAAGCATACGAAACAGCTTTGCCTGAAAAGATCATCCTGTCGGAGCAAGACCACACGGTGCATGGCTGGGCGCTGCTGCCGGAGGGCGAAGAACGCTGCCCCGCCGTTTTGTATGTGCACGGCGGGCCGGAATGCTTTTACGGCGAGGAGATTTTCTTCTTTGAAGCCCAGTCCCTGCGGGCGGCGGGTTTCGCGGTGCTGTGGTGCAATCCACGGGGCAGCGCGGGCTACGGAAAGGAGTTCACAAACGGCGCTTACGGCCCGGAGGCCATCGACGATTTGCTTCACTTTGTGGACGCCTGCGGGGCAAGATTCCCCCGCATCGACCTGGCCCGCCTGGGCGTCACCGGCGGCAGCTATGGCGGTTACATGACCAATAAGCTGACCCTGGCGACGGACCGTTTCCGGGCGGCAGCGGCCCAGCGCACCTGGATCGACCCCGCCACCTCCTACGGCACCGGGGATATGGGCTTCATTTCCGGCACAGGACAAATGGATTTCCGGGCATATATGCTGAACCGGGCCAAGGGCAGCGTGCTGAAAGACATACAAAAATTGAACACCCCTACCCTGCTTTTGCACGGAGAAAAGGACGTGCGCTGCGGGGAAGAACAATCCGATCAGGTGTTCAACATGATCAAGGCCCTGCGGCCCGAAGTCCCCTGCCGTTTGGTGGTGTTCCCCGGGGAAAACCACAGCCTCACCCGCACGGGGCTCATGCACAACCGCATCCGGCACATGCTGGAGATTCGTCAATGGATGGAACAATACCTGAACGGAAAGGAGGACACGCCGTGAGCAATCATCAATTGATTCCCGAGGATTACGGGCGGCTCACGCGGCTGTCCTCCCTGGCGCAGGCTCCTGATGGAGCCACGGCCTATGTGAAATATTTCTGGCAGGATAACGCCTGGCAGCGCCGGGTGGAAATCGCAAAAGAAGGGAACGCCCGGGAAATCTCGCTGGGCGGAACGGTGGAAAAGTGTCCCGCCTTTTCTAAGGATGGAAACCTGCTCTGGTTCCTGACGGACGGCAGAATCGCCCTGCATGACAGGCGGACGGATAAAACCGAAGAAGCCTTGCCCCTGCCCGCGGGCTTTGAGGCGGTGGACGTGCTGCCTATGTCAAACGGCTGCCTTTTCGTGTGCCGGAGGGAAATCAGGGAAACGCCGCCTGCCGACTGTGACTGGGAGATGCCGCTTGTCGCGGAGGAACTGCGTTTCCGCAATGACGCCGACCATGGCTTTGTGAAAAAATATACCTATCGGCTGTACCGGTACGATGGCTCTTTGCGTCAGTTGGCGGAAGCGGAAAAGCCCTTCCAGGCGTTAGCGCTGCTGCCGGATGAAAGCGCGGCGCTGTACGCCCAAGGCGCTTTCAAGCTGCTGAATCTGGCCAGCGGCGAAGAACAAGAAATAAAAACGCCTTTCGCGCCCGGCGGCGATTATCGGCCCATTGTTTCCGCCGATGGCCGTTATGCTTTGGTCGCCGTCAGTACGTCAGGCATGGAAATCTCCCTGCGCCGCGTCTGGCTGGACGGGCAGGAACATGAAATAGACGAAATCGAACACGAACCTGCCGGGCTCACGGAAGGGGCGTACATGGATACCTCCCCCGAAAGGAAAACCATCATCGCGCAGGGAAAAGAAGCAAACGTTTTCTATGTGGCGGCCCATGAAAATCATGAACCCGGATTATGGCGGGTCACCGTTACGGGAAACAAACTTTGTTATGAACAAATGAACCTTTCCGGTCTGGTTATGGAAACAGCCGGAGAACTGGATGAAGGGGTCGCTGTTCTTTACGGCAGCGGCAAATGCCCGCCGGTGCCCTCTTTCTGGAAAAAGGGAGAAAGCGCGGCCCTGCCTCTTTGCCCCAGTCACAACGGCTGGCTTTCCCCGGACAATGCGGCAGCTTACCAAAGCGTTGAAACGCCCTCCCAGGACGGGCGGGTAACGCTGACCGGTTCTCTGCTGCTGCCGGAAGAACAGCAAAAAAATATTCCTTTGCTGGTATGGGTGCACGGCGGGCC
>CADAKE010000052.1 GCA_902788445.1 uncultured Eubacteriales bacterium
CACCGCGCAGGGCGCGTCGCTCACGATCATCGCCATGTCCGTGCGGTCTTTGTATTTGATCCCCGCCGCGCAGCACGCGGCCTTGAACCCTTTCGGCGCGGTCACACCGCCGGGAATCTTTTTGTAATTCATGATATGTACTCCTTATCAAATCCTGAATAGATAGAAGATAGGAGAGAGGAGATAGGAGATTGATCATGTCGTATGCTTTTTACAAAGTTCGGCTTGCATACAAATGTTATGCTAAACAAATCTCCTATCTTCTATCTCCTAACTCCTATCTGAATAATCAACCGTCTACAAAGTGTGTAATATTCTCTTCATTAAGTACAAATTCATAGTAGTTCACGTCGCTCTTTTTCCAGCCGATCTGCTTCCAGAAAGCGTTGCCGGCCTCGTTGCTGGTGAAAGCGATCAAACCCACTTTGTTGATGCCCATTTCTTTCACAGTAGCCCACCATCCGGGTGCCGATGCCCTGCCTGCGGTACGCTTTTGCCACGCACACGTGGTACAGCGCCCCCTGCCGTCCGTCCGAACCGCAGAGGATGGAGCCCACGATCTTGCCGTCCGCCTCCGCCACCACGCTGGTGGTGGGGTTGCGGCGGATGAAGCGCACCACGTCCTCCCGCGAGTCGTCCAGCGCCCGGATGCCGAAGCCCCGGATGGTCAGCCACAGGGCGCGCACAGCGTCATAGTCCTGCTCCGTCATGGGCCGAATCGTCGCTTCGCTCATGGCTCACACCACCAGCCCCGTCGTTTCTTCCACGCCCATCAGCAGGTTCATGTTCTGAATCGCCGCGCCGCAGGCCCCCTTGCCCAGGTTGTCGAACCGGGCGGTGAGCAGGAGGCGTTCTTCATTGCCGTTCACGGTGATCTCCATGTCGTCCCGGCCCGCGTAAGCGCTGGCGGAAAGGAAATTCCCCTCGGCGGTTTCGTCCGCGAACCGCACCACGCCCTGGGCGTAATAGGCTTTGTAAATGGCTTTGATTTCATCGAGGGATGCCTTCGCCTGCCCCGCGAACAGCGCCACCGTCACCTCCATGCCCGCGTAATACGGGGCCACGATGGGGCAGAAAATCGGCGCAATGTCCAAACCGCAAACCGCTTTCATCTCTGGCAGATGCTTGTGTTGCTGGTTCAGGCCATATTGCCGGGGGGCGCTGAACAGCGGATTTTTGTCCGGTGCTTCATACTCCGCGATCATCTTTTTCCCCCCGCCGGAATAGCCGGTGAGGGAAAAGCAGGAAAGCGCCGCGTCGGGGGCAAGCGCTCCTTCCGAAATGAGCGGCGCCACCAGCGCGATGAACCCGCTGGCGTGGCAGCCGGGGTTGGCAACGCGCTTGCTAACCTGAATCTTTTCCCGCTGACCCTTCAATTCTGGGAAGCCGTATACCCATCCCGGCGCGACCCGGTGGGCGGTGGACGTGTCGATCACGGCAGTGTTTGGGTTTTCGATCATCCCCGCCGCTTCCCGCGCCGCGTCGTCCGGCAGGCAGAGGAACGCCACGTCCGCCGCATTCAGCGCGTCCCTCCGGGCGGCTGGGTCTTTCCGGGTTTCCTCCGGAAGCATGATCAGGTGAATATCCCGCCGCTGGCTCAGCCGGGAAACGATGTTCAGCCCCGTGGTGCCCGCGCCGCCGTCAATAAAAACATTCGTCATAGAATTCCTGTCCTCTGTTCAGGGTGGTACTGCTGCCGGGAAAACCGGGCAGTGTACGCATATTATACATATTTATGCAACCTGTGTCAAGAAGATGCACCGACGTTTCTATGATTATTTTGGCTTTTCATTGTATTTACGTTGTAAATATACAGATACTTCATTGCCTTTCCTGTCCAGGCTGAAGTATCCGCCATGCCAAAGCGTCCCTTGATTTGGAAATTCCGCGCCGTCTCCCGTGACAATTCAGCCCGCGTTTTGTATCTTTCAGTCATTTCCGTCTGGCGGAAAGCGCGGGGGTATGGTATACTTTCTCCGTCACAAGGAACCGGGAAGCACTCCCGCAAGCGAACAAGGAGGTACAAACGATGTCTCAGTTCACTACGCCGCTCAACACCCAGTCCCCCCGCAAAGCGAACCCCAAGGGCATGAAGGGCATCATCCTGGCGGTGGTCATTATCCTGATCGCGCTGATCGTGTTTTTCCGCTGCACCGTGCAGATTGACACTGGATACACCGCCATCGTGACCACCTTCGGCAAGGTGGAGGATTACACCATGGAAGCCGGCTTCCACATGAAGAGCCCCTTCCAGGAAATCATCCTGATGGACAACCGCGAGCAGAAAACGCCCTTCTCCACCCAGGCGTTCTCCAGCGACATCCAGCAGGTGGACATTGTGGGTTCCATCAACTATGCCATCAATAAGTCCACCGCCATGACGCTGTTCCGCGAGGTCGGCACCGACTACTTCAACAAGCTGGTCTATCCCCGGATGCTGGAAAACACCAAGGCCGTGTTCTCCAAGTACACCGCGGAAAACCTGGTCAGCGCCCGGGAGCAGTTGTCCATCCAGATCCGCGATAATCTGAGCAAAGAAATGGAGCGCTACGGCATTTCCATCATCAGTGTGTCCATTGAAAACATCGACTTCACCGACGCTTTCACCGACGCCGTCGAGGCCAAGCAGGTCGCCGCCCAGCGCAAGCTCCAGGCCGAGATCGAGCAGGAGCAGAAGACCATGGAAACCCAGCAGCAGGCCGAGCGCCAGAAGATCGAAGCCGACGCCAAGGCCGCTGTGGTAAAGATCAACGCGGACGCCGAAGCCTACTCCACCCGCATCAAGGCGGAAGCAGAAGCCGAGGCGAACGAGAAGATCGCCCAGAGCCTGACTGAAAACCTGATCCAGTTCACCCAGGTAAATACCTGGAACGGCCAGCTGCCCACCTACGTTTCCGGCGGCGCGGCGGAAGCCCTGCCCGTGCTGACCCTGAACAACACCCAGCAGCCCGCGCAGGATGGGGAGTAAATCTTTCAGCTTCTTAATCAAAGGGCGCTTTAAATCATGAAGATAGGAGTTAGAAGATAGGAGATAGGAGATAAATATAGCTCGATCAAAAGACGGAAGTCCGGCTTGCATTTTTATAAACATTATTTAACTCCTATCTCCTCTCTCCTAACTCCTATCTGTGTTAAAGCGCCCCAGAAAGGTGAACACAATGAACGAGAATAAGAAATTTGGCTGGACGGAGAAAGGCATCGTCGGCGTGATTTTCGCGCCGATGGGCTTATTTTTCCTGATCCTCGGTACGATGTTTTGGTATTTCAAGGTAGGAGAAGACCCGGAAGACCCGATGATTTTCCTCGGCGTATTCGGCGGGATGGGCGCTGTTTTCCTGCTGGTGGGTTTGGGGCTGCTGCTTTCCGACGTGAGCCGCCGCAGCAAACTGCGCCAACTTTATGAGGCTGGGGATTACGTGATGGCGAAGATCGTCGGCGCGCAGCCGCGCACGAACGTCAACACTGGCGGGTCGCATCCCTATGTGGTGGAATGCCATTATCAGGATCCCGACACCGGCGTGACCCACATCTATTTCAGCCGTTACCTGTACTTTTCTCCTACCGACCTGCTCACCGCCCAGGAGGTGCCGGTCTACCGCGACCGCATTGATGAAAGGATCGCTTTCGTGGATATTGACGCGGTGCTGCCTCCGGTGCGGCTGCACCGATAACGCGGCACCGACAGGTTTCGCCAAAGGTTCCTATGGCGGCGGCGGGAACAATATGCTATAATCCTTCCTGAACACGCAAGAAGAACGGAGAACAAGCCATGCCGAAGAAAAAGACCAGCTTCCAATGCACCGCCTGCGGCTATGAGAACCCGCGCTGGATGGGCAAATGCCCGGAGTGCGGGGCCTGGAACACGATGGAAGAAATCATGGCCGTGCCGGAGGAAGCCGCGCCGAAAGCCTACAAGCAGCGCGGCGGCACGGGCAGCAGCGCAAAGCCGCTCAGGGACATTGAAACCAGCGGCCAGGTGTACGTTTCCTCCGGCTTGCCGGAACTCGACCGCGTGCTGGGCGGCGGCATCGTGGAAGGCTCGCTCATGCTGGTGGGCGGCGACCCGGGCATCGGCAAGTCCACCTTGCTTTTGCAGGTATGCCATCATCTTTCCCAGGCGGGCAAGCGCGTGCTGTACGTGAGCGGCGAGGAAAGCGCCCGGCAGATCAAACTCCGCGCCCAGCGTTTAGGCGTGGCCGACAGCGGCATGATCATCCTGACCGAAAACGCCATGGATCAGGTGGAGGAAAAGCTCCGCGCCGTGGCCCCGGACTTTTGTGTGATCGACTCCATCCAGACCATGTACCGCCCCGAAATGGGCAGCGCGCCGGGCAGCGTGAGCCAGGTGCGGGAGAGCGCCTCGCTGCTCATGCGCTACGCGAAAACCGAGGGCTGCGCCATCTTCCTGGTGGGCCACGTGACGAAGGAAGGGTCGCTGGCCGGGCCCCGGGTGCTGGAGCACATGGTGGACGTGGTGCTGTATTTCGAGGGCGACCACCAGCACGAATACCGGCTTCTCCGGGCGGTGAAGAACCGCTTCGGGTCGGTAAATGAATTGGGCATATTTGAAATGACCGGCGAGGGAATGGTGGCGGTCAAAAACGCATCCGAAACGCTGCTCTCCCAGCGGGCGAAGGGGGCCAGCGGCTCCTGCGTGTTCTGCGGCATGGAGGGCAGCAGGCCGATGCTGGTGGACATTCAGGCGCTCGTTACCCAGAGCTTTCTGGCCGCGCCGCGCCGCACGGTGGACGGCATGGATTCCTCCCGCGTGATGCTGCTGCTGGCGGTGATGGAAAAGCGGGCGCGGCTGAAAATGTATAATCGGGACGCCTACATCAACGTGGCGGGAGGACTGTCGCTCAACGAGCCCGCCGCTGACCTGGCCTTCTGCATGGCCGTGGCGTCGTCCTACGTGGACAGGCCCGTGCCCGGCGACTGGGCCGTGATGGGCGAAGTGGGCCTGGCGGGCGAAGTCCGCGCCATCGCCCAGATGGAGCGCCGCGTGGCGGAGTGCCAACGCCTGGGCTTCACCCACATCCTCTGCCCCCGCGACAGCGCACGGCGGCTGAAAGCCCCCGACGGCGTCAGTCTCCACGGCGTGGACACCGTGGCCCAGGCCATGGCCGTGCTGGATTTGCTGCCATCTTCATAATCATATAAACATGAACCGCCGCACAAAAGTCAAAGGCTTTTGCGCGGCGGTTTATTTATGCGTTGCAGTTGTCCCCTGCCGCTTTTTTCACCATGAACCTTTCATTGTCATCCCGACTGGAGCGGAACGAGAGTGGAGCGGAATGGAGGGACCTGAGCACAGCGTCAATAATTAAGCAGCATGTCGCCCGATTTGTCTCAGGTCCCTCGACTTCGGCTCGCGTCCCGCTCGCCTTCGCTCGGGATGACAGTGCTTGTTGACTTCCTTTCAAATGATTCATCCATCGTGAAGTATGATGTTTATCAAGGAGGTATTTTTATGAACAACCATTCTCTCCCCGTTTTATCCCGGCAATCCTGGCGGCTTTTCGGCGCGTTCCTGGGCGCTCTCTTGGCGGCGCTGTTGATACAGCCCCTGCGCCTGCTGCCGCTGGGATGGGGCGCTGGACTGGCGGCTTTGCTGCTATACGCCGCGCTGATGCTTTCAGGCGCGCGGGCGGGCGGCCGCTTTGCTTCCGCCGCGCGGATGAAACACGCGGCGGCGCAGTCCGCGATGCCGGAAGCCTGCCCCAAGGTGCTGGACACATCGGTGATCATCGACGGGCGGATTTTCGACATCTGCAAGGCGGGTTTTCTGGAAGGGGAGTTGGTGATTCCCGCCTTTGTGCTGGACGAACTGCGCCACATTGCCGACAGCGCCGACGCCCTGCGCCGCACGCGCGGACGGCGGGGACTGGATATCCTGCAAAAAATCCAGGAGGAGTTGGACTGCCCCGTCCGCATCGAGGAGGAGGAAGCGGACGATGGCGCGGAGGTGGACGTGAAGCTGCTTCGCCTCGCCCGGCGTATAGGCGGCGCGGTGCTGACCAATGATTACAACCTGAACAAGGTGGCGGGCGTGACGGGGGTGCCCGTGCTGAACATCAACGAACTGGCGGGAGCGCTGCGTCCCGTTGTGCTGCCCGGCGAGGAAATGACCGTCCACATCGTGCGGGAGGGCAAGGAGCCCGGCCAGGGCGTGGGGTACCTGGACGACGGCACGATGGTGGTGGTGGAAAACGGCCGCCGCCGCGTGGGCGAAACCACCGACGTGGAAGTGACCACCGTGCTGCAAACCAGCGCGGGCCGGATGATCTTCACTCGCGTCAGAACAGCGGAAGCCAAAGCGATTTAGGGGAACAAACAACCTGCCGCATTATCTTTCATCCTGCCTGGCACATGCGGGCAGGTTTTTTCTTTCATGAACAGATTGCTAACACATCATGGCGAATGCATGAGTTGCAATTTTTTTCAGCAGATCAATCAGGAAGCCATTGGACACTTTCTTCATTCATTGTTATAAAGATGAAACAGTATTAATCCCAACCGGCCTATCTCCCCGGCAGCAGCTTTTGCCCCAGATACTTTCCCCAGGCCAGCACCTCGCGGGTATGGTTTTTGATCCAGAAGCCGATTTCCGGGCGGCAGGGGCTGCCGATGCCGTCGGCCTGCAGGCCCACGTCCTTTGCCAGGGCGAGGGCGCGGGGCAGATGATAATCGCTGGTGATGACGGTCACGCGCTGCACGGTGTCCGGCAGCAAATCCCGGGCATAGGCCAGGTTCTGCCGCGTGTTCTGGGATTCGCATTCCGCGATCACGTCCTCCGGCGGCACGCCCTGCCTGACCAGCCATTCCCGCATCACCTGACCCTCCGGCGCGGGCTCGTTTTCTCCCTGCCCGCCGCAGCACACGATCAGCCGGGGATGTTCCCGGTAGGTGTCCAGCGCGGATTGCAATCTGAGTTCCAATTGTGGGCTCAGGTTCCCGGTTGAATACACCTGGCAGCCCAGCACGATCACCGCGCCGCTGTCCGGGCTCACGGGCGGCGGGTTCACTTCCGCCAGGGACAGCGCGCCGAGCGCCAAGCCAAACAGCAAGACGCCAGCCAGCGCCAGAATCAGGATCATATGCATAAGGCGTCCCCCGAACGAACGGTTTCTTTTCCTGCGATGCTTCATTCTGCTGAACTCTTCCGCTTTCTTTTTGAACTCTGCGCGGGCAGCATCCGCTGCGGGCGTTCGGCGGCCAGGGGCTGTTCGTCCTCCTCCGGCTCGGCGGGCAGGCTCCTGTCCAGCCAATGGTGCCGCATAAAACTATATTCGCGGTTGCCCGCGATGAGAACATGATCGTACAGCCGGATGCCCACGCCGGACAGCACGCGCTCGATGGCCAGGGTAATGTCCACATCCTCCTGGGAGGGCGTTACGCTGCTGCTGGGATGATTGTGGGAAATCACCGCGCAGGCGGCGTGGTTCCGCAACAGCTCCTCCAGCACCAGCCGCGGCAGGGCGCTCACCTCCGTGGGCGTGCCGGTGGCGATGCATTTCGCCGCCAGCAGGTTCATGTTCGCGTCCATGCTCAGCACGTAAAATTCTTCCCGGCATACGCCCAGATACAGCGTGCGGCAGTACGCGGCCAGGTCGGCATAATTGCTCAGGCGCACCCGGGGCAGCAGTTTCTTCTGTTCGTATTCCCGAAGCAGGGGCAGCATCATCGTGAGCAGCGTGGACGCCTGCGGGCCAATCCCCTCCACCGCCTCCAGATCCTTCTGGTTCGCTTCCAGCACGCCGGTCAGGGAACCGAAGCGGTCCATCAGCCGGTGGGCGATGGGATTCGTGTTGATCCGGGGGATGGCGTAGGTGAGCAGCAGTTCCAGAATTTCATGCTCCGCGAAACCTGAAAAGCCGTTTTCGGCGTACCGCTTGCGCAGCCGCTCCCGATGCCCCGCGTGCTCCATATGCTTCGCCTCCCTTATTTCCCGTATTCTATCATGATTGCCCTGAAAAATCAAGCGGCAGGCCGGTTCCGCGCTTGACGCGGGGGAGGAAATACGGTAAAATAAAAGCCCTTTTTCTGTTATGGACGAGCGGAGCATTGGAGGCGGACATGCCGTACATCACTGTCGAAAACTTGGACAAACATTTCATCGTGCGCAAGAAGCGCGAAAAAGGGCTCCTGCGGGATAAGACCGTTATTCAGGCATTGCAGCAGGTTTCCTTTTCCGTGGAGCGGGGCGAGCTGGTGGGGTACATTGGGCCGAACGGCGCGGGCAAATCCACCACCGTGAAAATCCTCAGCGGCATCCTGACCCCGGACGGCGGCAGCGTCCAGGTGGGCGGCCGGGTGCCATGGAAGGAACGGCGGGAGCACGTGCGGCACATCGGCGTGGTGTTTGGTCAGCGCAGCCAGCTTTGGTGGGACGTGCCGATTCTGGACAGCTTTTCCTTGCTCAAGGAGATTTACCGCGTGCCGGAGAATGATTACCGCCGCAGGCTGGACGCGCTCACCGACGCCCTGCAATTGGGCGATTTCCTGCGCACGCCCCTGCGGCTGCTGAGCCTGGGCCAAAGGATGCGGGCGGAACTCTGCGGCTCGCTGCTGCATGGGCCGGAGCTTTTGTTTCTGGACGAGCCCACCATCGGCCTGGACGCGGTGAGCAAGCTGGCCCTGCGGGATTTCCTCAAGGAAGAGAACGCCCGGAACGGCACCACCGTCCTGCTCACAACCCATGATATGGAGGATATCGCCGCCCTGTGCCCGCGCGTGATGGTGCTGGGCCACGGCAAGAAGCTGTACGATGGCGCGCTGCCCGATCTGCTTTCCCGTTACGATACCCAGCGGATTTTAACCGTGCGCTACGACAATGGCGCTGTGCTGCCTGAACTGCCGGATTCCTGCGTGGTCACAAGAGAAGCGGAAGATATCAAAATCGTCTACGCGCCTGATCAAATGCCTACCGCGCAATTGATTTCCCGCCTGCAATCAGCGGGAACAATTCGGGAATTAACGGCCCAGCCGCAGAACATCGACCACCTGATCGCCGCCATGTACCGGGAGATGGACTTATGAAAAGTTACCTATCCGTGTTCCGTATGCGCTGGCGGATGGAATTGCAGTACCGCGGCGCGGTGGTCGGCGGATTTTTCTGCCAGGTGTTTTTCGGGCTGATCCTGGTGGCGCTGTACCGGGCGCTGTACCAAAGCAAGCCCCAGGCCATGCCCATTGCCTCGGTGACCACCTATGTGTGGCTCCAGCAGGCGTTCTTCCGGATGCTGCTCGCCAGCGACGCCGATCTGCTGGACAAGATCCGCTCCGGCTCCATCGCTTACGACCTGTGCCGGCCCTTGAATTTATATGGGTATTATTACGCCCGCATCCTGGCCCAAAAGCTGCTGGGCAGCCTGATGCGTGCCGCGCCGATGTTCATCTTCGCCGCCCTGCTGCCCGCGGGCTGGGGCCTGAGCGCGCCGGTCTCGCTGTCCGCGCTGCTGGTTTCGGTGGCTGGTCTGCTGCTGGGTCTTTGCTGCGTGTGCGCATTAGAGAACATCACCATGGCCATCACCATGCGCACCCTCGATTCCCGCGGCGTGCAGGCAATGCTGAACCTGCTCATGATGACCTTCTCCGGCAACATCCTGCCGCTGACCCTGTTTCCTGATTCCTGGCAGAAGGTGATCACCCTGCTGCCCTATGCCCAACTGCTGGACGCGCCCATCCGCCTTTACACCGGCGAATGGCCCCTTTCCGAAGCGCCGCGCGTGCTGGCCCTGCAAGCCGCCTGGACAATTGCGCTCGTCGGCCTGGGGCTGCTGCTGTGGAAGCGGCACCAGAAGAAGCTCGTGATTCAGGGAGGATAAGCGGATGAAAGGGATCATGGATTATTACGATAAAACCGCGCTTGAATGGGCGAAAATGAGTTATACGCCTGATCCCGAAATCCCGGCCCTGCTGGATTTTGCCAGGCGTTTTCCGCCGGGCAGCCGCTTTCTGGACTTATGCTGTGGGTGCGGCTGTGAGTCCCAGCGAATCCATGCGATGGGCTATGAGGTGGTCGGCCTGGATTTCAGCGAGGAAAGCCTGAAAATCGCGCGGGAAAGGAATCCGGATATCGTCTTTTATCAGGATGATCTGCGAAACGATTATTCGTATATCGGCAAAGTGGACGCCGTCATCGTGATTGCCGGGCTGGTGCATATCGAAAAGGATCAACTGCCCCTGGCCTTTTCCCGGATGCGCGATGTGATGAAGGACGAAGGCAGACTGTTCATCACCGTGCGGGAAGGGCAAGGGAAGATCGAGAAACGCAGTCAGTATATTGTTGACGGAGAAACCTACGACCGGGCTTTCTTCGGTCATTCCCTGGAAGAATTGCAAGCCGCCGCGTCCGGCATGTTTGCTTTTGAACAGGGAATGGGCGACGATGGGACGGGCTGGCACAACTATATCTTTACGACAGTCAAGGAAAAGGAAAGCAAAAAGAGAACCGGGAAATGATCAGATACCTTTTTCCGCCCCATTCCGTCTATGGGCTTCATCTTGCTTTGCGGCATTCGATTTTCCTCTTGTAATCTACCGCAAAATCGAATGCTTTCAATCAGATGCTTTTACGCACAAAAACCCGAAACCACAATGGTTTCGGGCATTCAGTGCGCCATCAGGGACTCGAACCCGGGACACCCTGATTAAGAGTCAGGTGCTCTACCAACTGAGCTAATGGCGCTCAAGCAGAGAATATTATACAGCCGGATTCCCTGCTTGTCAAGCACTTTTTTGCCGCCTTTTCTCAAAATGTCAGGTGAGCCGCGGTCAGTAGCGTTCGCAGCGGCCGGAAGCGACCCAGCAGTTCACGCCGTTCTTGTTGATCAGGAACCAGTGCACATTGCCCTGTTCAAGGATGCGGCAGTCCAGCACCTGGAACACCTCTCCCACGTTCAGCGTGGCGACCTGGGGCATGTCGGTGCCGGGGCCGGAGCGGCCTTTGGTGGCGGCGTGGGTATCGTTGTCCGAAATGCGGATGCGGATGTTCAAATGTTCAAAGCAGGGACGGGTACCGGTGTAAGAGACGGTCGGCGCGGGGGCAAGGGTGGGAACCGGCGCGGCGGTGGGCACAGCCGCGGGAACGTCATAAGCCTGCGTCGGCGGCAGCGTATACACGGGCGCGGCGGCCTGGGGCGCCTGCGTGGGAGCGGGCGTGGGATCGTTGTACTCCGCCGGTTTGGTGAAGGAGGAAGGCAGGGCTTCGTTATCATTCAGGAAATCCGTAAAGTACAGCGGGCCGCGCTTGTTGGAGAAGCGCACCTCGGTGAAATCGGATTCCTCGCATTGGGTTTTGCCGTCGGCGTCCTGATAGTACGCGCGCACCTTATACAGCCCTTCCTCCGTCCAGGCGGGATTCCAGGTGCCGCCCGCGTTGATTTCCACCAGCGCGATTTGCTCCATGGCGTCCAGCAACACATAGGTATACCCGCCCTGGGCCGCGTCGTTGCTGTATTTCACCGTCAGGTTTTCATCCCCCACGGAAATCGACGGGGCAGCCGCCAGCGCGGCCGCGCAAGAGACGGTCAGCAGGGAAAGAACGCAAAGCGCTGTCAGCATTTTTTTCATCTGTTCATCCAACTTTCTTTTCGTTGATCGTATGCTCCGGCCGGGCGGCAAAGCATTTATGCAATGAGGAGGCGACGATAGATTTCCCAGTCCAAATCCTTGTAAACGTTGAAAACGGTTTTGATCTGACTGTCCGTTTCCCGGTAATACCTTTTCACGGTCTCCACCGCGATTTCCGCCGCGCGCTGGTTGGGGAACATGAAAACGCCGGTGGAAATGCAGCAGAAGGCAATGCTCTCAAGCTGGTTTTCTTCGGCCAGTTCCAGGCAGGAGCGGTAGCAGGAAGCCAGCAGGCGCTCATGCTCCTGCGTCAGCCTTCCTTCCACGATCGGCCCGACGGTATGCAGGATATATTTGCAGGGCAGGTTGTAGCCGGGCGTGATCTTGGCCTGGCCGGTCGGTTCCTCATGGCCCTGGGCGCACATGATGTCATTACAGCGCAGGCGCAGGCGGATGCCCGCTTTGGAGCCGATGATGTTGTCGGCGCAGGAATGCAGGGGCAGGAAGCAGCCCAGCATCCCGCTGTTGGCGGGATTCGTGATCGCGTCCACCCTTAATGTGGTCATATCCCCCTGCCAGAGATAGATGCGGCTGTCGGACGGAATCGGCTGTAAGTCCTTCAAATCGGTCACGCCCGCCCGCCGGTTTTCTTCGGTCAGGTATTCATCCTGCGCTTGCAGGATTTCTTCGTTGATCGGCTCCGGCATACGAACATTCATCAGCGCCCGCAGCAAATTTTTCTGCTCCTGCGTATCTTCCGGAATCCGGTAATCCCGGTACTCGGGCTTTTCGTCCAATAGCTGCTGAATCAGCCACACCCTTTGCTCGTCGTGATTCACAGAGGATACTTCCTTTCTTGAAGGGACAGGACGGCCAATCGCCGGAAACGCTTCGCCGCTAACCGGCTGCTTCGCTATTATACCATAACGCCTGCCGCCTTACCCTTCGGGAGTCGGCAGGACGGCCAACCGCGCTTCGCGCCGGTTGCCTCGTTATTATACCATGATGCCAGC
>CADAKE010000053.1 GCA_902788445.1 uncultured Eubacteriales bacterium
ACCGCCGATGAGATTCCCGCCACAGGCGGTCATCGGCGGTTCGTCCCTGAACCCGTAACTGGCGAAGTTACGCCGCTGGGATAAACCAACAACGTTCGCTTGCCGCGCTGGGGTTACGAAAGATTGAGGGTTTCTGGCCCAAGAAAGCCCGGGAAAATCCGAGGGGAAAGCTCGCTTTCCCTGCGGATTATTCCCTGGCTTTCCCCGGATGCTTTGCATCCGGGGTGGCGTCCGAAGGACGCCGGGCCAGAAACAGAGCGCGGTCAAGCGGAATATCCGCGTTCCTCCAGACATCAGCGGGAACCAACTTGAATCATACGAGCAAGTCAATTCCGCTGCTGGAGTCCAGAGGCCGAAGGCCTTTGGTGCAGGTGCACGAGGGCCGCACAGGCCCTCGCTCTGGTTAATAAGCATCATGCGATAGATGAATGGTAGCTATTTTTATACTTTTTGCGCCGCCTCCAGCAGCGCTTCGCGTTCGTTTGCTGTTTCTCCGCGAACGACTTTCAGCAAAAGCCCGTGCAGCGCCTCCCCGATGGCGGGGCCGCGCAGGCCGAGGGCGGCCATGTCCTTGCCGTTCACGGCCAACTGGCTGAGGGTATAGCAGGCGTTTTCCTCAAGCAGCGTTTTCAGCTTTTGCCGCAACGCTTCAGTGTCCCGGGCGACGGCTTCGGGACTCTCTTTCTGTTCCGCCGTCCGCGCGGCCTGCCGAAAAAGAATCAGCTGCTCCAGCCGCTCCGGGCCGATGCGCATCAGCGTTTCCTGCAAGCTTTCCGGACGCAGTTCCGCGCCTTGCCACCGCACCAGCTGGGACACGGTGTCCATGATCTTCACGGACATTTTCAGGCTTTTGAGCGCTTCATAGGCAACGGCCTCCGACCCGCAGAGACGCAGAAACGCGGCCCAGCAAAGGTATACATCCTTTGGCGCGGCGTCGAGGGTGCGAAGCGTCGTTTCCCAGTGCGGGCCATGGATCAAAGCGTCCAACTCCGGCAGCGCCGTTTCGATGACCTCGGGGAACTGCCGAAGCACGGAGGAAGCGTCCTTGCCCTGTAAAAGCCCGGTCAGCTCCACGGCGATGCGCTCCCGACTCACGTGGCAAAGCTGCGTCCTTCCTTCCCGGACGGCGTTCGCCGTAGCTTCCTCGATGGGAAAGCCGAGCCGGGCGGAAAAGCGCAGCGCGCGAAGGATGCGCAGCGCGTCCTCCCCAAAGCGCGCGGCAGGGTCGCCCACGCAGCGGATCACGCCTGCTTTGCAGTCCGCCTGCCCGCCGAAGGGATCGACCAGTCCCTCCTTCGGGGAATAAGCCATGGCGTTGATGGTGAAATCCCGGCGGGACAGGTCGTCCTCCACGCGGGAGGTAAACTGCACGGAGTCCGGATGCCGCCCGTCGGAGTACGCGCCGTCCAACCGAAACGTGGTGATTTCCAGCGGCATTCCCTGCAAAAGCACAGTCAGGGTGCCGTGCTTGAGACCGGTCTCAATGGTGCGCTCGTTTTGAAAAACCTGCTGCATCTCCTCGGGCGTCGCGGCGGTGCAGATATCGTAGTCATGGGGCGTGAAGCCCAGCACGTGATCCCGCACGCAGCCGCCCACGGCATAGGCGGAAAACCCCGCGCTTTCCAGGCGCGACAAAGCCGTTTCCACCGGCTTGGGCAAAGTCAGAAGCAAAGGAAAGCCCCCTTTCAGAGTTATGATAAACAAAGAATACCGCCTTGTCAATCCATGGATTTTGTGGTAGAATTATTTCATTATGATGAATGGCGAGGACGATGTGGATGGAAGCGTTGGAGGCCGTTTTGGAAGCGAGGCGGATGCTGGACAGCGTAACGCCCCTGAAAGCGGACTGCGGGCGCTCCTGCGGCGGCGCGTGCTGCCAGCCGGATGAGGACGGCCAGGGTGGGATGCTGCTGTTTCCCGGTGAGGAAGTGCTCTATGCGCCCTTGCCGATGGGCTTTTCCATTTGCGAAGACAGCGCTGTTTTGCCGGGGATGAAGCTGCTTACCTGCTCGGGAACCTGCAACCGGGAGGACAGGCCGCTGTCCTGCCGCCTGTTCCCCATGCTGCCGACGCGGAATGGCGCGAAAATGGACTGGCGGGCCTGGGCGGTGTGCCCGCTGATGGAATCGGGCAAGCGCGGGCTGAACCCGGCCTTTGTGGAGGCGGTCAAAGAAGCGGGCAAAATCCTCTACGCCTGCCCGGAGCACGGCGCGTTTCTGGACGCGCTGCACGATTTTAACGAACGGCTGAAGGAGTTTTAAGGTTAGGGATTAGGGAATAGGGATTAGATGAAGAAGCAACGCTATCGTTGATGAACAACATCTACCAAGTGACTGGAACATGAATAGCAAACATTGTCATCCCGACCGAAGCGGAGGGACCTGAGAGAAAACGTATTCAACCAAGCAACTTTATACCCAGCTTTCAGGTCCCTCGACTCCGTTCCGCTGGCACTCCACTCCGCTCGGGATGACAGTCGGGGGTCTATTGCCTAATGCCTACTGCCTAATGCCTAATCCCTATTGCCTAATGCCTAATGCCTATTGCCTAATCCCTAATCCCTATTCCCTGCTCCCTAATCCCTATTCCCTACATCACGGAGGTACGAAACCATGTCCTGGATACAGGTGGAATGCGACCGGGAAATCCATTTGAACGGCAGCCAGGGGCATCTGCTCCTGCAGGACGCCCGGGGCGATTTCAGCCGCTGGGCGGGCCAGGCCGCGTGCGTATACCTCGACCCGCCGTTTATGACGGGGGACGAGTTTTATATGCGGATGCGCGTGGGGGAGAAGGGCTGGACGACGGGCAAGAACACGCTTACCCTGCCCGCCTATCAGGATCGGTTTTCCAGCAAAACAGAGTTTCTGGCGCTCCTGCGCGACGCGCTGGAGAACGCGAAAACACTGCTCAGCGACACGGGCTCCCTTTTTCTGCATCTGGACAGCCGCATGGCGGCGCACGCCAGGATTTTGTGCGACGAACTTTTCGGGGAAAGCAATTTCGTGAATGAGATCATCTGGGCCTACCAGTCCGGCGGGCGCACGATGAAGCGTTTTTCCCGCAAGCACGACGTGATTTTGTTTTACCGCAAATCCCGCAGCCAGTATTTTGATATTAAAGCCGTTCCCATTTCCCGCGGCGAAAACCGGCAGAACCACATGCGGCGCAGTATCGACGAGCAGGGACGGCCTTACCGCAGCATCAAGTCCGGCGGAAAAACCTACATTTATTATGACGACGATCCGGTCTATCCCGGCGACGTGTGGACGGACGTGAGCCACTTGCAGCAGAAAGACCCCCAGCGCACGGGCTACGACACCCAAAAGCCCCTGGCGCTGCTCAAGCGCGTCATCCTGTCCACCACCCAGCGAGGCGACCTGGTGGCCGACCTGTTCGGCGGCTCCGGCACCACGGCGGTGGCCGCGGCGGAGGAAGGGCGGCGCTTCCTGTCTTCGGACATTGGAACCCTGTCGCTGTCCGTCACGCGAAAACGCCTGCTGAACACCGCCATGACGGTGGAAGCGAAAACGGACACCCCCGGCGCGGCGATGGAGGCGGAGTTTGACCCGGGCATCGCTTTCCACGACGCCCGGCTGCTCAGCTATCAGGCGCCGGAGGGTTCGCCCGTTACGGGGCTGGACGGGGTGGATCAGTGGTCGGTGGGCTTCTATCGGGACCGCACCTTCTATGTGCAGGCCAACGCGGCGCGCAGCAAGCATACCCCGGCGCTGCCGACCGCGCTGCAATTGCCCCAGCTGCGGGGCGTGCCCGCCGTGCTGATTTCGGACGTGTGCGGCAACCGAAGCGTATGGATACAGGAGGAACAGACATGACACAGGAAAACAAAAGTCCCCGGCTGATTGTCCGGGCGGTCGCCATTCTGCTTGCTTTGGCGGTCATTGGCGGCAGTATCTTCTTCATCTTCGCGCCGGGACGGAACAGCGCCGGCAGCGCCCTGCCCATCGCCAGCGCGAACGCGGAGGGCTTCAAGACCCTGAAAAAGGGCGATTCCGGCAAGGAAGTAAAGGTGGCCCAGGAAGCGCTGAAACAGCTGGGCTATTATAACGGAAAGACGGACAGCAATTTCAGCAAAACGCTGGAAGCCGCGGTATTGGATTTCCAGAAGGACTTCGGCCTGAAAGAGACGGGCCAGCTGGATGAGGAAACCTATCTGCTGCTGGCGGAGGAGATCGGCGCGGAACTGCCCGGCGACCCCGCCGCCGCACAGCCCGACGCCACCGCCCCGCCGAAGGAAGAGCCCTTTGTTGTGGCCTCCAAGTCCTATTCGGATAAAGAGCATGTGGCGGCCTACATCCGGGCGTTTGGCAAGCTGCCGCCGAATTACATCACCAAGCGGACGGCCCAGGACGCGGGATGGACCAGCGTGAAAGGCAATCTGTGGCAGGTCGCTCCCGGCAAGAGCATCGGCGGCGACCGCTTCGGCAACTATGAGGGCCAGCTGCCCGACGCGCCGGGCCGGAAATATTATGAATGCGATATTGACTTTGACGGTTATTACCGCAACGGCAAGCGCATCGTGTTCAGCAACGACGGCCTGATCTTCTACACGGGCGACCACTACAAAACCTTTGAGGAGTTGAAATAACATGAACCGAGTGCAGCTTTCCGCCGCAGCCTGGGATACGCCCGAAAAGGCCCACGCGGCCCTGGCCGAAGCGCTGTCCTTTCCGGACTACTACGGCATGAACCTGGACGCCCTCCACGACTGCCTCACCGATCTGGACGGCGTGCAATTGACGATTACCGACTGCGCGGCGGTCAGCGGAAAAATGGAAAAATGGCCCGGATTCCTTTCCGTGTTCTTTGACGCGGCCGAGGAAAACCCAAGGCTGAATATTCGGCTGATCCCGTAAAGAAAGCGAAATGCCGCAGCGGACAATTTCCCTGCGGCATTTTTTGTGCCTTGCTTTTTGCTTTCACTTATTGTATAATAAAAACAAATGTTCCCTTAAATGTGTAGGAGGAATATGAAATGGCGTTTGATTTCAAGAAGGAGTACAAGCAGTTTTATCTGCCGCCTCAGAAGCCGGAGATCATCGACGTGCCGATGATGCGCTTCGCGGCGGTGCGCGGGCAGGGCGACCCCAACCGGGACGACGGCGAATACAAGCAGGCGCTTGCTGTGCTGTATGCCGTGTGCTACACCATCAAAATGAGCAAGCTGGGCGACCATCGGATGGACGGCTACTTTGATTTCGTGGTGCCGCCGCTGGAAGGGCTGTGGTGGCAGGAGGATGCCATCGGCGTGGATTACAGCCGGAAAGAGGATTTCCGCTGGGTGAGCATGATCCGTCTGCCCGATTTCGTGTCGGAGGCGGAGTTCCAATGGGCGAAGGAGGAGGCCGCGCAAAAGAAAAAGATGGACTGCGGCAGGGCGGAACTGCTTTCCATGGAGGAAGGCTCCTGTGTCCAGATCATGCACCTGGGTTCCTATGACGATGAACCCGAATCCATCCAGCGGATGGACGCATACGCGGCGGCGCAGGGATATCGCCTGGATTTCAGCGAGACCCGGCGGCACCATGAGATTTACCTCTCCGACCCACGGAAAACAGCGCCGGATAAGCTGCGCACGGTGATTCGGCACCCGGTTGCGAAACAGGAGGGGTAACAATGAAATACCCCTGGATCGACGAATACCTGCTGTCCAGGCGCGGCGTGACGAAGGATTTGCAGCCGGAATGGAACTGGATTCGCTACCACGTGGGCGGGAAAATGTTCGCCGCCATCCTGCTGGATGAGCAGGACAAGCCCTATTATATCAATTTGAAGCTGGAGCCCATCGAAGGGGAACTGATGCGGAAAACGTATGCCGACGTCATTCCAGGTTATTACAGCAACAAGCAGCACTGGAATTCCGTCAAGGCGGACGGCAGCGTGCCGGACGATTTGCTGAAAGATATGCTGAACCGTTCCTACCGCCTGGTGCTGGCGGGATTCAGCCGACAGAAGCAGCGCGAAATTCTGGGCCTCACCTGCTGCGGCACCAATTGCGCCCCCTGTCCCTTCTATGGAAAAGAATGCCCGGGCTGCAACGAATGCGCGGGCCGGGTGTTCCACGCGCCGAAGGGGAAGCCCTGCCCCATCTATGCCTGCTGCGTCAATCAGCATCGCTTCGCCACCTGCGCGGACTGTCCGCAGGTTCCGTGCGATCTTTGGCGCGCCACCCGCGATCCTTCCATGTCCGACGAGGAATTTGAAAACAGCATCGCGGAGCGTGCCGCGAGGCTGAAATAACGTTTATACAAACAAATCAATCGCTGTGTTTTCCTTGCCCTTCTTGGACAGGCTTTCCACGCCCGCGTACCGGAAGCGTCCCAGGCCGCGCACAGAAATTACGTCGCTGGGCTTGGGCGTGTGGCCGGGACTTTCGCACAGCCTGCCGGACACGAAAATTTTCCCGGCGGGAAACAGCGCCTGGGCGTCGCCGCGGCTGATTTTGAACACATGCGCCACCAGCGCGTCCACCCGCTGGGAGGACACCTGCACCAGCATCCTTTTGGTTTCAAACAGCGGCCCGTCGGGCAGGTCTGTGATCGGCTCGCAGGAGAGCGACGTATGCCGGGCCTGCACAAAATGCTCGCAAATGTACGGCGCGGCGCGGTCTTCGCAGAACAGGTACGCGCCTTCCTTCCTGACCACGATATCACCCAGCAGTTCGCGCTCCATGCCCAACGCCATCAGGGAACCCAGGTAATCCCGGTGCGTCAGCGGCTCGGCAAACTTCGCGCTCAGGGGAGCGATGCGCAGGATAGAGATGGGGAAGGGCTGGTCGTACCCGCATAAATCCTCGCTGCCGAAGCGCAGCATCTGCCGTTCGCACCCCTCCGCCCCGCCGAACATCGTCCACGGCACCGGCGGCAGCGACGGCAAAAGCGTCAGGAAGTCCGACCGCCCGGCCAAATCAAGGAAATGCGTGTAGCAGTATATGCCCTGGCTGTAACTGCGGTTAGCCAATTCGGCCAGCCGTTTTTTGAATCCATCTTCCATCCTGCTGTTCCTCCTGTTTCTTTCATTATAACATGACAGCTTTGCTGCCGCAAGCCTGTGAAAACAACCGAGGCGACGGCCTGCGCGGTTTTCGCTTTTTTCGCCCATGTATGGCTTTTTTTGTTTTCGTGTGCTATAATGAAATTGAATCGTGTTTTATCGTGGAACTGCTCAAACGGCGGAACCCTGGAAATGAGGGAACAAAATGAAAACCAAGCGTATGATGATATTGGCGCTGCTGGCCGCGGCGTGCATCCTGTTTGCGTTTGTTTCGGCCTGCGCCGAGGATTTGGACAGCGAATACGTGGAGAACGAATGGAACTTCGTGGATCAGTCGATGGACATTTCGAGCGGCATTCCGGAAAACGCGACCGGCGTGCTGGCGCGCATCCGGGAAAACGGCGTGCTTCGCGTGGCAATCGAGCCGTATTTCCCGCCCCAGGAATTTATGGATGAATCGCTGCCCGAAGGCGAGCAGATCGTCGGCCCGGACGTGGAGCTGGCCCGCCTGATCGCGGAGAAGATGGGCGTGGAATTGCAGCTTGTGCCCATGGATTTCAGCCTGGTGCTCACCTCGGTCAACGAGGGCGAATGCGACCTGGCGATTTCCGCGCTGATGTACACGCCCGGCAGGGCGGTGACCAACACCTTCTCCAAGGGGTATTATTACGGCGAGGAGGATTCTTCCGTCGGCCTGCTGACGCAGGAGAGGAACCTGGCAAACATCACGTCCATCGCCGACCTTTCGGACAAAATCATCGTGGCCCAGAGCGGTTCCCTGCATGAGGCGCTCGCGGCGGAGAGGATTCTGAACTATCACGAGTTCCGGCGGCTGAGCACGATTCAGGAAGTGTATCTTGCCGTGGCGAACAGCTGGGCGGACGCGGCCGTGGTGAACGTGGCGGCGGCGAAAAGCTATATCGAGAGCCATCCCCAGCAGAAGCTGGCGCTCGTGCCCGGTGTGCGGCTGGAGCTGCCCCAGGAAATGCAGGGCGACCGGATCGCCGCGAGAAAGGGCGAATTGCAGCTGATGTACTTTGTGAACGGCGTGATCGACGAAACGCTGAGCGACGGCCGGTATTACGAATGGATCGACACCTATCAGGCGTACTGGGACAGGATCAACGCCGAATAGAGGTTCGCGGCAGGCCGTAAATAATGGGCGGTTCGGCCGCGAATGAGGAGGAAGTTCCCATGAAAAAATGGAAGCTGTACCATTTCAGTATATTTATCCTGCTGTGTCTGGCGCTGAATTATTTCGGCAGGATGCTGGCGCAGCGCTTTCAGCTGCCGCTGTGGCTGGATTCGTTTGGCACGGTGCTGTGCGCTTACGCGGCGGGGCCGGTGTGCGGCAGTATCGTGGGCGTGACGCTTAACCTGATGTATGGCATGACCAGCCCGCTTTCCGCCATCTACGGCCTCACCAGCATTGTGCTGGCGGTGATTGTGGGGCTGGCGGCAAAGCGGGGCAAGATGGATACCCTGTTCGGCACGATGACGGTCAGTTCCGCCGCGTCGCTGGGCGCGATTGTGATTACCCTGCCCCTGAACATCCTGTTCCATGGCGGCAGCACGGGCAACATCTGGGGCGACGGCGTGGTCGCCTATCTGATCGAGGTGGGCTGCCCCAGACTGCTGGCGGAGGGGCTGGGACAATTCTATATTGACTTTATGGACAAGACCCTGACGCTGATGGCGCTGTACCTGGCGCTGAAGCTCATCCGCCGCGTGACGGGCCGGAAGGATAAAGCGGAACAAAGCGACGACCTTGGAAAAGCGGGCAAAGCGCTCACGATGCTGGCGCTGGCCGCGGCGCTGACGCTTGCGCATCCCGCTGCCGTTTCCGCGGAGGAGATCGGGCAGACGAACAACTATAGCGACTATGTGCAGACCGTGTACAGCAGCAAAAACGGCCTGCCCTGCGGCGAAGCCAACGACATCGTGCAGACCAACGACGGCATCCTGTGGGTGGGCACCTACGCTGGGCTGTACCGCTACAACGGCAAGGAATTCCGCGCCATGAACCTGGATTCCGTGCGCAACGTGAACTGCCTGTATGTGGACCCGGAGGGCCGTCTCTGGATCGGCACGAACGACAACGGCTTCTCCATCGCCATCGACGAAAAAATCGTCAACGTGGTGGACGAAAGCAAGGGCCTGCCCTCCAACTCCGTGCGCTCCATCATCCAAAGCTCCGACGGCTACTATTATATCGGCACCACCAGCAGTATGCAGATTCTGATGCTGAAAAGCGGCCTGCGGCGGCTGAACACGCTGATGGAAGTCACCTACGCCGACGATATTGCCGCGGATAACGACGCGCACGTGGCGGCGGTGACCAACAACGGCATCCTGTTCCTGATGGAGAAGGGTCAGATTCTCTCCTCCCGCCAGATGATCAACAAGCGCGAAACCTTCCGTTCCTGCGCCTTTGACAACAAAGGCCAGCTGCTCGCGGGCACCACCGGCAACCATATCTATACCTACGACATTTCCTCCGGCGGGTTCGAGGATATGGGCATTGTGACCTGCGGCGAGCTGAATAACATCAAAGATTTGTATGTGCTGGAAAACGGCGAGGTGTTCATTACCGCCGATAACGGCGTGGGCTATCTGGACGCGAACGGCAAGTACCACGCCATCAACACCAACGATTTCAACGCTTCCATTGATAACATGCTCTTGGACTACCAGGGCAACCTGTGGTTCACGTCCTCCCGCCTGGGGCTGCTGCGCATGGCGCCCTCCGCGTTCCGGGACGTGTATACCACCGTGGGCATGAATCCCCAGGTGGTGAACACCATCGTGCGCTGGCAGGACTGCTATTACTTCGGCACCGACAAGGGCCTGGACGTTGTGGACGAGGAATGCCTCAGCCGCATCACGACCCCGCTGACCGAGGAACTGAGCAACGTGCGCATCCGCTGCATGACGGTCGATTCCGCCGATCATCTGTGGATATGCACCTACGGCGGCGGGCTGATTGAGGTGGAGCCGGACGGCACGGAGTACCTTTACAACCAGCAGAACGGCAGCTTCGGCAACCGCGCGCGCCTGGTGACCCAGCTTTCCGATGGCGTCATTCTGGCCGCGGGCGACACGGGGCTGAGCTTTATCCGGGATCATGAAATCCTGAAAACCATCGGCTTCCAGGGCGGGCTCATCAATTCCATGATCCTGACCGTGACCGAGATGCCGGATGGCCGCATCCTGGCCGGAACCGACGGCGACGGCCTTGCCGTGCTGGAAGACCGCGAGGTAAAGCGCCTGCTGGTGCGGCAGGACGGGCTGAGCAGCAAGGTCATTCTGCGAACCGTCAAAGACCCCAAGAGCGACGGCCTGTTTATCGTCACCAGCAACGGCCTGTGCTACATGGACGAAAACGAAAAAATCCGCACGCTGGACAACTTTCCTTATTACAACAACTATGATATCTGGGTCCGCGACCCGGACACGCTGTTCGTGATGAGCAGCGCGGGCATCTACGTCGTGAACCGGGACGAACTGCTGTCGGACAAGGAAACCGTAGAATACGAGCTGCTGAACTTCCGGCGGGGCCTGAACAGCGCCCTGACCGCCAACTCCTGGAATTACAGCGACCCGGAAACCGGCGACCTGTTCCTGCCCTGCGACAACGGCGTGTTCATCATCAATGCGAATCAATACGACGACGGCGTGCAGAACTTCCGCCTGATGGTGTCCTCCTTGCGGCTGGACGACCGGGTGTTCGCTGTCCAGCGCGGCGGAACGGTGGAAATTGACCGCGGCGTCAGCAAGATCGAAATTCTGCCCGAGATCATCAACTACACCATCCAGGACCCTTACGTGGGGTATTACCTCGAGGGCTTTGACAGCCGCTGGACGATTTCGCCCCAGAGCGCCATGAACTCCATCGTGTACACCAACCTGAACCCCGGCAGCTACGTTTTCCATCTGGCGGTGTTTGACAGCAGCCAGCAGCAGGTGGTGGCCGAGCGGATGTACGACATTGTCAAGAGCAAGGAAATCTACGATTATCCCTGGTTCACCGTTTACCTGATCGTGGTGCCCATGATCGCCGTGGCGTGGTTCACCTGGTTCATCGTGCGCACGCAGGTGCAGCGCACGCTCGATTTGCAGAAGCGTGAGCTGGCCGTGGCCAGGCAGCAGATTCAGATGGGCAACGAGACCATCTTCGCCATCGCCAAGGCCGTGGACGCCAAGGACGAGCGCACCAGCCAGCACTCCGCCCGCGTGTCGCAGTATTCCGCCATGATCGCGCGGGAGCTGGGCTTCCCGGAGGAGGACTGCGAAAACCTGCGCAAGACCGCGCTCATGCACGACATCGGCAAGATCGGCATTCCCGACAGCATCCTGAACAAGCCCGCCAAGCTGACCGACGAGGAATACGCCGTCATGAAATCCCATACCCTGCGGGGCGCGGAAATCCTCAAGGACTTTACGCTGCTTGACCATGTGATCGAAGGCGCGCTCTACCACCACGAGCGCTACGACGGGCGCGGGTACCCCAACGGCCTCAAGGGCGAGGAAATCCCCATCAACGCCCGTATCATCGGCGTGGCGGACGCTTTCGACGCCATGACCGCCAACCGCGTGTACCGCAAGCAGATGGACTTTGACTATGTGCTGGGAGAACTGCGCCGGGGCCGCGGCACACAGTTTGACCCGCAGATGGTGGACGTGCTGCTGAAATTGATCGAGGACGGGAAAATCAACCTGCACGAGCTGTACGGCGTCAAGCCGGAGGAACAGCAGCCAAAGCCGGAAGATGCGAAGCCTGAACAGCCCCAGGCGAATGCCTGAACGGGAGGATGCGTATGAAGCGTTATTATCTCACCACGCTTGCGATTTGCCTGCTGGTGCTGCTGGCGGGCAGCTTCGCCTATGGCGTTTGGGATCGGCGGCCCATGCTGAGCGAACTGAAGGTGGGCTTCATCTACGAAAACGATGAGAGCACGCCTTATACCTACAATTTTTCTCTGGCCCAGCAGGCGCTGGAAAAGGAATACGGCGAGCAGGTGCAGGTGCTCACCCGGAGCAACGTGCGCGATACCGAAACGGAAGAGCCGCTGCGGGAGTTGGTGGATCGCGGCTGCCAGATCATTTTCATCAATTCTTACAGCGAACAGGTGGTTCAGGTGGCCGCGGAATATCCGTCCGTCCAGTTCTGCCAGGTTTCGTTCCTGCCTT
>CADAKE010000054.1:0-2119 GCA_902788445.1 uncultured Eubacteriales bacterium
GGGAAAGCTCGCTTTCCCCTCGGATTTTCCCGGGCTTTCTTGGGCCAGAAACCCTCATGCTTTCGTAACTCCAGCGCGGCAGGCGAACGTTGTTGGTTCATTCCAGCGGCGTAGCTTCGCCAGTTACGGATCCAGGGACGAACCGCCGATGACCGCCTGTGGCGGGAATCTCATCGGCGGTGAGTTCAGCCGAAACAAGCAATGTCCGCATGAAGCGGACTTGCGCCGATTGAGGCTGCGGACGGTTACCACCCTGGCGCAGGTCTGGGGCGCGCAGCCCCCAGCGTATCCCTTATTGCTTCCGCATTATGTGAAAGGTAACCCCTTGTTTGATTTTGGTTTGTTTGGTATAATGCTTTTCGTACCGTGATTTCCCCCACGGAAGCCAAACAGAAGGAGCAGGATGGATGAACACAACGATCCGGCGCGTAACCTTGCCCGACCACCGGCGCATCCTGATGATCAGCGATATTCACGGCCACGCGGACGGGCTGCGGGCCATCCTGGAGAAGGCCCGGTTCACGAAGGACGACGTGCTGATCATCGTGGGCGACCTGATCGAGAAAGGCCCGCAGAGCCTGGAAACGGTTCGGCTGGTGATGGAACTGTGCCGCACGCACACGGTGTATCCGCTGATGGGCAATGTGGACTTGTGGCGCTGGGAGTTCCTGAGCGGGCAGCGCGGCCCCGACTGGCAGCGGATGAAAAACTACGCGTTCAACGCGCTGGGCTGGTGGGGCAGCAGCCTGCTGCACGAAATGTGCGAAGAGATGGGCGAACCGCTGGCAAGGGAAACCGACATGGACGCCCTGCTGCCACGGGTGCGAAAGCATTTCAAAGCCGAGATTGATTTCCTGGGCAGCCTGCCCACGATCCTGAACACCCAGCGGATGATCTTCGTCCACGGCGGTCTCCCCCATGAGCGGCTGGACGAATTGGAAGGAACGGACGCCTTTCCCCTCTTAAAGTTTGACGACTTTTACAGCGCGGGCTTATCCTTCCAAAAATATGTGGTGACGGGGCACTGGCCCACGGTGCTGTGCAGCAAGACTTATCCCGTTTACAAACCGATCATTGACCCGGAGCGGCATATCATCTGCCTGGACGGGGCCTGCGGCGTCAAGACGGAAGGGCAGCTGAACCTGCTGGCGTTGCCGGATTGGACGAGCGATGATTTTACTCTTTATACCTGGGACGACCTGCCAACCATCACCGCGCTGGAAGCGCAGGCGCCGTCTTCCGCGGAAGAAGCCCGCTACATCCCGTGGAACGACCACGCGGTGGAAATGCTGAAGCAGGGCGAAGAAGTGTCCCAGGTGCTCTATCACGGCAAGCCCATGACCGTACCGACACAGTTTATTTTCGATCACAACGGGGTGCTCAGCTGCATCGACACCACGGACTATGAACTGGAAGTCAGGCCGGGCGACCGGCTGTCCCTCATCCTGAAACTCAGCTGCGGCTGCTTTGTAAAAAAGGACAGTGTGTCGGGATGGTACTTTGGAAGGTATGAAGATTAAGTTCTAAGTTCCAAGCCCGTATGGAAATCAAATTCAGCTTAGTCACGAAAAAGTCAGATGTTCTTCTGTGCTGCGCACGGGCGGATGATATCCGCCCCTACAGATTGATTGAAAGATTCAATTCACGAATTGATTGGGGATCAATAAAACGCAAAGAAAAAATGGCGAGGTGTATTTACAATGAAGCTTTGGGGCGGACGATTCGAGAAAGAAACCAACCAGATGGTGGACGATTTCCATTCCTCTATTTCCTTTGACAAGCGGCTATATCCGCAGGACATCAAGGGCAGCATGGCCCACGCGAAGATGCTCTGCAAGCAGGGCATTATCAGCGCCGAGGACGAGGCCGCGATTCAAGCTGGGCTTGCGTCCATTTTAAAAGACATGCAGGCAGGAAAGGTGGATTTCCCCGCGGAGAGCGAGGACATCCACATGCTGGTGGAGCAGATCCTGACCGAGCGCGTCGGCGACGCGGGCAAGCGCCTCCACACCGGCCGCAGCCGCAACGACCAGGTAGCCACGGACATGCACCTGTACGCCATGGACACCTGCGACCAGACAATGGAAATGTTATTGGAACTGGAGCAGGTCATTCTTGA
>CADAKE010000054.1:2146-14317 GCA_902788445.1 uncultured Eubacteriales bacterium
GCCCAGCCCATCACCCTGGGCCACCACCTGATGGCGTATTTTGAAATGTTCAAGCGCGATTATCGCCGGGTGCTGAACGCTCTGCAATCCGCCGACTGCTGCCCCCTGGGCAGCGGGGCTTTGGCGGGCGCCACGTATCCCCTCGACCGGGAATTTACCGCTTATGAACTCGGCTTTTCCGCCGTGAGCCAGAACAGCCTGGACGGCGTTTCCGACCGGGATTTCCTGCTGGATTATCTCTCCGCCGCCTCCATCGGCATGATGCACCTTTCCCGCTTCTGCGAGGAGTTGGTGCTGTGGAGCAGCCTGGAATTCGGCTTCCTGACGCTGGACGACGGCTTTGCCACGGGCTCCTCCATGATGCCGCAGAAGAAAAACCCAGATGTGGCGGAGCTCATCCGAGGCAAAACGGGCCGGGTGTACGGCGACCTCATGGCCCTGCTGACGGTGATGAAGGGCCTGCCCCTGGCCTACAACAAGGACATGCAGGAGGACAAGGAAAACTACTTTGACGCCCGGGACACCTGGCTCAAGTGTATGCACGTATTCACCGAAATGCTCCGCACCGCCACCTTCCGCGTCACCAACATGGAAAAGAGCGCGAACGCGGGCTTTGCCAACGCCACCGACTGCGCGGATTACCTGGTGAAACGCGGCGTGCCCTTCCGGGACGCCCACGCCGTGGCGGGCCGCCTGGTGGCGCACTGCCTGGAAAAAGGCTGTGCCCTGGATGATCTCTCCCTGGACGAGATGCGCTCCTTCTCCCCCGCGTTTGACAAGGATGTGTATGAAGCGATTTCCCTGCAATCCTGCGTCGCTGCCCGGAACCTGATCGGCGGGCCCGCGCCGGAGCGGGTGCTCGCCGCCATCCACGCCGGCAGGGAATGGCTGAAGGACAATCAATAAACGCCGGCTTCCCTGTATTCTTTCTGTGTTTTCTTTCCCCGCGCTGTTCAAGCCACGGCGCGGGGCTTTCTTTTTTGCCTCGTTACTCCACTGTTCACAGGAGAATAGCATTCATTTTTTGAATGGAATCATTCTTTTCACGAATCTTTTCATTTGGTTTTCGGATAAATAATTCCCCGTTTTTCCATTCAGCTCAGCAGATCAGACGTCTCCCTTCCCTTCATTCATAAAAAATTTTTATCTATAAATAAAGAATCATTCATTGCTTTTTTGTCCCCTCCCGGCTATAATATGGAAAACCAAGAAGGGAAAAAGGAACTTTCAAGACCGGGAAGGCTGAAGGTTTCTTTTCTGTTTCGTTTGGAAGGATCATGCGGCGCGGAAGGGGACGATGGAAATGCCAAAGTACGAAAAAGACCTGTTCGAGAGTAGTCCCGTGCTGAAGGCCATTTTAAAGCTCGCCATTCCGACGGTGATCGGCCAGATCATCCTGGTGATCTACAACATGGCGGACACGTTTTTCATCGGCCTGACGGGCAGCGACGCGAAGCTGACCGCCGCCACGGTGTGTATGCCCGCGTTCATGTTCCTCTCCGCCATCTCCAACCTGTTCGGCGTGGGCGGCTCCAGCGTGATCAGCCGCTCGATGGGCAGCGGCAATTTCTCCCGGGTGAAGAAAGCCTCCGCCTTTTCCCTGTGGGGCTGCCTGGCGCTGACCATCGTGTATTCCCTGTTCGCCTGGCTGGCCCGCGACGTGTTTATCGACCTGCTGGGCGGCAAAGCGCCGGAGGTGCACGGCTACGCCCGGGACTACCTGATGATCACCGTGGTGATCGGCGGCCTCGCCACGTCCATGAGCACGCTCTTGTCCCACCTGATCCGCTCCGAAGGGCATTCCATGGAAGCCAGCATGGGCATCATGCTTGGCGGCATCCTGAACATCGTGCTGGATCCGCTGTTCATGTTCGTGCTGCTCCAGCCCGGCCAGGAGATCATCGGCGCGGCCATCGCCACCATGCTCTCCAACTGCTGCGCGCTCATCTTCTTCATCCTGTATTACGTCCGCCACACCACGGCGCTGTCCTTCAAGCCCAGCATGAAGATGCTGGAGCCGAAGGTGGCGCTGGACGTGCTGGGCACGGGCCTGCCCGCGTGCCTGATGACGCTGTTTGAAAACATCTCCTACGCGGTGCTGGACAACCTGATGTCCGCTTACGGCATCGCCTGCCAGGCGGGCCTGGGCGTGGCGAAGAAGATCAACATGCTGGCCCATTCCATCGTGCGGGGCATGTCCCAGGGCGTGCTGCCGCTGATCGGCTTCAACTACGCCGCCAAGAACTTCCGCCGCATGAAGCAGACCATCCTGTATTCCGGCGCGATTTCGGTCAGCGTGGCGCTGCTGTGCATGGCGGCCAGCCTGATTTTCAGCGAGCCCCTGGTGTCCATTTTCATCCAGGACGAAAACATCCGCTCCATCGCGGAGGGCGCGCAGTTCCTGCGCATCCTGTGCCTGGGCTGTCCCTTCTCCGCCTGCGCCTACGCCATCATCTCCTTCTTCCAGGCCACCGGCAAGGGGATGCGCTCCTTCTCCCTGGCGATCATGCGCAAGGGCGTGCTGGACATTCCCATGATGTTCCTGCTCAACGGGATGCTGCCGGTGTATGGTATCGTGATGGCGACGCCCATCGCCGACGTGCTGTGCTGCGGGGCGGCCGTGGTGATGTTCATTTCGTTCCTGCGGCAGCACCAGGAAATTGAACAGGCGTAAGAACGCTTGCATTTTGGACGGAAAACGGCTATGATAGAAACGGAAAAACAAAAAAGACAAAATGAGGGATGAACGGTGTATGATTATCTGATCGTCGGCGCGGGCCTGTTCGGGGCGGTGTTCGCGCATGAGGCGAAAGCGGCGGGAAAAAGCGTGCTCGTGATTGACAAGCGGCCGCACATAGCGGGCAACGTGTACACCCGCAACGTGGAAGGCATCCATGTACATGAGTACGGCGCGCACATTTTCCACACGAACAATAAAACGGTATGGGATTACGTGCAGCGCTTCGCGGACTTCAACCGCTTCACCAATTCCCCCGTCGCCAATTACAAGGGTGAACTGTACAGCCTGCCCTTCAACATGTACACGTTCAACAAAATGTGGGGCGTGGTGACGCCGGAGGAAGCGGCGGCGAAAATCGCCGAGCAGCGCAGGGAAATTCAGGGTGAACCCAAAAACCTGGAGGAACAGGCCATTTCCCTGGTAGGCCGGGATATTTACGAAAAGCTCATCAAGGGCTACACCGAAAAGCAATGGGGCCGCGACTGCCGCGACCTGCCCGCTTTCATCATCAAACGCCTGCCGGTGCGCCTGACCTTTGACAACAATTATTTCAACGCGCTGTATCAGGGCATCCCCATGGGCGGCTATACCAAGATGGTCGAAAACATGCTGAGCGGCGTGGAAGTGCGGTTGGGCGAAGATTATTTGAAAGACAAAAAAACTTATGACGCGCTGGCGCAAAAGGTGGTCTACACCGGCCCCATCGACGCTTATTTCGGTTATCAGCTGGGCGCGCTGGCCTATCGTTCTGTCCGCTTTGAAACGGAGCTGCTGGACATCCCCAACTTCCAGGGCAACGCGGCGGTCAACTACACCGACCGGGAAACGCCCTGGACGCGCGTCATTGAGCACAAATGGTTTGAGTTCGGCAAAGACGCCCAGGGCAACGACCTGCCCAAGACCGTGATTACCCGGGAGTATTCCTCCGAATGGAAGCCGGGCGACGAGCCGTATTATCCCGTGAACGACGAAAAGAACGGCGCGCTTTACGCCGCTTACAAGGCCCTGGCCGATCAGGAAACCTACGTCGTTTTCGGCGGACGCCTGGGCGAATACAAGTATTACGACATGGATCAGGTGATTGCTTCCGCGCTGCAATGCGCGAAGCGCGAGATCGAATGATACAGCCCGAGCATGAAAGCACGGGGCCGCGTTTGCTTGCCGCGGCCCCGTTATTTTGCTGTTTCAGAGAATCACAGTAAAGGTCGTTCCCTCGTTTTCCGCGCTGTGCACGGTGATCTTGCCTTTGTGCGCGTCCACGATGCTCTGGGCGATGGCCAGGCCCAGGCCGTTGCCCTCCACTTCCCGATTGTGGGAGGAGTCCACGCGGTAGAACCGATCAAAGATTCGCGCCTGCGCCTCTGCCGGGATGGCGGGGCCGGTGTTGTGCACTTTCAGGATGCGTTTGTCTCCCCTGGTTTCCAGCGTTACGCCGATCTTCCCGCCGTCGTCGGAGTATTTCTGGGCGTTGCTGAGCAGGATCACGATGAGCTGCTTGACCATGTCCACGTCGCCGACGCAGGTCACGCCGTCCTGGATATCCATCGTCAGTTCCTTGCCCGTTTCAAACACCGCCGATTCAAACGGCAGCGCCACCTCCAGCAGCGCGCGGCTCAGGTCAAAGCGCTGGTGCGCAGCCTGCACGGTGCCCTTTTCCATGCGGGCCAGGGTCAGCAGGTTTTGGATCAGCTTGTCGGTGCGCCGCACTTCGGACTGGATATAGCCCAGCGATTTGCTTTCCCCCACTTCCGCCGCCAGCGCCTCCGCGTTGGCGGAGATGACGGCCAGCGGCGTTTTCAGTTCGTGGCTCGCGTCCCACACGAACTGCTTCTGCTTTTCCATCGCCTCGTCCACGGGCTTCACCAGCCGATAGATGAGCCACACCGCCGCCAGGCTCAGCAGCGCGTCCTCCGCCACGGCGACCAGCGCCGTCACGCGGAACACGTTTTCAACGTTTTGAATCTCCAGGCGGCTGTCCACCGCGATCAGCATTTGTTCTCCCGTCTCCGCGTCCCTGTCCAGCAGGCGGTAAAACTGCGTGCCCAGGCGGCCGGAAGTCTTTCCTTCCCGCAATACGGACGCGGCCAGGGCGGCAATGTCCTCGTCGGTATACAGGTCGGCCCGATCGCTGCTCCAGGAGAGCACCTCCCCCGCTTCGTTGAGCGTGATCGTATAATAATTGGACAGGCTGGCCGCGTTCATCATGGCGGGGGTATCGCGCTCCCGGCCCCTGCTGTCCGGCTCCGGCGGCGGCTGCTGGCCGTTCGCCGGTTCGGGCGGCTGTTTATCCCCCGGTTCAGGCGGCGGCGAGTTCTCGGGCTTTGCGGGCGGCGATTCCATAGGCGTGTTCCGGGGCCCGCTGATCCCGTCGCCCAGTTGGAACACCGGCCGCTTTCCGCCGTTCTCCGCCAGCATGTGCAGCACGGTGCTGGCCTGGGTGTTCAGGTTGTTCCAGTTCATCCAGTTGATCGCCCCGACGAGACCCGCCGAAGCGAGCAGCAGGCCCGCCAGCACCAGCAGGATCATGCGCCTTCTCAGCCTGCGGATCATGCTTCTTCCTCCAATGCGTAACCAATCCCGCGTGTCGCCTTGATTTTCACCTTGGAGCCCAGGAAGGAAAGCTTCTTGCGCACAAAGGAGAGGTACACCTCCAGGTTGCTGGAATCCGCCTCGCTCTCATAGCCCCACACCCGGTCGAAGATCGTTTCCTTGGGCAAAATCTGCCTGGGGTTGCGCAGGAACATTTCCATGATCTGGTATTCCCGCGCGCCGAGCTTCACGCTCTCCCCCGTGTTTTTGTTCACGAGCTTGGCCTCCTGCTGGTTGAGCGTGATATCGCCGAAGGTGAGTTCCATCACCGGCGCGTCCTCCCTGCGCCGCGTGATGGCCCGCAGGCAGGCGATCAGTTCCGCCATCTGGAAGGGCTTGGGCAGGTAATAGTCCGCGCCGCTCTCCAGCCCGCGCACGCGGTCGTCCAGGCCGGAACGCGCGGTCAGCATGCACACGGGCGTCCTGATACCCTCCGCGCGGATGCGTTTCAGGATCTGGAACCCGTCCATGCCGGGCAGCATCACGTCCAGGATGATGGCGTCGTAGTTGCCGTCCAGGGCATAGTCCAGCCCGTCCGGCCCGGTATAGACCGGATCGACGGTAAAGTTTTCTTTTTTCAGCACCTGGCAAATCGCCGAGGAAATGCCCTTCTCGTCCTCTACCAATAAAATCCTCATTGCTTCAATCTCTCCACAAGCCTGTCCAGCCTCAGGTCGTCCCACTCGATCACTTCGATTTCCAGTTCCGCCGCCCGCCTGCGCATCACCGCGCGGCTGCGGGTGCCCGCAGCGGAGGTAACGATGACGGCCCGGGAGCCTTTGCCGCCGAAGCGGTCGCGCAGGATGGCCAGTTCGTTGAGCGCCTCGGTTTTGATTTCGCAGGTTTTGCAGCTGATAAACACGGGCTGCACGCCCCGCACCGCCATCACGTCGATTTCGTTGGTCACGGCGTCGCGGCGCTTTTCGTCGGCCTTCCAGTTCACCACCGCGCTGAGGATCACGTCGTCAAAGCATCCGGCGGCCAGGCACGCGCGGTACACCTGCAATTCCAGCACAGAGCCCATGTCCCGCAGCCAGAAGCGGACGACCTCATCCGCGAACCGGAAGGAAACCTTTTCCTCTGAAACGCCCAGTTCCGTAATCAATCCGGCCTCCGCCAGGCCGCGCAGCATCCCTTCGTCCGCCGTCACCACGCCGTTGTCCGCCTTGCCTGTGCGGTTTCCCTCGGCTTTGAGCGTTGGGTCGGCGGCCTGGGACAGCTTCTGGTAATAGCTGATCTGGCGGTTCCAGATACGTCGGTTCGCTGCGTAGACCGAGAACAGCGCGTCAATTTGGGACAGCCTCTCTTTCAGCTTTTCGTTGTCCTCCCGCCCTGGCAGCAGCGTGCCGCCCGCCATGAGGAAGCAGCTTTCCGCGTCCAGCCGGACGGTGCAGGGCAGGCTGCGGGCGAAGGGCGCGTTCTTGATTTCAAAAAACATGTTGCGCTTGCGGCTGTAGGTGTACACCGGCGTGTCGCCCGAGATCGCCCCCGCCGCGAAGAGCGCGGCGTCGCTGCCGCCCGCGATGTCGATGGCGCAGTCCTCGTGCTCCTCCAGTACCTTTTTCAGCGTCTTTTCCACCTTCGCCGCGTCCAGCAGGCTGGCGGGCACAAACGTCAACTTCACCGGCACGCCGCGGTATGCAAAGTATTTCCGCAGCGCGCGGTGCAGTTCTTTGTTGTCCGCCACTTCCTGCGGGCAGACGAATACCGTTTCCTCGGGGCGGAACATCTCCGTGCCCAGCACGTTTTCAATCGGCCGGTCGTCGTAAAGCTCAATGTTCGTTTTCATGCGTTTTTCCCTCGGTTCAGCAGCGGGTCGGAAAGATGTTTGCGGAAGAAGGCGATCAGCGGGCCCATGAACAGGGCGGTGATGATCGTGCCGATGCCCGGCATCACCCCAAGCGCAAATCCGATCAGGGTGCAGATGAGGTCGCTGATAATGCGGATCACGCGGAAGGGGACGGCCTTGCCAAACAGCTTCGGCTTCCTGTCCGCGATGTGGAGCGGGATAGCGTCATACGTTGAAACGCCCAGGTCGGCGGTATAATACAGCGCCGCGGCAATACAGGTGAACACCACCGCCGCAATGAGCAGCACGACGCGGCCCACGATTCCCTGGTCGCCCAGCAGCGCGGCCAGGCCCTTTTCCGTGAACTCCGCCACATAGCCCAGCAGGAACAGGTTAATGAACGTGGAAATGCCGATGTAGTGTTTATCCAGGAAAAACACCACCGCCAGCAGCGCTGCGTTGATGAGCATATACAGCGTGCCGAAGTTGATCGGGATCACGTTCGCCAGCCCGCCGCAAAAGCATTGGAAGGGATCGACCCCGAAAAATGCCCGTTTGAAAATCCCCACGCTCACGCCCGCCAGCCCCATTCCCGCCAGCGCCAGCGCGATCCTGCGCTTCATCCTTTGATCCAGTTTTTGCAATGCCTCTCCCCCGCTTTCGTCTTGTCTTTTTCTTCCTTATCCTATCACGTTTTGCCGCTTCGCACAAGAAGGAATCTTTCGTTGGATGAATGGGCAATCATTGCCATGGACAAAACGGAGGGGATATGATAAACTGCATGTGATTACGAGATTGCCGCAATCTGCCGTACCCAAGACCGCACAAACGGAGGATGAAGGAATGCACAAACGCGGAACGACCTGGTTGATCGTAATCAGTATGCTGATTCTACAAATTTTTTCGGCTTTTCCGGCCCTGGCGGAATCGGGCCCGCAGAGCGCGCCGCTCAACGTGGGCGGCACCCAGAGCGGCATTGTCCGCGTGCGGCTTTTGTCCCTGGGAAACCCTGCCAGCTTAAAGCTCACCATCAGCGGCAGCTACACCGTGAACGGCCAGACGCTAAGCAACGGAAGCGCCGCGACGGTATCCTATAACCGTTCCAGCGGCCAACTGTCCCTGACCGCGGGCGGAACAACAACCTCCATGGGTTCTTCCTTCCGGATGGCGAGGCAGTCCGGCGGCGTGAAGATCGCCCAGGGCCGTGAACCCGCCAACGTGTACCCCGGCGATTTGCAGTTCACCGCGCAGAGCGGCACGCTGTACGTGGTGGCGCACGTGTACATCGAGGAGTATCTTTACGGCGTGCTGCCGTATGAAATGGGCAATTCCTCCGGCCTGGAGGCGCTCAAGGCCCAGGCCGTGGCCGCCCGCACCTACACCCTGAACGCGATGAAAAAGTCTGCCTCCCTCTATGACCTGGTGGACACGACCGCCGACCAGATGTATAACGGCACGCCCTCGGGCAATGAAAACTGCCGCCGCGCCGTGGACGAAACGCGCGGCGTGGCGGTGAAGAACGGGAACGACTACACCGCCACCTATTACACCGCCTCCAACGGCGGACAGACGGAGTCGGTAAAGAACGCCTGGAACGTGTCCGGGCCCGATTACCTGACGATCAAGGATGACCCCTATGACCTGAGCAACCCGGATGCCGTGGTAAAATCCGTGCGGGTGAGCGCCAGCAATCCGCAGAGCAGCAAGATGGCGGGCCTGCTCAACAAGAAAGCCGCCGCCTCGTTCGGTTCCGGCGCGACGGTGAACGCCGTCTACGCCGTCACGCCGCACACGCCGCGCTTCTCCATTCCCAGCCGCGTGTACAGCAAGCTCGACTTTGAAGTCGGCTATACCCTGAACGGCATATCCGCCAGCGGCATCATCACCTTCGATATTTTCAGTGAATTGGAAAGCGCCCTCGGCATGAGCATCAACACCGGGAAAAACGAACTGTGGAGCGTGGTGGAGCAGGACGGTGTGTTCATCATTTCCGCCCGGCGCTACGGCCACGGCGTGGGCATGAGCCAGCGCGGCGCGATGCAGATGGCCCGGATGGGCTACACCTACGACCAGATTTTGGGCTTTTACTATCCCGGTTGCGTGCGCGTATTGTACACACTGAACACGCCCGTCGTGGATACAGCACCGACGCCGCAGCAGCCCGCCCAAACCGCCAATCTGCTTTCAGCCTGGGTCAATACGGAAAGCGGCGGGCTGAACCTGCGCGCCGAGCCGGACGCAAAGGCCAAGGTGCTGTGCAGCATCCCCCGGCTGGAAAAGCTGCTGGCGGACAGCCAGGGCGGCACGTGGAGCAAAGCCTCCTACAACGGCCTGGACGGCTACGTGATGACCCGGTATCTCACTTTCAGCGAACCCGCCGCCGCGCCTGTTTCGCCCGCTTTCACCCCATCGCCCATTTACACGCCCGCGCCGGACGGCGTTCCGGCGATTGTGACGACGGAAAAAGGCTCCCTGAACCTGCGGAGCCAGCCCAAGAGCAGCGCCAAAGTACTCTGCACCATCCCCCAGGGCGACCAGGTGGTCATTTACGACCAAGGAGAAACCTGGTGCCGGGTGATTTACGAGGGCATCGAGGGGTACGCCATGACGCAGTTCCTCACCCTCGCCGCCGCCACACCGCCGCCCGCGATGGCCGCTCCCAACATGGAGCCCATGCGCGCGCTGGAAATGCCCGTGCTGGCCCGCGTCAACACGCCGCTGAGCACCCTGAACCTGCGCGAAGGCTGCTCCACCAGCACGCGCATCCTGCTGGAAATCCCCAAGAACGAATACGCCACCATCACCGCCATCGGCGACACCTGGTGCGCCGTCACCTATCAGGGCGTCAGCGGCTATTGCATGATTCAATACTTGGAGTTTGCTTTGTATGAATGAGGAAAACGATCTCGTCCGCCCCGGCGAGCGCGTGGACGATTTGCAGTTCATGGGCCTGCGGGTGATCCAGTCTCCCGACGCCTTCCGCTTCGGCATGGACGCCGTGCTGTTGGCGGACTTTGCAAATGTGAAGCCCCGCGGCAAGGTGTGCGATTTGGGCACCGGCACGGGCATCCTGCCGCTGCTGCTGTATGGCCGGGAGAACTCCATCGCCTGCGACGCGGTGGAGCTTCAGCCCGACGCCGCCGAACGCGCGGAACGCACCATGCAGCTGAATGGGCTGGACAATGTGATTGCCGTCCACAACCGCGACCTGCGCGAGGTAAGGCAGTTTCTTTCCCACGCGCGGTACGATTTGGTCATTTGCAACCCGCCTTACAGCCCGGCGGACGCTTCCCTGCCCAGCCCGAAGGCCGCCCTGCGCGCCGCCCGGCAGGAGAGCGAATGTACGCTGGACGACATTGCCGACGCCGCCGCCTGGCTGCTTCGCGACCGGGCGCGGTTCGTGCTCATGCTGCCCGCCGCGCGGCTGACCGACGCCTTTTCCACCCTTCGCCGCCATCGGCTGGAGCCCAAGCGATTGCGCCTCGTCCACGCGAATGCCGCCCGCCCCGCGCGGCTGGCGCTCATCGAAGCCATGCTGGCCGTGCACTCCGGCCTCATCATCGAGCCGCCGCTCATCGTCAAAACCCCGGAGGGACGGGACACGGAGGAAATCAGGAGAATTTACCACCTGCCGCTTGATACAGAATAAATAGGAACAGGAAAAAGCCCATGCCCGGCTGAACCGGACATGGGCGTTGCTTTATGATATTGTTGATATTTCGGATTATTCCGCGGCGGGAGCGAAGAAGCTGATCATGGTCGCGCCGGTCATGGCGTCGGCGGCGAGCAGGGTGATGGGAGCGACTTCGATGTGCAGGGTGTCAAAGTGGCCTTCATAGCCGCCCTCGGTTTTGAAGGAAACGGTCATGCTGTAGCCAGCTTCCTTTTCTTCGGGGGTGATGGTGCGGGTGATGGTGTACTGCGCGTCGGCGGCAAAGCCGTTCACGGCGTAGTTGACGCCCTTTTCACCGGTCAGGTTGTCGATCAGGTACAGTTCGGTGACGGTTTCGCCAGTCTTGTTGTAGAAGGTGTAGGTGCCGGTTTCGTTCTTGGCGGCCTTGGCGGCGGCCAGGATGCCCTGGGTGTAAGTCCAGGTGTCGGCGGTAGTCGCGCCGGTCACGGCGTCGATGAATTCGCCCTTGGTTTCAGCGGTGTAGCCGCCCACGATTTCTTCCAGTTCGGCAATGGTCTTGCCCTTGACGAAGGCTTCAATCGCGTCGTAGTTGGCGGCGATCTGCACGGTGGAGCCGGCGCGCTGCATGTTCAGGCTGTAGAGCTCGTTGTTCACGCGCTTGGAGCCCAGCACCTTGCCTTCGGGATAGTTTTCGCCGAAGGAAGCGTCGCTGTTGGGCACGCCAACGGCCGCCAGGTTTTCACGGTCAGAGACATACTGGAATTCATCAATCTTCGCCGCAAGAATCACGTCGTCCTGGAGGGCGACGGTGATCACGGCAAAGCAGCCAGTGCCATGGGCAGCGTAATCCACCTGGCCCAGCAGCACTTCGCCTTCCGCCAGCGCGGCGGCGGCAGACAGGATCAGCATCAGGGACAGCATCAGGGCAACAGCTTTTTTCATGGGGATTTCCTCCTCAGTTTTAGATTTTCATCCACGCACATTATATATAATTCCCATGAAAAAATCAATAGAAATTTTTCAATATTTCTATTATTCCGCGTGGCGGTCGGAAACGCCTTTTTCCCCTTCCTGCCGCATCCCCCCTTCGGCATCGTTTTGCAGCATCCGTCTGAGAATCTGCTGCATCTTCAGTAGTTTCTCCATGTTCAGCGAATACAGCACCCGCTGTCCTTCCCGGCGGCTGTTCACGATGCCGACCTCGATCAGCACCTTCATGTCATGGGACAGCGTGGGCTGGGAAATCTGGAAATGCTCCAGAAGAACACAGGCGCAGGTTTCGCCGTCCGACAGCATGTCAATGATCTTCACCCGCTTGGGATCCGACAGCGCCTTAAACACCTTCGCCATTTTGATATATTGTTCTTCCATCCCGGTTCCGCCTCGGCTTTCCTTTGGTATCCATGCATTTTGGCATTT
>CADAKE010000055.1:0-13675 GCA_902788445.1 uncultured Eubacteriales bacterium
CTCCATCGTCCGCGACAACAACAAGTGCATCCTGTGCCGCCGCTGCGTGGCCGTGTGCTCCAAGGTGCAGAACGTGGGCGTCATCGGCGCGGTGAACCGTGGCTTCGTGACCGCCATCGAATCCCCCTGGAACCTGAAGCTGGCGGATATGCCCTGCATCAACTGCGGCCAGTGCATCACCGCCTGCCCCGTGGGCGCGCTGTATGAGAAGGACGAAACCAAGAAGGTCTGGGACCTGATCGCCGACGAAACCAAGCACGTGGTCGTGCAGCCCGCTCCCGCCGTGCGCGCCGCGCTGGGCGAGGAATTCGGCCTGCCCATGGGCACCTCCGTGACCGGCAAGATGGCCGCCGCCCTGCGCCGCATGGGCTTTGACAAGGTGTTCGACACCGACTTCGGCGCCGACCTGACCATCATGGAAGAAGCCACCGAACTGGTGCACCGGGTGAAGGAAAATGGCGTGCTGCCCATGATCACCTCCTGCTCCCCCGGCTGGATCAAGTTCTGCGAAACCTACTATCCGGACTTCATCCCGAACCTGTCTTCCTGCAAGAGCCCCCACGAAATGCTGGGCGCGATCATCAAGAGCTACTACGCCGAAAAAGCGGGCATCGACCCCAAGGATATCGCCGTTGTTTCCGTGATGCCCTGCACCGCCAAGAAGTTCGAGGCGGATCGTGAAGAACTGGCGGGCACCGGCTATCCCGACGTGGACGCCGTTATCACCACCCGCGAGCTGGCCCGGATGATCAAAGAAGCGGGCATCGACTTTGTGAACCTGCCCGATGAGGACTTTGATCCTCTGTGCGGCGAATCCACCGGCGCGGCCGTTATCTTCGGCGCGACCGGCGGCGTGATGGAAGCTGCGCTGCGTACCGCCTATGAAACCATCACCGGCGAAACCCTGGAGGATGTGAACTTCACCGCCGTCCGCGGCATCGAAGGCATCAAGGAAGCCACCGTTCAGGTGGGTGACCTGCCCGTTTCCGTGGCCGTGGCCCATTCCACCGGCGCTGCTTCCAAGCTGCTGGATATGGTGCGTTCCGGCGAAAAGAACTACACCTTCATCGAAGTCATGGCGTGCCCCGGCGGCTGCGTCACCGGCGGCGGCCAGCCCATCGTGTCCAGCCAGGACAAGATGACCTGCGATCCCAGAGTGGAACGCGCCAAGGCGCTGTACGGCGAAGACGCGGGCAAGGCCAAGCGCAAGAGTCACGAGAACGAGGAGATCAAGAAGCTGTACGCCGAATACCTGGGCGAGCCCAACGGCCACAAAGCGCATCAGCTGCTGCACACCCACTACATCAAGCGCGAAAAGTATACCAAGTAATCATTTCTTCCCTGGGAGCGTTCTGCGTTCCCGGGGATTTTTATGAAAGGAAGAAGACCTATGCCTGATTTTACGGAAATCCTGAATAAAGTGACCGTAGAAGCCAAAGATTTCATCAACAATCCTTCTCGCCTGGATCAGCTGCTGGTCAACGTGGAAGCGACGTTGAACAAGGTGCCCGTCATTGGCGAATCCGTGTCCGAGCTGCCCACCATGATTGCCATGGTGAAAAGCTGGATCAAAAAGGAATACGACGTTTCCTACAAAGTGCTGGCGACCATGGTCGGCGCGTTCATCTATGCGGTCAAGGATAAAGACATTATCCCGGACAATATCCCTCTCGTCGGTCGCGCGGACGACATTGCCGTGATCGGCCTGGCGCTGAAATTCGTGGAGCCCGAAGTGAAAGCCTATAAGGCGTGGCGGGACGGCAGAAGATAACCGTATTTACATCAAAAGGGGAGATCGCTCCTTGTTTTTCAAGGGCGGTCTCCCCTATTTTTATTGTTCGCAGAACGGACACTTTGCTGTGAAGCGCATCCGCTCCCCTGTTTGCGGGTGCGTAAACTCCAGGGAAAAGGCATGAAGCATCAGGCGCTCCACAGCGGGCATCCGTTTATGCCCATATAAAACGTCGCCCAGCACCGGATGGCCAATGGACGCCATGTGGACGCGAATCTGGTGCGTGCGTCCCGTGATGATGTGCACGTCCAGCAGGGTTCTATCCGGGTATTCTTTCAGTACCTTCCACTCTGTTTTCGCCCAGCGCCCGTTTTCGTCCACGGCCATTTTCTTGCGGTCGGTTTTGCTGCGGCCGATGGGCTTTTCGATTACGCCCGATGGCTCCTTCATTTTTCCATACACCATCGCCCGGTAGTGCTTTTCCATTTGGCGTTCAGACAATTGCTCGGACAGCGCGGCGTGGGTCGCGTCGTCCTTGGCGACGAGCATCAGACCGCTGGTGTCTTTGTCCAGCCGGTGCACGATGCCGGGGCGCATCTCTCCCCCAATACCGCTCAGGCTGTCCAAGTGATAGAGCAGCGCGTTCACCAGCGTGCCGTCGTCATTGCCAGCGGCGGGATGCACCACCATCCCGCAGGGCTTTACCACCACCGCCAGATGCGCGTCCTGATACAGAATTTCCAGCGGAATATCCTGCGCCTCCGCTTTGGCGGGCTTGACCTCTGGCATGTCCAAATAAATCAATTCGCCCGGTTCGGTTTTGTAGGATGGCTTGTTCTCGACCCTTTCCCCCACGCTGACGCAGCCGTCCTTAACCAGCGCCGCCGCCCGGCTGCGGCTCAGTGCTCCATCGGCGGATAACAGTACGTCCAGCCGTTCTCCGCTGCCCGTAAATTCCCGAATCATGCTTCGCTCCAATCCTGCGGGCGGAAGCGCAGACTGACGGCGCACAAAATCGCGCCGACCACCACGCCCACGTCCGCGATATTGAAGATATAAAAATTCATAAAGAGCGGCTTGAACATGTCGATCACATACCCATAGGCTACCCGGTCGATCATATTGCCCAGCGCTCCGCCCGCGATCATGGAAATGGACGCGGCAGCCAAGCCGCCCGGCCGAATCCTGCGCAGCAGACGGATAGAAAATAAAACAAGTAAAACGGAAACAATCAAAATCAGATAGGAATGATTCTGGAATAGGCCCAGCGCCATGCCCGTGTTTTGGGCGGGAACCACCGCCAGCACGCCCGGAATCAGCACGTGGGGAAAGGTGCTCTGGGCCAGCATCTTCACCAGCCTGTCCACGCCCAGCACCAGCAGTCCCGGAACAATATACAAAACTCGTTTGTTCATCTTCTCAATGTATCCTGCTTTCCACCAGCATAATCACCTTTGCCAGATAATCCCCGATCAGGGGCAGGTTCTGCCGCGCGAGCGCCTGCAGCAGATAAATAGCCAACGCGCCGAGCATGGAAAAACCGATCATGAAGCCCAGGCCCCGCGCCACGCCCTCCAGGAACGCATCCCGCAGGCGGGCTTTCCGGTCGGTATGAAACCGCACGTATTCCCCCAAACGCAGGCGTTCCGCCGCGTCGATGAACCGCTCCATCCGCTCGTCCAGCATAGGCATTTCCTCCCGCAAAGCATCTCTCCCCTATCTTTCCCGCTTTTCCATTCTATCACAACAATGAATTTCCGTAAATGCTTGATTTCACCAAAAAATGGACACAGGGAGGATGACCGCTGTGTCCATTCGTTTAAATAACCAAAGAGATTATTCGCCCATGAACGCCTGCTTGTTCAGCGGGATAAGGGCAGCTTTGCGTCCGGAGAACACCTTTTCAAATACCTTGAAAACGGTTTCTACCTGCACCACGCCGGTGCCGCGCACGACCTCACCCAGCATGACCATGTTGGCCACCTTGTCGTTCCCGAGCTTAGCGGAACGGTCAGCCAGGTCGACGGCGACGGCCTTGATGTCGTCGCGGTTGGGCTTGCGGTCGATGATGGATTCGTTGTAGAACAGGAAGCCGCCGGGCTTCACCATGGGCTCAAACTTGTCCATGGAGGGCAGGTTCATGACCACGGCAATGTCCGCCTCGTAAATCAGCGGGCAGGACACGGGCTTGTCGGAAACGACGACGGTGCAGTTGGCGGTGCCGCCGCGCATTTCCGGGCCGTAGGAGGGCAGGAAGGTGGCTTCCTTGCCTTCGAGCATGGCGGCGTAGGTGATGATCTGGCCCATCAGCAGCACGCCCTGGCCGCCGGAACCGGCGAAAAACATTTTGTAAGTGCTCATGCCTTTTCCACCTCCGTCGGCTCTTTCATCACGCCCAGGGGATAATACGCCATCACGTTGTTGCGCACCCAGTCGAGCGCCTTCACCGGGGTCATGCCCCAGTTGGTGGGACAGGTGGACAGGAATTCGATCAGGGTAAAGCCCAGGCCTTTTTGCTGAATTTCAAACGCCTTGCGCACGGCCTTCTTCGCCTGGCGGATATGGGCGGGGCTGTCCAGCGCCACGCGCTCCACATACACCGCGCCGTCGATGGTCGCCAGCATCTCGCTCATCTTGACGGGCATACCGTTCAGTTCCTTGCTGCGGCCGTCCTGGCTGGTGGTGCTCTTCTGGCCGATCAGGGTGGTGGGGGCCATCTGGCCGCCGGTCATGCCGTAAATGCCGTTGTTGATAAAGAAGGTGGTGAACTTCTCCCCGCGCACGGCGGCGTGGATGATTTCGCCGGTGCCGATGGAGGCCAGGTCGCCGTCGCCCTGATAGGTGAACACGATCTTATCGGGGTGCACGCGGCGGATGCCGCTGGCAACGGCGGGCGCGCGGCCGTGCGCCGCTTCGCACATATCCACATTCATGTACTGGTGCGCCATGACGGAGCAGCCGATGGGGGCCACGCCGATGGTGTTGCCCAGCTGGCCCATTTCGTCCAGCACTTCCATGATGACGCGGTGGGCGATGCCGTGGGTGCAGCCGGGGCAGTAATGGGTGGGCATCTCCGTCATGCCCTTGGTGTATTCAAAAATGGGCTTCATTTCAATCCCTCCAATACAGCCTTGGCCCGGGCGGCCACTTCGGGCGAGGTGGGCACCATGCCGCCGGTGCGGTGCGCCAGGTAAACCGGCAGGCGGCCGTTCAGGGCGATTTGCACGTCGGTCATCATCTGGCCCATGGAAAGCTCGGCGGAAATGACGGCCTTCGTGGTGCCAAAGTCGATTTCGTCAAAGGCTTTATTGGGGAAGGGCCACAGGCTGATGGGCCGGATGAGGCCCGCCTTGATGCCTTCCTCCGCCAGAATTTCGCAGGCTTCGCGGCAGATGCGCGCCGTGGTACCGAAGGCCACGAACACGACTTCCGCGCCCTTCAGGTTTTCAGTTTCGTAGCGAACCAGTTCCTTTTCCGCCTGGGCGTACTTGCGGAACAGCTTCTCCACGTGCTCCTCCAGCTTTTCGGGCTGCATCCGCAGGGACTTGACCACCCGGCGGTTCTGGTCGCCGCCGCGGTCGTCGTAGCCGGTGCAGGCCCAATCGCGCAGGCCGGCGATTTCATGGGGCGTGGGCACGGGCTTAAAGTCCGGCAGGAGCACGGGCTCCATCATCTGGCCGATCATGCCGTCCGCTAAGACCATGATGGGATTGCGCCAGTACTGGGCCAGTTCGGTGCCCTCATAGAGCAGGTCGACGGCTTCCTGAATGGAACTGGGCGCGAACACGGGGATGCGGTAGTCGCCGTTGCCGCCGCCGCGCGTGACCTGGAAATAGTCCGCCTGACCGGGCTGAATGCCGCCGATGCCGGGGCCGCCGCGGGACACGTTCATCGCCAGCAGCGGAACCTCGGCGGAGCACAGGAAGCTCATGCCCTCCTGCATCAGGGCGATGCCGGGAGAGGACGAGGAAATAAACACCGTGCCGCCCGCCGCGCCAGCGCCGTAGGCCATGTTGATGGCGCCCAGTTCGCTTTCCGCCTGCACGAAGCAGCCGCCGTGCTTGGGCAATTCACGGCTCATATACTCGGGCACTTCGCTCTGGGGCGTGATGGGATAACCGAAATACAGCCGCGCGCCGCCGCGAATGGCGGCTTCGGCAAAGGCTTCGTTGCCTTTCATGAGCACTTTATCGGTGGTCATTGGTCGCCCTCCTCCTTCTGATAGATGGCAATGGCCCCGTCAGGGCACATCAGCGCGCAGCTTTGGCAGCCGATGCACGCTTCCTGGTTCACCGCGCAGGCGGGATGATAGCCCTTGGCGTTCACCTGATGGGACATGCCAATGACGTCTTTTGGGCAAACGGACCGGCAGAGTTCGCAGCCCTTGCATTTTTCCGGCTTGAAAACAAGTAGGAATGAACGCATCTTTTTTCTCCTTTCAATCTCCTTGCTGATTTATGATAACGGCAGAATTGATAATTGCAAGATAGGAGTTAGCAGATAGGAGATAGGAGATTATTATTCATTAATAGTATGCCTGCAAACCAATCTTCTATCTTCTCTCTCCTATTTCCTATCTTTTTGCATTTTATTATTACCGTTATTATTTATCTAAGTAGGCGGGCCGCATATACAGGCCCAGGGGACGCAGCGGGGCAATGTCCGCAATCGCCTCCGGGGCAATGATGCCCGCGGGATAACAGGTAAACAGTAAAGGAATGCTCATTTCTTTGGAGAGCACTTCCGCCTTTTCATGACCTTCCCGGATAATCTCCGCCGTGGTTTCTCTGAGCAGGTGGGTATTGTTCACCAGGCCGGTGACGGGGATTTGCAGTTCCTGCTGAATCGCTTCCACATGCTCGCGGGAAGAATCAATATCGCGGGTTTCATAGCGACGGAAGTTCACCACCGCCCACAGTTCATGATCGTTTCCCTCAAAGTATTTGCCAAACTGGCGCAGCACCCGGGCTCCCGCGTCGTTGCCGCCGAGGTCAATGATGGTCTGGCAGCCTTCGTCCTCCAGCGGCGCGCGAAGGGCGGCGGTCAGGGCGGGGAGTTCGGCGGTGGCTCCGGTGGAATGGTACACGTCGGCGTACAGTTTAACACCGTTTGCTTCCAGCAAATCCATCCGTTCGCGGGAACGGAAGTAAGGGTTCGCTACGTCCAGGTCAACGACAGCCAGCCGTTCGTATTCCCGCCGGGGAGACTTTGCCATCTCCAGCGCCAGGCTCACCGCTAATTCCGTCTTTCCGCTGCCGTAGTGCCCGGCGATCACGATCATGCGTTTCATAGGCCCTCTCCCCTTTCCCTTCCTGACCGGAAGTGCTTTTTTCATTATCAACCTGCGCGCGAAAAATGTCAACCCGCAAATAATGTATTTCTTCTGTTTACAGCAAAGCCCGCTGGATTTTGCCGCTGGTGGTCTTGGGCAGTTCATCCTTGAACACCACGATGCGGGGATACTTGTAAGGCGCGGTGCGCTGCTTCACGTAGCTTTGGATTTCCTTCTTAAGTTCCTCGGTGCCTTCCTTGCCCTTCACCAGCACGATGCTGGCCTTGACCACCTGGCCGCGCACGGGATCAGGCGCGGCGGAGACGCCGCACTCCAGCACGTAGGGCAATTCCATAATAACGGACTCAATTTCAAACGGCCCGATGCGGTAGCCGGAGGATTTGATCAGGTCGTCCACGCGGCCCACGTACCAGTAGTAGCCGTCCTCGTCCTTCCAGGCGGTGTCGCCGGTGTGGTAGAGGTCGTCGTGCCAGTTGCCGTTCACGTTGCGGTCGGTGCTGCCATAGTAGCCGGTCAGCAGGCCGCAGGCGGGGCCGTGATCGGTGCGGATCACGATTTCGCCCACCTCGCCAATGGGCACGGGCTTGCCGTCGTGGTCGACCAGATCGACGTCATACAGCGGCACGGGCTTGCCCATGGAGCCGGGCTTGGGCACCATACCGGTGAGGTTGCCGATGATAATGGCGGTTTCGCTCTGGCCGAAGCCCTCCATGATGGAGAGACCGGTCGCTTCCTTGAACTTCTGGAACACCTCGGGGTTCAGCGCTTCGCCCGCGATGGAAGCGTGGACGATGGAGGACAGGTCGTACTTGCTCAAATCTTCCTTGATCAGCATCCGGTACATGGTGGGCGGCGCGCAGAACGTCTTGATGTCGTATTCCTTGAACAGCGGCAGGATGTCGCCCGCGTGGAAGCGGTCAAAGTCATAGACGAAGATCGCCGCCTCGCACAGCCACTGGCCGAAGATTTTGCCCCAGCAGGCTTTCGCCCAGCCGGTGTCGGAGATGGTCAGGTGCAGCTTGCCGGGAATCACGTTGTGCCAGTATTTGGCCGTGATGTAGTGGCCCAGGGGGTACTTGTGGCTGTGGCACACCAGCTTGGGATAGCCCGTGGTGCCGGAGGTGAAGAACATGAGCATGGGGTCGTCGCCGCAAGGCGCGTCGTCCGCCCGCTCGAAGTGGGAGGAATAATCGGCGTATTCGGTGTCAAAGTCGTGCCAGCCCTCGCGCTTGCCGCCGCAGTAAATGAGATGCTTCACGTTGGGGCATTCGGGCAGCGCCTTTTCGATTTCGCCCGCCGCCTGGCCGTGGCTGGTGCAGATCACGCCGCTGACCTCGCCAGTCTGGAAGCGGTAAATGTAGTCCTTGCAAAGCAGCTGATCGGTGGCCGGAATCACCACCGCGCCCAGCTTTTCCATGGCCAGCATGGTGATCCAGAAGTGATACTGCCGCCTGAGCACCAGCATGATCCTGTCGCCCTTCTTGATGCCCAGCGCCTTGTAATAGTTGGCGGCGCGGTTGGACATTTTGCGGAAGTCCTCGAAGGTGAAGCGGCGTTCCTTCTTATTGATATCCAGGTGCAGCATGGCCATCTGGTCGGGGTGCTCATGGGCCAGCTCGTCCATGATATCGAAAGCAAAATTGAAATGGTCGATGTTGCGGTACTGGATGGACGTCGGCGTGCCGACGCTGTTCACCGTGGTGGTGATATACCGGTCGGCGATGGTCTCCTCGTGGATCGGCGCGGGCGCGGCGGATTCGTGGATGTGGGGGTTGTATTCCGTTTCTTCGCCCGGAATGACCACCGCCAGGAACACGCAGTCCTGGCCCTCGGCGGCGATCAGGCCGTGAGGGGTGGAGGAGTCAAAGAAGATGGAGTCGCCGGGGCGCAGGGTCTCCGTGTGTTCGCCGATCTGGGCCCGCAGTACACCGGAAAGGATGTAGTCAAATTCCTGGCCGGGATGGCTGACCGTTTCAATCGGGGCGGCCTGCAATTTCGGGTCATAGGAATAGCGGGTCAGGTACGGCTCCACGATGCGCTTGCGGAACAGGGGGGCCAGGTTCTGCATCTTGATGCCCTCGATGTCCGTGACCACTTCGCCTTCGCCATGGCGGGTGATGGTATAGTTGGACAGGCGGGGGCTGGTGCCCTCGATCAAATCCACAATGTCCACGCCGAAAGCGATGGCGCATTTATGCACAAACGAGAACGGCATTTCCACCGTGCCGGTTTCGTACTGGCTCACGTCGCTTTCGCTGAAGCCCGTCATGCGGGCCAGCTCCGCGGTGGTGAACCCGGAAATTTCCTTCATTTCGCGGATACGGGCGGCCACATCCCGCAGCATGGCGGGGGCCTGGGGTGCGCTGGGCATGTTGTTTATCCTCCTTCTGATTTCGGGCAGGATTCGTGATCAGTTCTAAGTTCTCAGTTCCAAGTTCCAAGCAGAATTGTGATCATAAAACGCTTGGAACTTAGAACTTGAAACTTGGAACTAAAACCACATAAATAACCCGCCCCAAAGTGTTTTCTTTGAGACGGGCTGATTGCGTTTTCAGCTCGCGGTACCACTCAAATTGCGCTTTTTCAAAGCGCCGCTCATGGGCTCTCATGAAGCCCTCCGCCCTGACGCGGCGGTTACGGAACACCCTACTTAGTTGCCCGTTCTGGCGTTCGGCTCGGAAGCCACATCCTGGATTTCTGCCGTCGCCGGTTTTCAGCTTCCCCGGCTCTCTTTCAGACGGCTCAAAATCCTGCCCTCTTCGTCATCGCCTTTGGTATGCGATTGGATGTAGTTTAGCAGAGAATGGAAAAAAAGTCAACTGCTTTTTTCGCTCTTTTTCCTGTTCAATTGTGCTTGAGCACCGAAAGAAACGGTCCCCCGAATCGCTCCGCGGCGGCGCTGCTGCCCGTGGGATATGACAGCCGCTGGCGAGAAGCCCGGAAACTGTACCTCCAGCTTCATCCGCTGTGCGTGAAGTGCCTGGAAGAGAAAAAAATAACCCCGGCGACGGTAGTCGATCATATCGTACCGCACCGGGGTGATCAAAAGCTATTTTGGGATCAGAGCAATTGGCAGCCACTATGCAAAAGGCATCACGACGAAAAAACCGGAAAAGGGCTCTGACCGTCAACTCCTCATTTCAGATATGCCAGACATGCCTCATACGCCTGTTTGAGGTAAGGGTGCAATGGCAGCTCCTCACTCAGTTGTTTCAGGCTGACATAGTCCTCGCCCTCTGCCTGCTTCATGTACATCCTCAGCATCCCTTCTGAGTACGTTCCGCTGGGATTGGCAAGGTAAGCCTGGTTATTGTCAAAATTCGGCGCCAGCCGCAGCACTTCGCCAGTCACCGAGGAACGAATCACACCGAAGTTTCTCATGTGACGATCCGTGTTGACGAATACCGCATCAGCCAGCAGGATACGCTTCCACGCTTTTTCAAAGTCAGTTCCCAAGGAGGCGATGTTCTTATTGATCACATCATTATCGTCACTCGGGTCGTCGAATCGAAAACGGAAGGAATCGTAGGGCTCAAAAAACTCATGGGGCTGTAGGAAATTGCGGGTACGCACCCGTTTGCGATACCGTCCCACATAGTCATACTCCGCGGCGTCCCATCCGATGTTACGCAGAACGCGGCTGATCTCAACCTCCGCTTCTGTAGCTGCACTGGACTGGAGTTTATAAAGCCACCACGCTCCATCCTCGAACTTCCATGTTTTGGTAAAGCTCCCATCCGTAGAAGCATTCGGTGTAGCTACCCGCAGTTTTCTCAAGCTCGTGTCGCTGGAAACCAGGATAAAATCGCTTACAGCGTTTTGATCTTCCGGCTGGCACAGCTGAAGCCTGGGAGTGAACTCTCCTTCTTCAAAACATGTGAACGTATCGGAAATGCTGAACATATGAGTTCGGAGAGCCAGCGTGGTTTTGTCTCGACTTCCGATCAGTTCATTCATCAGGTTTCGATGCTGCACGCTGTTCAAATCGACAGCTCTCTCACGAAGCCATGAAGAAAAACCATCTGCGGTAGCTTGGCGGATCTGCATAGGGAGCAGTTCCGGCTTTTGCGGCGTGAAGGAATCGATGACAGAGTTGTGGACAGAGAATGCCGCAACTTGAACGTCATCATTGAAAAGATTGTATCGGGCCACCTGACTCACCTCCCCGCAGAACTGATTCAAGTATACCATTATTTTGTTCTTTTATCCAGTTATTTTTCACTCAAATAACTGATAACCTCACCTACTGAAAACTTTGCGGCCATTTCAGCAAATTGTTCAGTAGTGGTCCTTTCTACCAATTATTACAGGAGGCCATCATGAAGAATCCCTTCCTTTTCCTGTTCCGCGCCAGGTACAAGCCCACGGATGCCGTCAGCGCAGCCACCACCTTCTCCTTCGGCACCAGTGGTTCCGGCAAGTTGGTCAACGCACGGACAGCCATCCAGGTATCCACGGTTTACGCCTGCGTCCGTGTGATCGCCGAGACCGTGGCCAGCCTGCCGTTTGCCGTTTTCGAGCAGGACAAGTCCGGCAGCCAGAAAGCGCTGAATCATCCGCTCTATCGCATCCTGCATGATGAGCCGAACCCAGAAATGACGTCCTTTGTCTGGCGGGAGGCCATGCTCACCCATCTGCTCCTGTGGGGCAATTCCTACAGTCAGATCCTCCGGGCGGGCCGTGGCAACATCATCGGCCTGTACCCGCTTTTGCCGGACCGCATGGAGGTGGACAGGGACGATAAGGGAAACCTCACCTACACCTACTCCACCACCAACGGCCAGACGGTGAAGCTCCGCCCGGAAGACGTGCTTCACATCCCCGGTCTGGGCTTTGACGGTATTATGGGGTATTCGCCCATCGCCGTGGAGCGAAACGCTGTCGGCCTGTCCATCGCCGCCGAGGAATTCGGTTCCAAGTTCTTCTCCAATGGCGCAACCCCGTCCGGCATCCTCACCCATCCCAACACTGTAAAGAACCCCACATCCTCACCCATCCCAACACTGTAAAGAACCCCAAGGCGCTGCGGGAAAGCTGGATGGAAGCCTATGGCGGCTCCTCCAATTCCAATCGTGTGGCCATCCTTGAGGAGGGCATGACCTTCACCAGAATCAGTATGCCCAATAATGAGGCGCAGTTCTTGGAAACAAGAAAGTTCCAGGTATCGGAGATCTGCCGCATCTACCGGGTACCGCCGCACATGATCGGAGATCTGGAGCATGCCACCTTCTCCAACATCGAGCATCAGTCGATTGACTTCGCCGTCCACTGCATCCGGCCCTGGCTGGTGCGCATTGAGCAGGCCATCAACCGCAGCCTCTTCACCGATCAGGAGAAGGGAGGGCCCCCCTCTGGCAGGCGTTTCTATTCCCAGTTCAATCTGGGCGGCACCGCAGCCTCTTCACCGATCAGGAGAAGGGAGGGCCCCCCTCTGGCAGGCGTTTCTATTCCCAGTTCAATCTGGGCGGCCTGATGCGCGGTTCCTATAAGGAGCGCATGGAAGGCTACGCCATTGGCAGACAGAACGGCTGGCTCAACGCCAACGACATCCGTGATCTGGAGAACATGAACCCCATCCCCAAAGAGGAAGGCGGCGATGCCTATCTGGTGAACGGCAACATGATCCCCATTTCCCTGGCTATGCAGGCATGTGATATTGCCTCCACGCAGAAAGGGAAAACGGAAAAATGACGCTTTGGTTCCAACTACACTACCAATCCAGAAAAATCATGTTTCTGGACTTTCAAAAGAGGTGATACCCCTTGAGAGAAATCATGCTGAACGGCTATATCGACGATGAAGTGGTGTTTGGGGACGAGATTACCCCGGACGCCCTTCACGGCCTCCTGTACGCGGAGAACAAGGATCACACCGAGGATGTTCACATTCGATTGAACTTCTATGGCGGCTCTTGTAACTCCTCGGTACGGATGCACGACGATATGGTCGCCTATGCCCGTGACGCTGGAACAGAAGCAGCTCTGCCGTGTGGCCCGTCGCATTTATGATTGCTATCGTGCTGACGGCAAGTACATTCTGGATGATGGCCGCCTGATCCTCTGCCAGAGCAATGCCCGGACGGAAGACCTCCGGCGGCTGTACCCATGCGCCGAGATCAACCCCCTGGGCGATTGGAAAGTCGGCTCCAACGTGGACACCGGCGCCACCAACCGGAAGCTCGGCAGCGACATGGGCGATTCCGTCACTGGCGGCTGGTTGCATGGAAAGGATCTGTCCAAGGCGGACGTGACCGTGAACATCTACACCTGGCTCAAGGCCCAGGCCACCGACACTCCCGTGGAAATCTCCTGCGCCATCGGTGACCGCACCGTGGACGGCATTCCCTTCGGCGCGCTGGTCGAGCTGGCCCGCGATTATATTCAGGAGGTCGGCGGATTTGAGAAGTTCGCTGAATGGGGTCTCATTCGGTAAAAGATAAATCTTCATTTCCTCCCCAAATGGCGTTGACTTTCAAGCCTTTTATCAATCGCATGGGTCGCATCAAGTATCTTTGCTAAAACAAGGAATGCGATGATTGCGTAAAAGAGAGTAGTTGTCAAGCTGTTCTGTGGCGCTATTTCACCGCGATGATGGTGCTATTTCTCCGTCACAGTGGTGCTATTTCGCCGTGAGGGTGGGGCTGAAACTCG